>JAWXBG010000228.1:0-60285 GCA_034439875.1 Flavobacteriales bacterium
AAATCGCCTCTGCGTTCTCTGCGTGCAATTCCCTCTGCGAACTTTGCGTGAAAGGCGAGCGTCTTTATTTTCACGCAAAGCACGCAAAGGTCGGACGCAAAGCCCGCAAAGATTTATTTCTTGGAAGACAAGCAGTTATTGGAATTTAGAATTTCAAATCGCCTCTGCGCTCTCTGCGTGCAATTCCCTCCGCGAACTTTGCGTGAAAGGCGGGAGACTTTATTTTCACGCAAAGCATTCTAAGACAATGGTTATTCTAATTTTGCTTTGTACCAAGCATCATATTCGCTCATAAGCGAATGATAGAATATTTCCGCAACTTTCCGTGCGCCTTTTGGAGTGAAATGTGTGTAATCCGGAGCAGCAAAAGGGGGCGAATTTTCTACCCAGCTAATCATGGAATTGCGCCCACCCATGATAGCATAAATATCCCAAAAGGCACATTTTTCAGCAAATGCAGCCGTTTTTAAGGCATCTCTCACATCCTCCAGAAAAGGCCAAGTTTGATATTCTCCATCTATTTTTGTGCTCATATCCGAAGGACCAATTACGATGAAAACGGCATCAGGACACTGAGACTTCAAATATCGAATTTGTGATTGAAAAAAATTGCCATAATCTTTGGCTGATTCACTTGTCTTTAAAAAGGGAACTGTGTTTCCACCGAATTGCATAATGATTAATCCCGGATTTAAAAACTCATAAGCAGTTCGAATTTCCGATCCATTGATCTTGGTGAAAATATTCCCACTGCTTCCACGTAGTGCAATGTTGTCTACCATTATACCGCTTTCGCCTTCTAAACAAATGGCATGAACATCAGGGCTGTCGGCCCCTATAAATTGAAAGCGCAGCACGCCAGGAGTTGATGAAAAATGCCAAGTATGAGTGCTCATGAATGACGAGGCGGACAGAATTTTTGTATCTATTAAACTGTCATCAGCAAAAACATCAACCCGAACATCAAATAGATTATTTCCAGCCAACATTGTTGCTTTAGAATAAATACGAGCACTGGATTGTGCCATATACGAAGGTTTAAATTCGAGCCATGCCGATATAGAGTCCAATGGGTTAATCAATTCTTTTGCTTTTGCCGCAGTAAATCGGCCGAAAGAAGCCATAACACCATATTTGTTATGTGCTGATTTGCTATCTTGAAATCCATAGGCAGTGTACCTTTTCCAATTGGAACTTTTACTCTGACTGATGTTTGCCGATTCGGTAATAGGAACAGGGGGAATCAATCCAGGTCCTTTACCTCCAAATTTCTTTTGCATCTCTGCTCGAATAAAACCTGTAATTCGATCGGTTTCAATTTGTGAATCACCATAATGAAGCACATGGAGAATATCTCCCGCTGTCTTGGCCGATTCCAGTTTTTCGAAAAAAGGGTACAGGATTTCCGCCCTGTCGTCTGCGAATTGAAGAGAAGCTGTATTGGTAGTTCTTACCACGTTTAATGAATCAGCTTTTGTTTCTGCAAGAGTAGGTATCGAATCGTACTGCATTAAAAAATCCGACAAATTGCCATCAATAGAACCCCCATTTTTTGTGGTATCGAGCAGGGAAGAAAGTGTTTTAAACCGTAGTTTGTATTCACCTCCAAAAGATATACCATTTGCGGGAAATATGGCCATTACACCGATACACAACAAACCAACAAACAACAGTAAAATCAGAACGCGATGAGGAGTTATATGATCGGGGCCCCCTAACATTTTCACTTTGATTTATGGATTTTCAGAACTTGACCAGGTCTGATCTTTTCATTGCATTTATTCCATTTCATGATGTCTTCAGGACTAACTCCCTTGTACTTTGAAGCAATTATCCATAGCGAATCCCCCGATTTTACAGTATAGGATACATAGGCTGTCTTTTTCTCGGGTGTTGACTTAGGTTTCGACTTTTCCTCTTTAGTTTCAATTTTTGGTGATGTATCAATCAATTCATTTGATCCCGATGCCTGAGTGGAGTCCTTGGATTCTTTTGGTTCTTCTATTTTCGAGGAAGGAGGTGAGACGACCGTCTGTTTAACTTTTAATTTTTGACCAGGAAAAATTGTTGTTCCCTTCAAGTTATTCCATTTTTTAAGTTGACCAATATTCACATGATATTTTGAAGCGATTCCACCTAATGTCTCTCCGCGTTTCACTTTATGATACTGCGGTTTAAAGTAGATTTCCTCTTTTTCGACAGGTTGAGCGGGCTTCCAATTATAGATGCTGTCTTCAAGGGTTTTGAACGAAAGAGCGACCTTTTGATCTAGGATAAATGGTACTCTTCTAGCACTTGAACTAATCCAATTACCTGTATATACCGGATTTTGATCGCGCAATTTTTTTTCATCCAACTTCAGTACATCAACCAATGCGTCGTACTGAATATCGCGTGGGAAAAATAGATTTTCATAATTGCCTAGGATATCGAAGTAGTTTTTGAGTTGATTCGAAGTTTGATATTGCTCGAAAAGCTCAACTGTATACTGATAAAACTTCAAAAATTGAATTTCGTCAAGCCTTAATCCCGATTTCCATTCCGTACCCAGTTTGGTAGTAAGTTGTCTTGTATATCCAACACCATACTTGTATGCAATGAGCATCTTGGCTTCATCGCCATCAAACTTTTCGCTCAGAAAGGCAAGATATTTAGATACTGCATCTGCCGTAAAATCGCCTCCACGTCGTTCGTCGGTTAAACTATCAGACTTCAAATGTAGCGACCGAGCAGCGAGGTAGTCTAGTGCCCACATACCCGATCTCTGCGAATCATCTGAGTAATTTGGGTTGAGACCAGTAAGCACCAATGAAAGATATTTGAAATGTCTGCTTACTTTTTGGCTATCTAGTTTTTTCTCAAAAAGAGGGAAGTACAAATCTCCTAAGGACTTTAAAGTTAGAAATATTGAGCAATCATTTTCCGGGAAATACAGATTTTCAAATTCTTTATTGGATGTTATGTCTATTTCAATAAATCGAATTTGCACTTTCGGTGCTCTTTCTTCAGCTTTCGATTTTCTCGGATCGTTTTTGCTACAATTAAAATGGGAGGGATTGGCACCTCTCAATTCTGTGCACATCCATTGCTTGTATGATTTCTCTAGGATTTTGCTCTGGGAATTGAAAAAGGCCTGTGTTGCTCTATTGGCAGATGCTCCTAAAGAGAACGATAGACAAATCAATATGATAACAAACTTTTGCATGGTTCGAAAAGAGAACCAAAACGAATGTGGACTATTGCCCTTGAGAGATATTTTTTTTGAACGATTCACAAGAAGACTATTGCTAGGATGATGAAAAGAAGCACCATGACTATATAATACCAAAAATCCACAAACCACGGAGCATATTTTTCGTACCACTTTTTCATTGCTTAGGATTTGAGAGACCAATGCCCGTGCCGGTTTTACCGACATAACAACGAAGCAACTGTTCAAATCCCTTTTCCGAAGAAAGGCTGATGGGTTTAGAGCATCAGGAGATAAATGCATGTTGCAGTAATTGCAAACAGCAGCCATCTGCGACTTCTTACAGTCATACTTACTAGTTGTGTATTGATCATTCTTACCACATCACAAAAGTCATTGCTTCAAACTACTCATTAGAATGATATGTCAACAGTTTTCAACTAAGCTCTTTTAATGAAACACACGACTATGAACAGGTTTCAGTTAACATCATAATTCAATTGATGTGTTTGAGCGAAAGAGCGCTCTTACCTTTCTTCTATCAAACCGTAAGGCTCACTATCATGAATGCACCATACATTACATTAGCGAGATGGCTTTTTTGCCTTCCCATAGTAGTCTTTGGTATAAGTCACATTATCAGGGCCGATATGATGGCTGGAATGATTCCTTCTTACATGCCGGGCCCAGGAAATATCTATTCATATCTAATTGGAATCTTCTTGATAGCAGCGGGTGTAGCAATCGCACTTCGCAGAAAAGATAAACTTGCAGGAATTCTATTGGCAGCTCTGTTGCTCGTTTTTGTCCTTGCTATTCATATACCTTCTTTCATGGGTGCAACTGACGATATGTCTAAGGCGCTTTCCATGACAAACATTTTAAAAGACATTGCTCTTGCCGGTGGAGCCTTGACATTTTCCGGTTTAGCTAAGTAGTAGTTATTGGTTTTTTTGTTTTGGTTAAAGGCTGTTCATTTGAGCAGCCTTTTTTTATTCTACTAACAATCGCTCACAAACCAATGCACTCAGTGTTACAGAAGGATGATTTTTATAGCTCAAAGTCATGCTGCCGTCAAAGGCTTCTACATGCGCAATTTTTATTTGAATTCCCAAAGACAATCCACGATCGTTCAATAAACTCAGAAACTCAGTGCTACTATGAGTTAGAGCCGACAGTCGAACACTTCTTCCTCCTTTGCATTCAGATAATTTCTCATAAGATTTCCATTCAACTCGTCCCTTGTCGTCAGGTATTGGTGAACCATGTGGATCTATAGTAGGATATTCCAATAATTCGTCCATTCGATTAAAAAGCATAGGCGAATTAATGTGCTCCATTTGCTCGGCAATTTCATGAACTTGTTCCCAGCCAAATCCCATTTTTTCTACTAAATACATTTCTGTAAGTCGATGTTTGCGAATCACCAAGGCGGCTTCCTTTTTTCCTTTTGCGGTCAATGTTATAGGCTTATACTTCGCATAGATTACCAAGCCCTTCTCGTGCAGTTTTTTAACCATGCTGTTTACAGTGGGAATACTCACTCCCAAGCGTTCTCCGAGATCAGACACTGTAATTGTGCCAGTTTCAATCGATAGTCCAAACAAGGCTTTCAAATAGTTTTCTTCTGTAGGTGATGCCATAATCATGCAAACATATCATTTTTATACAGTTCTAAGAAATGAGGAAGTCTAATGGCCTCATTAAGCTAGATAATGATAAGGAATCTCGTCTTACCATATAGAAGCATATTTTTTACTCGTAAATATTTAAAGATAGATTAATCTAACATATATATTTGCGTCATCTAATATGAAAGGAACAATCTGTACCCATAAGTTCGCTATTACACTCATTGTCATTTTGTTGTGCCAAATTGCTCACGCTGCAGTGGTAGAAGGTTTAATAAAGAGTGAAGCGGGACCAATAGAGTTTGTTGTTGTCCATTCTCCTGAATTAGGACATTCTGTAGTTTCGGATAGTTCCGGAAATTTTCGTTTGGAGTCATTCATTCCAGGATCGTACACGATCATCTTCAGTATAGTTGGTTTTCAAAAGAATACTTTTTTTGTAAAAATTAAAACCCCAAATGAAACAGTACGGCTTGATGTAACAATGGTATCCAATGTATCACTGAAAGAAGTGGTCATCACTGGAACAATGAAGGAAGTCTCTTTGTCTGATAGCCCTGTTCCTATTGAGCTGTATCAAGCTTCATTCTTCAAGGCCAATCCCAATCCTTCTGTTTTTGAGTCGTTGCAAAATGTAAATGGGGTACGTCCTCAACTAAACTGCAATGTGTGCAGCACCGGAGATATTCATATCAATGGTCTCGAAGGTCCTTATACATTTATTTTGATAGACGGTATGCCCATAGTGAGTGGATTGTCGTCTGTTTATGGGATGACAGGCATACCCCAATCTATGGTAGAGCGGATTGAGATTGTAAAAGGACCCGCAAGTGCATTGTATGGTTCAGAGGCGATGGGTGGATTGATCAATGTAATTACTAAGGATGCTGATAATATGCCTAAGTTTTCCATGGATTTGCAGACCACTTCTTGGAAAGAAACCAATATGGACTTTATGTGGGCTATGAAATCGAAAAAAAGATTCGATTTACTTTTGGCTTTGAATGCCTTCAGTTATGACAGTCCGCGTGACATGAATGGCGATGGATTTACAGATGTAACTCTCCAAAAACGCATATCAGTTTTCAATAAGTGGAGTTTCAAAAGAACTGCTGGTCGCAAATTGTCTTTTGCTGCAAGGTGGATGTCGGAGAATAGGTGGGGAGGACAAATGAATTGGAATGAATCTTTCAGAGGCAGCGATCTCGTTTACGGAGAAAGTATTGTAACGAACAGATATGAGATGATTGGTGCCTATGAATTACCGTTTCAAGAATCTATCGTTTTGCAATTTAGCTTAAATGGTCATCAACAGGATTCATATTATGGCATCACACAGTTCGAAGCGAATCAACAAATAGGTTTTGCTCAACTCGTATGGGATCGAGAAATTAAAACCCATGAAATGCTTGCCGGACTGGCATTGAGATACACACTTTACGATGACAATACACCTGCAACTGAAGTTTATGAAGAGCGCGGTGTGCTGCATAATTCGGTAAACAGGACTTTGCTTCCTGGTGTTTTTGTCCAAGATATTATTTCTTTATCACCAAGTTTAAAGTTGCTCACAGGACTAAGGTACGACTATCAAAAAATATATGGACACATAGCCACTCCAAGAATGAACTTGAAATGGGAATCGCAAGACACCAGAACTATTATTCGAATCGGTTCAGGAAATGGATTTCGCATAGCTAGTGTTTTTACAGAGGATCACGCAGCGCTCACGGGGGCAAGGGAAGTGGTGTTCACTGAGACGCTAAATCCTGAGAGATCTTGGAATACCAATTTCAACGTGGTGCATAAAAGAGCGCTGACTCCGAAAACTTTCGCAACACTCGATCTCTCCCTCTTTTATACCCATTTCTCCAATAAGATTATTCCCGATTATGAATCAAATCCCAATCAGATTATTTATGACAATCTGAAAGGATTCGCAGTTTCGAAAGGAGTAACTGCCAATTTGGACATCGCAATTGGCAGTAATTGGAGAGTGCTCACCGGAGCCACATGGATGGATGTTTCTATTACAGAAAACAATGAGGCGATTCGTCAAATGTTAACCGAAAATTTCAGTGCGGTTTGGACTTTATCACATGAAACTTCGAATAAAAAATGGAAGTGGGATTACACAGGAAATCTCTATGCGCCCATGAGACTGCCGCTTTTGGGACCCTTGGACAATCGCCCTGAGTACTCTCCGTGGTGGAGTATTCAAAACATTCAAATGACTTATCGACCCACAAAGACTTGGGAGGTATACGGAGGGGTGAAAAATTTGCTCAACTATACACCTCCGGCGAATAGCATTGCTCGATCCTTTGATCCATTTGATAAAGATGTTACTTTCGATTCGGAGGGACAGGCACTAGCAACAACTAATAATCCCAATGCATTGACTTTTGATCCGACCTATGTTTTTGCGCCGAATCAAGGTGTCAGATTCTTTTTGGGTGTCAGGTTTTTTATGCAGTAACGCGATAAATCGCGTATTACTTTTTTTTATGTATATTTACATCTCACAAAAATCAGGTTACCAGAATATGACCAAAATGTTACGAATATGTACCCTAACGTTGGGTGCTTTTTCTTTCTATGCCGCTTCGGCTCAAGTTCTTATCAACGAAGTCCAGACTTCAAACCTCAGTACCTATGCGGATGAAGATGGCGATTTTAAAGATTGGTTTGAATTATATAATCCTGGAAACCAAGCTGTAAATTTAGCGGGTTGGTCCGTTTCTGACGACCAATCGAATTTACAAAAATGGACTCTTCCAGCCATCTCCATTGACCCAAATGAACATCTTGTGATTTGGGCTAGCGGTAAGGATTTGGGCGGAGGCACAGATCACTATGAAACTGCAATATTCGCAGGTGATACTTGGAAATACCTTGTACCCACTTCTGAACCCAATGCAGCTTGGCGAGGAACGGGTTTCGACGACTCTTCTTGGTCTTTAGGACAAGGTGGAATCGGATTCGCCGATGGGGATGACGGAACTGTTATTGGCTCGGCAACTTCTGTTTTTATGCGAAAGAGTTTTATGCTCCAGGACATTGAAACAGTGATGGAAGTATTGCTCCACATGGACTTCGATGATGGATTTGTTGCCTACCTAAATGGGGTAGAAATAGGTCGTGGTAACGTCGGTTTTATTGGTGTACCTCCTGCCTTTGATCAACTAGCTTCAGGAAGTCATGAAGCAAATGGATACCAAGGAATCCCTATCGATCTATACAATGTTGTTTCAAGTGTATGGCAAAGCGCTTTAATAGAAGGAGAAAATGTTCTCGCTGTTCAGGTGCATAACGCTGATCCCTTCTCATCTGATCTGACAGGCAATGCATGGCTTAGCATGAGATTTGCCACAAATGATATTCAGTTTTTCCCCACTCCTGATTTCATGGGACTTGGTGGTACTGCCCAATTGCACACCAATTTTTCTTTAAATATTGGTGAAGAATTGCATCTCACAAATCCCAATCAGATTCTTGTGGATCAAATCATTCTTCCTCAAACGGCGCTCGAAAATTCGTATGCCCGTCAAACAAGTGGTGCTCCCAACTGGTGTTTTGCTACAGTGCCTACACCGAATGATCAAAATGGAAACACTATATGCGCGGTGTCTTACGAACCGAAACCAATATTTTCTATTCAAAGTGGAATATTTGGCACTGCCCAAAATATTCAGATCACTAGCATTTCACCAAACGCCGATATCCGCTTCACGACAGATGGCAGTGTGCCGGATGAAAACTCTACACTGTACACAGGAACAATTAACTTAGGTATTACCACAGTGCTCGCGGCTCGTTGTTTCAGCAATGATGGTCTTTTACCGTCTTTGGTGGAGAAGAATACATACATGATAGATGAAAATAATCTCTCTGTTCCAGTTATTTGTATATCTACCAACCCCGACAATCTGTGGGATGAGAATATTGGAATTTATGTATATGGACCGCCTGATTATGGTGGATATCCCTATTTCGGTGCCAACTTTTGGGAAGATTGGGAGCGCGAGTCTTACATAGAATACTACACACCCGATGGCCAAATTCAGTTTGAAGGCCCAATTGGACTCAAAATTCATGGAGGTTGGTCTAGAGGACAAGACCAAAAGAGTTTACGTGTTATGTGTCGTGACGACTATGGAATGGACGAAATCGAGTATCCATTATTGAACGATAAACCATTTATCACTGATTTCAAATCTTTCAATTTGAGAAATGGCGGAAATGAATACGGTGGTCACAGATACCACGATGCCCTTATGCAACGGGCTATGCGAACTACTGATGTAGATTACATGGGATACGCTCCCTCTGTGGTTTTTTTGAATGGAGAATATTGGGGTTTCTATGAAATACGTGAAAACTTGAATGAGGATTTTTGCGAAGACAATCATGGAGTTGCCGCCAACGATGCTACTGTGATCTCATACAATTACATGGGATTTAATGTAATCAATGGAAATGACGCATCCTTTTATGACATGCACAATTGGGTAATGTCCAACAATCCTCAAAATGAAAACTTCTTCGATGGCTTCTCGCAGTTCATGGATATCGAAAACTATATAGATTATATTATCGGTGAAACATATTATATGAATGGCGACTGGAGCAGTGGATATATGAACAACACGAAATTCTGGCATGATGATACAGAAGGAGGCAAATGGAGATTCATGCTCATGGATATGGATTTTGGAATGGGCGACAATCCATGTGGAAACTACATCACTAGAGCTGGCGATGATGATTTTTACACCGATGAAATCTTCGCTCAGGCAATTCAAAACCCTGAATTCCGCGATCGATTTATTCTGAGATATCTGGACCTCAGAAACTCTGTTTATCGCACAGAAAATTTTACAGCTATTCGAAATGAAATGCGCTCCGAATCGGCAGATGCGATGGTAAGACATTGCTCTCGTTGGAATACTGATTATAATTGGTGGTACGATGGCTACGACTGGAGACTTGATTGGAACAACCAGAGATTGGCCTGCGTAGTTTCTATGCTCCAAGATCATTTCGGATTAAACAATTCACTCGATATCAATCTTGATGTTGTGCCTTCCGGAGCTGGTCGTATTCATATTTCTACTATTGAACCGAGTGAGGAAGAATATCCTTGGACAGGTACTTATATTAATGGTATTCCGGTTAGAATAACAGCAATTGCAAACCCTGGATATGTATTTGATCACTGGTCGCCGAATGAGATCTTTCCTGTTGACGTGAACAGTGGAGACCTAATCATGAATTTTGAAAGTGATGCAACGTTCGTTGCAAACTTTACAGGGAATAGTATCGAAAGCTCATTTGAAATCTCGGAATTCATGTACAACGACGACAATGTGGAAGAATCGGGAGATTGGATTGAAATTCACAACAAACTTGAGGTTCCATTGGATCTCAGTTCTATGTACTTCAAAGATCAGAACTATTTTAATCGCTTTGATTTCCCTTTGAACACTTTTATTGAACCTGAAGGATATTTAGTGTTAGCTAAGAATTTGCAAGAATTTCAAAGCGTCTATCCTGGTCTAAATAATGTAATGGGTCCTTTTGAATTCAATCTTAACAATGACGAAGACATATTGAAAGTGTTCTCATTTAGCAACGATTTACAGTTAAGTGTTCTGTATTTAGATGATTCACCTTGGCCAACTCAGTCGGATGGTACTGGCAGAAGTGTTGAATATACTGAAGGATCAAACGATCAAAATATGGGATCCAATTGGTTCGCTGGTTGCATTGATGGCTCTCCTGGATTTCCCTATGATCCACTTTGTGGTGGTGTGGGCGTAGACGAAGTAATTCAAAGTAACGATTGGATCGTTTATCCGAATCCGGCCGATGAGTTTGTTTACATTGAGCTGTCTAGTACCGATGATAATAGTTTTGTCCTTCTAAAAGACATTTCTGGGAAGTTGATACGACAGGAATCGGTGAGAAATAGAAACCGTTTAATCCTTGATCTATCAACATTCAGTGCCGGAATGTATTTCATCGAACTCCACAATTCAGACTCAATAACCACACATAAACTTTCGATTCGTTAATTATCCATGAAGAATATTATACAAAGCCTTTTAATTTCAGGTGTACTCATAATTGCAGCAATGCCCGCTCATTCTCAATGTGATGTCGGAGAAATAGATACCTGGATAGTAGCATACTCTTATGATGTATGGGCCGAAGAAACTTATTGGGAAATAGTGCCCACCGGAAATGGCTGTGGCAATGGCTCATTGGCCTCCGGAAGTAATGAAGAGGTAGGTTGTGGAATTGGAGGTCCTAGCGGTGAAAATGGAATGCCTGATTATGGAGCAGAGTTTGCCAATATTTGTCTTGTTGACGGTCAATCGTATGATCTTTATTTCTTTGATTCTTATGGTGATGGTGGATTGGCATTTGATGTTTTTCAAAACGGTCTCTTAACCGGAACATACTTTGGAACAGGTGCAGGAAATGTTTGGACTTTTCAAGCAGGTTACTTTCCTTATGTTGCATACGACTCTGCCTGCGGTGCAGCTTATATTGCTCCAGATGGCGCAAGTCTGTCATTGCAAACAAATAATTGCATAGCATCTTTCGGAGAAATCCAACCTCCTGCATTGTCTTGCGGAACTTATGGTATGTGGTGCGAGGGTGATGCCACTCAAACGGCTTGGGCCTATTTCCTTCCTGAAGCAGGCCTTACTTATGAGATAAGTACTTGCAATCCGGGCACAAACTTCGATACGCAAATTGCAATATGGAAAGGAACGGATTGTGGAAATGTCTGGGATTTTGAACTTATCTCTGCCTCTGATGATACATACGGAGGATGTAATTCAGGCAATGCCTGGGCCTCTACATGCTATGCGGGTTGCCTGCAGCCCAACGAAATGTACTTTGTTCAAATAGACGGATATTGGGGTCAGGTTGGTAATGTGGAAATCACAATAAAATCTTTTGATGGCGAAACATTTTTAAATACAGCCGTTAATGATGTGAATTGTCCTGTAGGTGAGGGACAGCCTGTTTCAGGTTCAATATTTCCTTCTGTGTTTGGAATGGGTTCCAACTTCGACTGTGTTTGGACATCCTCCAATGGCTTCAATTCACAAGATCCGTATATCACAAATGTGGGACCAGGAACTTACAATCTTCAATTGACAACCCCTTGCGGTGAAGTCTTTACAGGTCAATATGTAATCAATCAACCTACCCAGTGGGATGTGGAAATATCGGTCACTAATTCGTCTTGCCCTGAGTCCACAGATGGAGTTATTTCGGTGGATGCATCAGGTGGAAACCCCGATTATGAATATTATTATGATGGGCCTTCTAATTTCTCAGCCTCGGGTCAAACAGTAGACTATTGCCCTATGGGTACATACATAGTAGCTGTGGTAGATGCAAATGGCTGTGTGTATGCAGAGGAAATAACCATAGACACAGACGATGATTTCACAGTTGAACTCGGACTGGATACAACTATATGCTTAGGTGAAGATGTTTTGTTTTTGGCGCCAAATGGTTTGAACTACTTATGGATCGATGGTTCTGAGAATCAAACTTTCACCTTCAATTCTAACGAGTGGGGGGCAGGTGTTTCCGCAGTGCTACTAACTGCTTCCACAGATGATGGCTGTATTGATACAGATGTGGTTTTGGTAACGGTAGAGGTGTGCATAGGTGTTGACGAAATGACAGAATCTTCTTTTGTACTCTATCCAAACCCAGCTTCTGAGAAAATCATTTTGAGAACTGACCGCAACTCGAATTATCAATACAATGTAATAGATGCTTCCGGCAGGATTGTTTCTGTTGGACGCTTCAACAGCGAAGTAAATGAGATTTCGATTGATGGTTTGGAAAGTGGTTTCTATACAATCAGTATTTCAGGAGAAGCTGAATATCTAGAAAACTTGAAATTCATGATTCTGCGCTAATTCCATTTTTCCAACGATGATCTAATTTGAGAATCGAAGGCATTAAGAGTGACATGTTATCGTTGTTCAGTATATGATGAGCGAACGGTCTTTTTTGTTCATCTGTCCATTGCAAACGAATCCTGCGATCAATTTCCTCTTGGGTACTTGTGTTTCTTTTCATGATCCATTGAATTCGCAATTCCATAGGAGCTTGCACAAGTACAACTTCATCGCAAGTATTGTATGAACCACTTTCTATGAGTATAGCGGCCTCACGAAGCACATAAGGCGAGTTTAAATGTGATCTCCATTCTTCAAAACGCTCGCCCACTAAAGGGTGAATTTTCCGCTCAAGACGGTGGATGAGATCTGGATTGCTAAATACCTTCGAAGCAATGAATGTGTAATCAGGCTTTCCATTGTTATATGACTCTTCACCTATTTCGGAGACTACGAAACGCATCAATTCTTCGCTTTCTGTGTAGAGGTTGCGAGCTACAGTATCGGCAAAAAACACCGGTGCTCCCAGTACTTCGAAGCACTTACAAATAGTGGATTTTCCGCTGCCAATTCCACCTGTTATACCAATCACTAACATGCGTCAAAGATGGGGAAATCTCTCAAACCTTCTATCTGCTGCTTGCCTAAATCTCCTTTACCTTCGCGAAAAAATCTCTACATGTCCCATATAATTGCTCCAAGTGTTCTATCCGCTGATTTCGCCAATTTGCAACGCGACATAGAAATGATCAATGGCAGTGAGGCGCAGTGGTTTCATGTGGATGTAATGGATGGTCGATTTGTTCCGAATATTTCTTTTGGAATGCCAGTCATAAAAGCACTGAAAAAACATGCGACAAAACCTCTCGATGTACATCTAATGATCGTAGAACCTGATCAGTATATCAAGGCGTTTAAAGATGTTGGAGCTGATGTGTTGACCGTTCATTTGGAAGCTTGCACTCACTTACATCGAACCGTGTCAGCTATCAAGCAAGAGGGTATGAAAGCAGGTGTAGCTCTGAATCCGCATACTCCTGTGCATCTATTGGAAGACCTCATTTCGGACCTTGATTTGGTTTTGATCATGAGTGTAAACCCCGGTTTTGGTGGACAGTCTTTCATAGAAAATACTTATTCAAAACTTCGCAAACTCCGCGAATTGATGGCTTTGAAAAATAGCAATGCTTATGTTGAAGTTGACGGTGGTGTAAACGATAAAAATTATCGTCAACTTATTGAAGCAGGAGCGAATGTGCTCGTCGCCGGCAACTATGTATTCGCAGATTCAAATCCAACGGAGGCTATTCGAAGAATTATTTCGTTGTAATGAGTGAAATGACACTCATAGAAGCGCGAACTTCGAACTGTTCTCTCCTCCCAATACTCACAATTCCGCCTTCAAATATTTCCCTGTCCAACTTGCCTTGACTTTACAAATCTCTTCGGGTGTGCCTTCGGCTACAATATTGCCGCCACCCGAACCGCCTTCCGGACCAATATCAATGATGTGATCAGCTACTTTGATCACATCGAGATTGTGCTCTATCACTACAACTGTGTTTCCTCTGTCAGCCAAACGATCTAATACGTTAATCAACATTTGCACATCCTGAAAATGCAATCCTGTTGTTGGCTCATCTAAAATGTAGATCGTATTACCGGTATCGCGTTTGCCTAATTCTGTAGACAACTTCACTCTCTGTGCTTCTCCGCCACTGAGTGTGGTGCTATGTTGTCCTAGTGTTATATAACCTAGACCTACTTCCTGCAAAGTTTTTACAATATTTAAAACCCCTCGGTGATTTTCGAAAAACTCTACGGCCTGATCAACGTTCATGGCCAAAACATCTGCAATGCTTTTCCCTTTATATCGAACATCTAGGGTTTCGCGGTTATAACGCTTGCCTTTACAAGTTTCACATTCCACAAATACATCGGGCAAAAAATTCATTTCTATGGTGCGAACACCTGCTCCTTTGCACTCTTCGCAACGTCCTCCTGCAACATTAAAACTGAATCTACCGGGTTTGTATCCCCGCACTTTTGCTTCGGGCAATGAAGAGAAGAGCGATCGTATATCTGTGAATATACCTGTATATGTGGAGGGATTGCTTCTGGGTGTTCTTCCAATAGGACTCTGATCTATTTCAATTACTTTATCCAAGTAATTGATCCCTTTGATTTTTTTATATGCAAGGGGTTTCTTCACGCCATTATATATTTCCGCGTTCAGAATAGGGTAAAGGGTCTGATTGATTAAAGAAGACTTGCCACTACCGCTAACTCCGGTAACACAAATGAATTTACCCAATGGAATGTGAAGGGTTACATTTTTCAGATTGTGCCCTGATGCTCCTTCAATTGTCAAATATTTATTACTGCCTTTTCGCCTGATTTTGGGAACTGCAATTTTCAGACTTCCTTGAAGATACTTTGAAGTAACACTTTCTCCATTAATAAGCTCTGATGGATGTCCTTGCGCAATGATTCTTCCACCATGTATCCCTGCACCAGGGCCAATATCGATGAGGTAATCGCTCTCCATCATCATATCCTTATCATGCTCTACCACAATCACGCTATTGCCTCCATCACGCAAATTTTTGAGCGATTGAATAAGCTTGTGATTGTCACGTTGATGCAAGCCGATACTAGGTTCATCAAGTATATAGAGCACACCTACCAATTTCGAACCGATCTGTGTGGCTAGTCTTATCCGCTGAGCTTCTCCGCCACTTAAGGAACGGGTGCTTCGGTGCAAGGTGAGGTATTCAAGTCCTACGTCGACCAAAAAACCCAATCGATTGCGGATTTCCTTCAAGGGTTCTTGAGCAATGGTCTTCTGACGATCAGAAAGTCCCTTGTCTATATCTTTCATCCAAGCGGCAAGCAATTTGAGGTCCATAGATGCCAACTCGTGAATGTTTTTCTCGTTTATTCTAAAATAAAGTGCTTCCTTTTTTAATCTAGACCCCTTGCATTCTGGACAAGGTTTTTTATTCATAAAACTTTCTGCCCACCGCTGCAATCCAGGACTTGCATCCTCGTCCACCTGTTTTTCTATTTGAGCAATGATCCCCTCAAATTGCATTGGATATGAATGACCAAGCGAAGTCGAAATTTGTATTAACTCTTCTGTCCCATAGAGAAGTGCATTGATCACCTCTTCGTCCATGTCCTTCAGAGGGGTTTTTAGATCACATTTGTAATGTTTTAATACTGCTTCTATTTGACTGAATGTCCAATTGTTTTTTGCCTCTCCTAAAGCTACAATTCCTCCTTGTTTGATACTCTTTTCGAAGTCGGGAATGATTTTTTCTACATCTATTTCAGCCACTTCACCCAATCCATTGCAATGTGGACAAGCTCCATAAGGTGAATTGAACGAAAAGAGATTTGGCTCCGGCTCTGGATAAGCAATACCCGACGTAGGACACATCAAGTGGCGGGAGTAATGACGGACATCCGCTCGGACCTTGTTCTTTTTATTTCCTGTTTTTGTTGCTGGTTTTTCTTCTTCAACCAACATCACCATCAAGCTTCCTTTTCCAAGTCTCATAGCTGTCTGCACAGATTGTCGGAGTCTGCTCAAAGATGCAATAGAAGTACTCGGGAATAATTTTGCCGCTCCTGCCTTTTTCCCGGTTTTAGCAGTGCTTTCTATTTCTATTTGCATCCGGTCAACAACGAGTTCTATATCATGGATTTTATAACGATCCAGTTTCATTCCTCGCTGCATTTCTACTATATCGCCATCTACACGCACGCGCAGATACCCTTGTTTCATCAAATTCTCAAACAACTCGCGATAATGCCCCTTTCTCCCTTTAACCAATGGAGATAGAATAGCAATCTTTTTGTCCAAATAACTCTCCTGAATGAGGTCAATCACTTGGTCATCACTATATCGAACCATCTTGCCATCAGTTACATAGCTGTATGCGTCTGAGGCTCTGGCGTATAATAATCTAAGAAAGTCGTATATTTCAGTAATGGTCCCTACTGTGGATCTTGGATTTCGGGAAACGGTTTTCTGTTCTATTGAAATCACTGGAGACAGACCATTGATTTTGTCTACATCAGGACGTTCCATGCTACCTAAAAATTGGCGAGCATAGGCGCTAAAAGTTTCTATATAGCGTCTCTGCCCTTCGGCATAAATAGTATCGAATGCCAAAGAAGACTTTCCACTGCCACTCAAGCCAGTTATTACCACAAGTTTGTTGCGCGGAATCACAATATCAATATTCTTGAGATTGTGCTCTCGGGCGCCGAAAACTTCTATTACTTCTTCAGTCTTTTGCATAGGGGGCTCAAAGATGATCACATCCAAGACTTCTGTGGAATGAAATTGTTCACACAGGCTGTTGGAATATTGTACGAGGTGGAATGGGCTTACCCTACATACAGACTCCTCCGAATGAACCCAGGAAGATGAGCATATCAGAAATGTTTACATCATTATCGCCATTCAGATCAATAAAGCAATTATCCGTAGTTCCAAAAGCCCCTAGTAATGAAAGCAAGTCCGATGTAGTAATCTGACCATCATAAGTGAAATCGCCTGGACAACCCCCTGCAGGTGATGCATTTGTAAGCTGAACCAACTGAGATCGTGTGATGGACCATTTGCCATCTACACTTTTGGTTCTGAAGTATAAATAGTGAATTCCCGCAGAAAGCCCTGTCGTAGATAACTTCTCACATCCATCGGCTAGTCCTTGCGCAACACTTATGTCAAAAGGGGTTCCATTTCCTAAACCAGGATCTTGATCCCAGAAATACTCAGCTTCTAAAAGCTCCGAAACCAGGTAAATTTCCTTTGACTTAGTAATACCGTAGTTTCCATCAGTGCTTTTCGCTCTTGTATAAAGGATATGTCTGCCGGTAAGTAGGCCCGCAGTGCTGAAATCAATATTTGAAACAACCACTTCGGACGGAGTTTCAAACGCAACGTAGGTTCCATTTCCCAAGCCGGGATCTGTATTCCAGAAGTATTCAATTCCGTCGACTTGCTGCGCAAAAACCGATGTACAGAGAGCAACATAAAAAAGAGTGCTCAACAGGTAGAAAATTACTTTCTTACTCATGTATTACACTGTTTATTTGAATAGATATGTTGCTATTGACAGGAAAAACATTGGTACCGGGTAATGTCAAAGATCTTAAAACGGGAATGTCTGGCTCGTGATCTCTACGGTATTTGCCCTCTCCACCATATAAACCAATGTTGGTAGATCCAGATCCTGTTCCTATAGCGGGTGATCCTACTTGCAAATTGAAATTGTGATTCCATGAATACGGACCCGGTGCGTAGGACACAAACAAAGGATCTGTACTAGGGAAATTTCCAGTTCCGTTAAAATTAGGAGAAGCACAAGAAAAGCTAATGTTTGAAGTGATATTTGAGATAATATCTACGGATAAACAATTTCGTCCAATGCATATATTGTTGTGGAATGTATTGGTAGTTCCACCTGATATGATGGAGCCGTTGCCATTGGTATTTCCACTGAAAATATTGTTCTTGATAGTGTTATTCACAACATAAAACAATGTCCCCGCGAATATGTTGCTGCGAATTGTGCTTGTCGTCAAATTCGCAGCACTGTTATTTCCAGTTACATTCGGGCCGCCACTTGTGAATAAGCAGCCGTCTACCAAACAATTATTCCAATCGTCGTTGCTCAGATACAGGCAATCATCAATTTGACATCTTAATACCTCAAGGTTTGTAAAAAGACTAATACCCACATCAGTTGAAATAATCTGAAAAATTCGTAGACCTATAAATCTTGATCCATTTGCAGCAACTGCAGTAAGTCCTAAAACACCTATCTGAGCCACAGAAGAAGGAGCACCCGAAGTAAGATCAAAGCCAGGACCGATAAGGGTCAATTGCTTGTTGAGAGAAATGGCCCCATAGGTTATGTCTGTTCCTGCGATATATATGGTGTCCCCAGGGCTGGCGATTCCTATTGCCGATTGCAATGAGGCAAACTGCCCGGGCGCAGCACTGCTGTTATTTACAATTAACACTCCGGCATTCAATGAAGTGACGGTAGATATTAAATATATGATCGATAGGGTAACAGATAGCCTCATGGTAAACAATAGATTTATGACACAAATATAATTTTTTATAGTTTGTTTTGTCAATATGACGTCATTTTAGAGCCACATGGCGTTGCACAAGTGACAGATTTTGAGGTTCGCGGTTTTGGAGATTTAAGATGTAACTTGTTCTTGAACCATAAAAACATATACAAACAGGAGAGTATCTCACGTTTTGTGACTATTCAATTCCGTGTTGCTATAAATAAAATTATACAGAAAAATAACATTAGACTTGCTAAAAGTCTCCCTAAAGAGCTCCACTCGTATTATTCCAGAATTTTTAGCTGAAGTGTTTTTGCAACGGCCTCTGTCATGCTCGCTACATGCAACTTTTCATAAATGTGTTTCATGTGCGAACGAACAGTTTCATAGCTTATACCCAAATTATCAGCAATCATTTTGTACGATTTGCCAAGAACGAGCAGTCGCAAAACATCCTTTTCTCTTTCACTCAGGTCAAATGATTGGGTATTGTGGGGCACTACATTTTGTTGAAAGTGTAGCAAAACTTTTCTGGCTATACTAGGGGTCATAGGGGCCCCACCTGTATGTAATTCGCGGATAGAATCGAGTAAATGAGAAGGTTCTGTATTCTTTAAAAGATAACCAATGGCTCCTGCGCAAAGCGAACGAAAGACTTTATCCTCATCCTCAAAAACAGTGAGCATCATCACTGCAGGACTGGGAAATTCCTTTTTTAAAAGTGCAACAGCTTCTATTCCCGTAATGCCTGGCATGTCGATGTCCATTAAGATCACATCGGGTTGCACATTTTTAACGTTTTGAACGATGTTGATGGCATCAGGGAATTCTCCGGCCAAATGCATGTCCTTTTGTCCTCGGATTAAAATGGACAAAGCCTCCCGCAAATGTTTGCTGTCATCAAAAATGGCGATGGAAATGGGTTTGGACATAGATCACAAATTAAAGGGAATGTTTTCAGATACTCAATCACCGATATAGGTGATGTACTCCGCGGCTTACTTTTTTTTGAATTGAAATTGAATACGCGTTCCTTGTTCCCCTGATTCGACTGTAAGGTTCCCTCCAATCTCCTCAGCCCTTGATTTCATGTTTTTCAGTCCGTTGCCATTGTGGGTCTTTAAGTTTGAAACATCAAAACCTTTTCCATCATCCGCAATGATCATTTTGATATGGCCTGAATCTTCCAATATTTGGGTATCTACAAAGCTGCATCCAGAATACTTCAAACTGTTATACACCGCTTCTTTGAAAATGAGAAACAAGTTTTTCCGCTCGTCAAGATTCAGGCTTTTGGCATATAATCCTTGAGTACATTTTACACTAAAACCAACTTGAGAAGTACCAAGAATTCCCGAAGCAAAAGATTCCATGCGTGAAATGAGGTGCTCCATCGAATCTTTTCCAGGATTTACACTCCAAACAATGTCACTCATTTTTTCGATCATTTCTCGCGAATTTTCTCCTATCCTGCGGATAATATCTTGCACTTGGTCTTTATGCGATTCCTCTAGTTGTTGTCGAGCTGCCTCACTGTATAAAGAGATACTACCCAATGTGCTTCCTACTTCATCGTGTAAGTCGCGGGCTATATTATTTCGGAGGTTTTGCATGGCTATAATTTGTCGAATTCTATAACGATAGAGAAGGTACAAAATGGAAAGAACTGCGGCAAATATTAAAACGAAAAACCACCACCGAAGGTAAAATGGAGGCATGATCAAGAACTTTAGAATCTTCGATTCCTCATTCCATAAACCGTCCGAATTGGATCCTTTTACATGCAATTCGTATGTGCCTGGGGGTAAGGAGTTATAAGTAATAATGTGATTGGTTCCGTTTTGATGCCATTCTTGATCCAAGCCTACCAAACGATACATAAACATGTTTTTTTCAGGTGCAGTATAGCTGAGAGAAGCACATGTGACGGAGATATAGTTCTGATCGTGACTTAATTTGATGAATTCTTGGCGAAGTAAATAATCCATTGATTCATCTGCCACTCGGAAATGTGTGAAATGAATCGACGGAATTTCTATATTCTTCAAAACTTGATTTGGGTGAAATGATATTACATGCCCCATGCCACCAATGTGTATCTGTCCATCTAGAGAATTGATGTATTTACCTCTAATTCCTGATAAAGGCAATCCATCTGACGAGTTGAAAGCGAGAAATTCATTTTCGAGCGGATGATACAGGATTAATCCGGAATTATTTATCAACCACAATTTACCATTGTGATCTTTAATCATCCCTCTAATCACATTTGGGGAACCATCTACATGATTCAATTGAAAGACTCCATTGTTTGTTGTCATTGAATACAATCCATAACCATTGGTAGAAACAAAATATTTGCCATGCAGCTCTACCATATCGGTTACATCAGAAAAGGGCAACTTCTTTTCTTCAGAAACAAATCGACATTTCAAGAAGTAATTTTCAAATGCCAAGTCTTCCATTTTCGGATTTAATAACTCACCAATTTTATTCAATTCGGGTTGATCTACATATAACATCAAACCATGGGAGCGACCGAGGATCCAAAGATTGTCTTTGGAATCGACAAAAAACTTATTGATGAGATTTTCGTATTTGGCCAGTTCTCCCATAAACGACGGAATAGCCTCGAGATTTTGAAAATCGAACAGAGCGACAAGGTGTCCAAAAATCTCAATCCAAATGCTATTACTGCCGCGAAAAGGAAACTCCACAATCGAATTTATCTGAGACGAGGAAATGTTATAAAAATCGAGATAACTTAGACTAACAATCCCATCAATCGTTTGAAGCTTTTGTGATATTGTATCGAGAAGAAAAAGGGTCTTATTGCTTCCTACAAATACTCTTCTTCGACTATCCATGAAAAAGTTCGTAATCTGAAGTTGTTCGCCTTTATATTTTGATTCAATTTCATGGAAAGTTTCAAGCCCTCTTTTTTTTGCGAAAAGACCACATGAAGTACCTAAATAAAGTGTTTCGTCAATCTCAAAAATATCATTTACTCTGCAGTTTTCATCTTCGCTGAACCATTCAATTTGAAACTGATTCGACTGCGGATCATATATGCTTAGGCCCGAATCTGTTCCCAACCACATTCGATTGCGATTGTCTTTGAATATACAGTTGATCTTACTCGATATAAGAGACTGTGGATCCTTATTTTGATGTCTATACGAATCAAATGTTTTCGTGAACCGATTAAAAATATAAAGCCCGTCGAGTGTTCCGCACCATATCTTCCCATCGTTGTCTAAGGAAATGCTGAGTATTTCATTTTGTGGATTAACTATCTCGAAGTCGCTTTTAATTTCAAACGATTCAAGTTCACCTGTGGCTGGGTCGATGAGGTGTAAATTTGGATCCCATGCTCCGCACCACAACTTGCCGTCGTTAGCCTCTTGGAAACAGGAGATGGTATGCGCGGGATTCGGATAATAAATCGTGGTATCTGTTTTTATCAGTTCTTTGCCTCTCAAGACACATAGTCTTCGTCCTACAGGTGAACAGTAAGTGAAGCCTTTACTATCACATAGCACGTCGTAATAGGTGAGTTTTGAGTCGTTCTCAAAAACCTCTACTCGTTGAAAATCAAGGTTTTTTGTGTCAATAGCAAACAGACCTCCGTTGTTCCAGGTTATATAAAGCAAACCTGAGCCGGAAGAATAATCCATGTTCGTTACGTTTTTCGAAGTGAGTGCTATTTCCGTATCATCAAACCACTTGAACTCTTGGGCTCCTAAATCATAATAGCAAACTCCACCATCGGCACTACCTATCCAAAGCCTTTTTTGGTCATCTTCTTGTATTGAGGTGATATTATTTCCACTGATGGATCTATTGCGCTCTCCTCTTCTGAAAACAAGAAATTCCTTACCGTCAAATCTGCAAAGTCCATCATTTGTGCCAATCCACATGAAGCCATAACTATCTTGTGTTATGCACCCAATGTTCCCATCTGGAAGTCCATCTTGAGTTGTATAATGCACGAAACTGCGATTTGTTTGGGCTTCTAGAACTTGACAAGAAATAATAAAAAACACACATACAATTGCACGGAGCATTCCATTGGATAAGTCTAAAAACTTTAAGGCAGCATCAAGGTCACCTCTAAAAACCTGTTTTATGTTTCGTGCATACAAATCCCTTCGAAGAGAAGTTCCTGACCTTTTCAGGAAAGGTGCATAACTGGATGCTTTGCAACTGATATTTGGTGCGGGATTTGGCCCGAATAAATTCATTGAAATACTTTTATTGAAAAATTTGGTCGAAACTTGGAAGAGGTTTTTAGAGGTCTTAAGGTATCCTCAAAATGGAAAGTAAATGATAAATTTTTAGAAATTCTAAAAAGATCTTTCATAATTGCGACAAATGGACCTCTCTTGTGCAATAAGGGCTAAATATAGACATCATCTAGTATTCCTGTGAGAGAAGGCATCCCCGAATTAGGGGATTGCAAAGCCTTTAATTGAAGTTCATCTTGCAGACCTTAACCAATAACACAATGAACAAGCTGGCTCTTCTCTTTTTTGTGATAGCGCTTAATCCGCTTTCCAATTTATTTGCGCAAATCGGATGCGATCAGAATCAAGTCCTATTTCAATGCTACCATTCAATGGGAGCTACCGTTGAAATTAGAAATGAAAGCAATTTTATCATCTATCAAAACATCATTAATTCATACAACAATCCGCTTCACTTTGCCTTCGAATTGTCTCTTCCTACTGGTTGTTATACAATTCAACTCATAAACGACCCAGATTCTTATTTCTTTGTCAATTTCTCAGGGGTTTTCAATGGCCCAGCCCAGTACTACCACAATGGGGGGCCGAGTTCTCCGGGACCCTTTGCAGTAGGCGACGCTGGAGGTTGCTCAGATCCAACTGCTCTGAATTACAATCCCTATGTATGTTCAAGTTTTGATGACCCTGATTTTTGGAATGATCTCTGCGTTTATGATGACAATGTTCACTACATGACCGTGGAGATTTGCGAGCCATTTAACGGTTATTATGGTGAAGCATCATATGAAATTAGAGGAAATTGTAGTGGAATACTTGGTGGATACGGAAATAATCCGGTAGACGGTGGACATGTAATTCGAGAGCACTATTTGGTTCCTGAGGATTATACACTGACGTTTTACGAATATGGAATTCCTCCGAGTTTTACAATGATTATCAAGTTAGATGGAGTTGTGATTGCGACAACATCCAGTGAAGATCCAATAAGTTTTACAGTTGGAGGTGGCCCTGTGCTAGGTTGCACGGATTACTTCGCATGCAACTACGACGCTGGAGTACTTTGCGATGATAATTCGTGTAATTATGGCACTGATTGTTGTATCGGAAATGAACACTATTTTGCTGCTACTTATGGAGATCCTGAAAACATTGATGAGTACGTCTGTTATGATTTTTATGATGAAAACTTAAATTGGATTACTAGTGGTTGTATCTACGAGATTAATAATGAACAGGAAATTGGCGTTTGTTTGCCCAATGGCTGTTTCATCCTCGGAACCTATGTTTATGGTTTAGTTGATTGGGTGTTTACAAACAGCGATGGAAACCAATACAATGGATCAGGAAGTGCAACATTGTATGATGTATGTGCTTACGGAGGACTCGTGGATACCGAAGGGTGTTTGGATCCGCAGGCTTGCAACTACGATTCCGGAGCCGCAATTGACAATAATTCGTGCATGTACGGTGAACATACTTTCCATTTATATATGTGGGATGATGGAGGCAATGGATGGGAAGGATCGATGTATATAATTAGCGATGCCAATGGCAATACCGTTGCTGAAGGAACATATAATGGTGATAGCAATAGTTTTGAAACGGCCGAAGATGTTTATTTATGTTTGGACGATGGTTGTTATACTTTGAATATTACAGGAGGCAACAATCCATCGGAAGTGCATTGGTTGCTATATGATATTAACAATCTGGGCTATGCTGTAAATAGCGGTGCGCCCTACAATTTAAGTTTTTTCTTTGGTCCAATTCCACCAACAGATTCATTTGTGATCGAAATGTTTGAAAATGGCCCTTTTGAATTTAGCGAGGCAGGCTTTTACATGGAATACAATGGCTATACAATTTCGAGCCTCCTCGGATCAGGTGCAGGTAATTATTGGCTCTGGCCTTTTTGTGGCAGTGCAATGGGCAGCGGTTGTTATCATGTGTCCTTCAACGGAGGAAATAGTTCCGCAGATGTGACTTGGAGTATTTCAGGGACCGATCAAGGTCAATTGACTGGAAATGGCTCAAGTGATGTTTATTTCACTTGGAACACCGGAGGAATTCTAGGATGCATGGATATTGTAGCCTCAAATTATAATCCCAACGCCACCTGCGATAACAATTCTTGTCAATACAGTATCCCTGGCGACTTGAATGGCGATGGAAATGTAAATGCTTCGGATGTGCTGTTGTTCTTGGCTGGTTATGGATGTACTTCGAATTGCGCTGCAGATATGAGTGGTGATGGCATTGTGAATGGCATCGACCTTTTGTTATTTCTAGCCGCTTTTGGTGGGTAACTGATCAACTGAATAAAAGTTTTTGCTTGTAACCCGGATTTTGCAGTTGGAATCTATTACATCGCAGAAAGTATGAAAGTGAACTGATTTTTCGCAGAAAGTATCATTGCTCAAATGCCATGATGTAAACTTGCCACATGTATTACAGTTCATACCTCCAACTCGACAAGATCCTCAATGCGCAGGAACTTGAAAGCGATAAACATCAAAAACATGCCCACGATGAAATGCTTTTCATCGTCATTCACCAGTCTTATGAATTGTGGTTCAAGCAGATCCTCTTTGAGATGCGCTCGGTTCACCAAATTTTGTCGCAGCCTGCAATCAATGATAATTCTCCTGAGTTGGCTACCGTAGTGCGCAGGCTCAACAGAGTTGCAGAGATATTGAAGGTACTGGTTCATAAGATAGATATCTTGGAAACGATGACTCCTCTCGACTTTTTGGAATTCAGAGACATGCTTAGGCCTGCATCCGGATTTCAGAGTATGCAATTCAAAGAACTAGAAGCTGTCCTAGGCCTTCGAATGGAGCAACGTCATGGAAGAGAGTACTATACTAGTCAACTCACCGAAGCGGATAAGACAACAATTGAAGCCATGAATTCTCATCGGACCATCATCGAACTGGTGAATTCATGGCTGCAAAGAATGCCGTTCGACGATAACATCGTTGTGGATGATTCAACAGGTCATGAATTTTGGTATTCGTATGGCGAATCCTATGATAAATCGCTGCAAGAAGGTGAGAAGGGTAATGTGAAAGAGTATGAAAAACTCTTTTTGTTAAATCACCAGGATCCGGAGCGGAAATTATCTCAATCGGCAAGACGTGCCGCACTATTCATCATGCTTTATCGCGACTATCCCATTCTGCAGAACCCCTATAAAGTGCTAAACCATCTTCTAGAAATAGACGAACTTTTGGCCAATTGGCGGTGGCGTCACATGAATATGGTGCATAGGATGGTGGGAACCCGCATGGGCACCGGAGGGAGCTCTGGCAAAGGTTATTTGAGAGAAGCTGCCATCAAGCACTACATATTTACAGAAATCGCAGAAATGACTTCGTTTATGGTGCAAAGAGGTGATCTTCCGCAACTTCCCGAAGAATTAGAGGTGCATCTTGGATTTCGAGTCTAGGAACCTAAATTAATCTCGAAACATGATCTGACTTCGTTTTCCGAAGGTAAGCGCCATCCAAATCCAACCGCTTATCATCAACAGGCCTCCAAATGGCGTAATGGGTCCTAAGATGCCCGCAAATGGCCATTGCATCCAACTATCTGTTGCCAAAAAATAAAGACTAATACTGAACAAAAATGTGCCAGCTACTACCAAAATGGCGGCCCAGCGCTGCCTTAGGTATACAAATTGTTGCTGATAAAGTGAAATTGATAACAGGGCCGCAGCATTTACAAGTTGATAATACACTCCTTTTTCCCAGATATTAATGGAATTCTCATCGATGTGTTCCTTCAGTCCATGAGCCCCAAAAGCGTCCAACGCAATGCCCGCTGCCATCATTAAGATGGGTAAACTTGGATGAATAATGTATTCTCTCATGTGCTGTGATAACCGATTATGGTGTTTTTTAAAAGTTTGCTATAAGTCTTTTTAATATGTTGAGGATCATAATTCATACGAAACATTATCATGGCAACAGTATTGGCAAAATTAACTCTCAACCATGAATTTTGATCATATTTTCTTGCGCTTACAATCACATCTTTTTGTATCAAACAATATCGGAATCTCAATGATGCTCTTTTCAACAGATCATACTCTTCCATCACCACAAATTTTTCATCAAACCCACCCAACTCTTCCCAGGCCTTTTTTGTCAGAAAAAGGCTTTGATCGCCCCCTCGAAAACTCAAAATATTAAATCGTGTCATCCACGAATTGAACTTTAAGGACCATTTTGAAGAATCAAATTTGAATCTATAACCACCTATATCATAATTATTTAATATACTTGAATTAATGTCTTTGATAAAGCTATTTGGCGGTCTGGTATCTGCGTGAACAAAGTAAATAACTTCTCCGGTTGCCACCCTTGCTCCGGCATTCATTTGAACTGCACGACATGATTTTTCAAGTGCTATTACCCTGGCTCCTCTACCCTGTGCAATGTCTCTCGTAAGGTCAATACTATTGCCATCACAAACGATGATTTCAGCTATACAACCACAGCTATTTTCAGATAAGTAATTCAATAAATCTCCAATGTACTTTTCTTCGTTAAGTGTTGGTATTATAATGCTGATTTTCAATTGTATAATGGCTTTTGTTCAATGTTCTGAGCGCAAGAATCCTCGTGTATCCTTATTTAGAGGTGCCCTCTAGATATTTAGTGCAATGTTCGGTGTTAATTTGACCCAAAACGGCAGAATAGGATGATTTTTAAGGTTCCTTTGTAAGAAAACTATCATGAAAGTACCTCTAGGCATATTTATTCTGGTTCTAGGTTTGGTGGGCTGCACCGCTTCAAAGGCAGGAACAACATCATCACCCGTATCTCACGAACTTTGGAATAACCTCTTATCCAAATACGTTTCCTCATCGGGACTAGTTGATTACAAAGGGTTTAAGGCGGACAGTGTCAAGTTGAATGAATATCTCGAAGTACTCTCTTCCAATCCTCCTGACAATGAGAAATGGTCGAAAGATGAGCGATTGGCATATTGGATCAACGCGTACAACGCTTTTACGGTTCAACTCATAGTTCGCAATTACCCCTGCAATAGCATTAAGGATTTGGGTGGAAAGGTGTATAAAATCAATACTCCTTGGGATATTAAATTCATAGAAATAGGAGGGAAGAAGTACGATCTGAATAACATAGAGCACGCTATGATTAGGAGGGAGTTCGACGAATCAAGAATTCATTTCGCCTTGAATTGTGCTAGTATTAGCTGTCCTCCTTTGCGCAATGAAGCTTATACCGCAGAGAAGTTGGATGCTCAATTGACAAGCCAAACGGCTACCTTTATTGCAAACAAGGAACAGAATAATTTATCGAGCGAAAAGGCTCAATTATCGAAGATTTTTTCTTGGTATAAGGGCGACTTCGAAAAGACCGGCACTTGGATAGATTTCGTGAATCGGTATAGTGAGACCAAAATTTCTGAAAAAACCGAAATTATTTTCGTCGACTATAATTGGGGGTTGAACGAACAATAACTAGTTTTTGAACCTATAATTGAGAATAACTATTCCGAAATACGGTCTGGACAAGCGTTTTAAAGTCGCAAATTGTAACCCGTTAATAAGAGAATCGTTAAAATAAATGTTTGGGTCTAATGAAAAAAGACTTCTGAATGAAAAGGAAACAAGCACAAACTGTTTTGAACCCTAAATCTTACACCAGATTCTCTATCGCCATGAAAAAAGCAACACTGGTACTGTCCCTGTTGGCCATGATGTTTGTCAACGCGGTTGCCCAAAAAGGCGGCTCCGAAGACCAATTGATCAAAGACGCCAATCAATTATTTGAATCAGGACAATACATAAAGGCATTTCCTTTATACTCCCAATTGGTCTCGTTGTATCCGCAACACCCCGATTACAATTATCGTTTCGGGGCATGCGCTATATATAGCGACCAGGATAAAACTAAAGCCATCAAGTATTTGACCAACGCTACCAATAAGGGCGTTACAGATGCAATGGCCTGGTACTACTTGGGTAAAGCATATCACCTTAACTATGAATTTAAGCCCGCTATTAAGGCTTATGAAGAATTCATTGCTAAAGCTGATTCAAAGCTGGTAGAAAAAATGAACCCAAGAAGGGACATCGAAACTTGTGTTTATGGTTCAGGTCTATTATCTAACATTAAAGATGTTGTGGTAATCAATAAAACTGAATCCGACAAAGAGAACTTCTTCCGTTACTTTAATCTAGAAGAGATTGGAGGTCGCATACTAACGGTTCCTGCAGAATTGAAATCTAAACTAGATGAGAAGAGCAAAGAACCTGGAGTAATGCACTACCCCGGAAATAGCACTACCATTTTCTATTCTAGTTATGGTAAAGATGGTTCTACAGGCAAAGACATTTATAAAGCACTTATTCTTCCCGATGGTAAATTTTCTTCTCCCGAAAAACTTTCTGGTGGTGTAAATACCAAATACGACGAAGACTTCTGTTTCATGCACAGCGATGGAAAAACGCTGTATTTCGCTTCAAAAGGACATAATAGCATGGGCGGTTACGATATTTTTAAATGCGAATACAACGCATCTTCTAATTCATTCGGCGAGGCAATCAACCTCGATTTTGCGATTAATACCCCCGACGACGATATCTTCTACTGCGTCGATTCGAAAAATGAAAAAGCTTATTTCGCTAGTGCACGCTCGAGTGATCAGGGCCACATGCACGTATATAACGTAATGGTGCAGGGTATCCCTCTCAATGTTGTATACATTAAAGGTGAGTTTATAAATGATATCAGTCCGGATGAAAAAACTGCCGGAATGCGGATCAAGAATCTAATGGGTGGCAACAATGCTCTGAGCGATGCCACTTCAGATCAATATACCGGTAAATATGTGATATATGCACCTAAGGGTGGTCAGTACAAGCTAGAAGTACAAACTACACATAGCCCTATTATTCATCAATCGGTGATGGATATTCCAAGTTTCGACCACCCTGTGGCAATTCGTCAAGAACTTAGGTTGGTGAAAGAAAATGGAGTTGAAAAACTCATTGTCAATAATTACTTCGAAGAAATACCCAATGAGGATCTTGCAGCATTGGCAGCCGATATGCTTCGCAAAAAAGCTCGTCTCGATGTAAATGCTACAGACGACATGATGGAAATGGCTTCAAGTTCTGCCGAACCCGTTGTGACAATGCAAAAAACCATGGAGAGCGCTCCTGTAGCTGCAGGTTTTCCGGAAGGAACTTCTTTGCCTCAAGTAGCTTCTATGATGGAAGCCGATATTGCCGATTTGGAAGACTTTGTGAGCAATGCAGATCGCAAAGCAGATATTGCATATTCTTATGCTCTGAAAACACAAACTGAATCAGAAAACAAACTGAGACAAGCCGAAAATCTCAGACAAACTGCTGGCAATTATGGTGGGCAAGGTCATGTAGATGATTTGCGCGAATCGCATCGTCTTTCTCTTGAAGCTGCCAAATTGCGCAGACAATCGACCAATGCAATGGCTTCTGCTGAAGCGTTGAAAACATATAGAGAGTCTGAAAATCAAAGAAAAGAAGATCTCCGTCAGAAATTGAATTCTTTAAATCAAGCTCACACCGGAAATGACGTAAATGCTGCATTTGCACAACTTCAGTTAGAGAAGGATAGACAAACTTCTTTGAGAGGTGGTCAGGTAAATCCTCCGATGGAAGAGATGAAGAATAAGGCAAAAGCCAAAGAAAGTGAAGAGAGAGCAAGCCTCGAAAAACTAGATCGTCTGCACTCTGACGAAAAGCAGATTGCAACTGACATTAAAATATCTGAAGAGAGAATGGCATCTGCTAAAAAGAAAGCAGATAAGGAAAATTCAGAAATAGAATATGCCACACTCAAAGGAAAACTAGACGCTAAGAGAAGAGAGATTTTTAATGAGACTATTCGCGCTGAAAAGCTCGGCAAAGAATCTGCGGATGTCAAAGGGCAAGTAGAATTCTATGCCATATTGATCGAAGATAAAAGTGATTTAGGGTTGAAGATGGACGAGAAAGTTGCACTGTCAGAACCGGAAAGAAACACGCTCAAAGCAAAACTGCGCGAAATGGATGGAAGACTGGATGCGCTCGAAATTAAAGATCCTCAAACCCTCGCTCTCTTGGGTGAAATGAATAAAGGTACCGAACTCACCGCGCGTGTTGAAGGAGAAAAACCTGAGCTGGCGCAGCCAAATTCAACGGCAACTGCTCTTCGTAGCACCAAGCAAGCTAAACTAGAAAGGTATGAAGGATCCGGCAATATTATGTTAGCCGGCAAACGTATGGTATTGAATCAAGAAGTGAATGATGTGAATACGCAAATCGCTTCTTTAGAAAAGAAACCTGCTTCTAATCTTTCAGCCGAAGAATCGTCGAAATTGGATGATTTGAAAAAATATAGAACAGAACTTAAAGCAGAAATTGCAGGACAGGTTATTCCAAGTCCTGCAGTGAGTGCCACAGATATGGACGCAACTTGTCAGATCGTAGATCCTGAATATAAAGCCAAAAAGCAAAATATTCAGACAAGTTCTCAAAACGATTTGATCAAAGAGATGCAGTACCTCGGTTTGAAAGAAGCAACACTCGAAGGTTTGAAAAACGAACGCCAGGCGAATGCGCTAAAAGCTGCAAATGAAAGTGATCTTGATAAAGCTACTCAGCTTGCATCGCGTGACCTTCAGTTGGAAGTAGCTATCAACTCGCTTGAAAAGGATGTATACAATAGCAATTCTTTGAAAGCGGCGTATGAATCGGAGAACAAAGACATCATAGAAAATAATGCTGTGATTCAAGATAAGTTGAAGAATCAGGTTGACCTGACTGAAAAATACTTGGCAGTAATAAATGCTGTTGAAGCTGATAAAAAATCCAATCTATCTTCAACTTCAGATCCAGAAGAAGTTGAAATGATCGAGAAGTCATTGGCTGACCTTGCATCTGAAAAAACACTAGCAGAATCTCGCTTGCAGAGTTACCAAAACGACCTTAATCTCACATTGGCAGCTTCAGGTCCAACACCGGTCAATAAATTAGATACTGCCTCAAAAAATACTGAGCAGAACCTTGAAGATGCTGTTTCTAATGTGGAAGATTCGAGATACAATTTTGACACTCCAACCATCAAAGGAGATGACGAAGAAGAATCGAAGAGCAAGGCAGAAAAAGATTCTGAAACGGTGCAGCAAGTGTTCAAGCCTGTGAAAGAAGAAGAATCGATTTACGCATATGAAACTGGATCATTGGATGAACTGGTATACAAGTACCCAGCCGATTCCGTTCAACTGAGAAACAGAGATAAAATCATTGAATTACAGGACAATATCTTCTTAATTGAAGCAGAGATTGAGAATGAAAAGAATCCATTGAAGCAAAAGAAACTTGATAGGGATGCAGAAAAACTATATCTCAAAAAATCTTTACTTGAGACAACGAATGCAGAGAACATAGCAAAAATGACTCGTCACGAATTCGATGGGGTATTGGCTGATGTGCAGAAGCTGAACGCAGAGAACAAGACTAAAATCGATAGCAGAGTGATGCTTAAAGACGAGTTAAAATCTCTTTTCAACAAAGCAAAAGACGAAATGGAGGATGCCGCAATTCTTAGGAAACGTGCATATCCGGTAGTTGATGATATCGAAAAGAATGACTTCTTTAGAAGAGCCTTTGCTAAAGAAATGTACGCCATCAGTCTATTGAAACAGATAGAGGGTATACACGAAAATCTCGATATGATGCTTCAGTATGACGATCAGCAATTGACTGCACTTCGATATGGTAAACTCGAAATATTCGATGAACCAAAATTGGATGTGGTAAATACAGTTGCAGCAAATCCTTCAGAAACAAAATCTACTGCTGTAGCCGTAAATACTCCAACTACTAAAACTGTAATGGCGGATGGAGTAGCAGTGGATTCGAAAAAAGTAACTTCTAATTCAACTGGAACAAAAAGCGGTACATCTGCAAAAACAACCATTGTAGCAAACACGGCATCAAACGGTTCATCTGCAACTGGCAATAATTCAGGTTCAAATACAGGAACGAATGCCGCAAGTAACACCGCCACTGTTCGCTCTTCGAGCACTGCATCATCCAGCAATGGGGCAGTAGCGATGGCACCAAAGGCTGAGTTGATCGATAACACTTCAATTATTTCGAGCACCAAAAATGCGGATCAGCTTGCCAATAGTGTAATGAGCAATCCTTCTTCAGGCATATCAAACAAGGAAGATCTTATGAATTCAAAAGAATTCAGAGATTATACGGCGATGATCGAAGAAGCCTCAATGCTTGATGGTCAGAGGATGAATATGATCCGTGAGCGCAATAAGTTGGTGGGTGAAAACAACACCATTGCAGATCAGATTGCTGCGCTAGAAGTAGCCAAAGCCAATGCATCTACTCCTGAAGAGAGAGCAGGTCTTCAAAAGCAAATTGACAAACTAGCTAAAGATCATGATACAAATCTCCAGTTGATTCGTATGAAGGATATGGAAATTGCGCCCTTGGCTGAGAGAATCAAAGAAATCAACGGAAATGCAAACAACTTGTATTCGAGTATGTCATCTGGCAATATCACTGGAGCTGCGGCAAATACTTCGAACTCAGCAGCATCAAATGTCGCCGCTAATACTTCAAGAAGTGCGACTGTGTCTTCTGCTAACTCCGAGTCTGCTAGTGCAGCTCGTTCGACTTCGGATTCCGGATCACTCAGCGCTGCCAGAGCTTCTGGCGGTGCCTATAGTGCCGCAGAGGCGGAATCAATGCTTTGGAATTTCCCATCTGTGTTGGAAAAAGATTTCTTTTTAATAACTAATAGATCTGCATATACTGATTCTAAGCCGATTCCGGTGGATGTAGAAATGCCAAAGGGAATCTATTACAAAGTTCAGGTAGGTGCTTTTAGAAATAATATTCCACAAAACCTATACGATGAGTTTGCTCCTGTGAGCGGTGAAAGTCTGAGTAATGGGATTACAAGGTATACAGCAGGATTCTTTATGTCTTATGACAATGCAGACAAAACGAAATTTGATATCCGCAAATTGGGATATTCAGATGCATTCGTTGTAGCATTCCGCGACGGAAAAAGAATTCCTCTATACGAAGCGATGGGTATGACAGAATCTGACTTCCAAGCATCAGTAGAACGTGAATATGTTCTGGGTGATGGAGGAAAGAAACCCGAAGCAAACTCAGGAACAACTTCAGCAACAACTGGAAAAACGGGTGATTATTACAAGAAGTATCCGAATGCTGCCAAAGCCTCTCAGGTAGAGGTAATGTCCGGTCTCTTCTACACAGTTCAGGTAGGTGTCTACACTAAGCCAGTTCCTGCATCTAGCTTGTACAATATGTCGCCATTGAATTCGGAGCTTACGGAAAGCAAGAAAATACGCTATAGTACCGGAGCATATACCAGTATGCAAGATGCGGTAAACAAACGTGCCGAAGCCAAAGCAGCCGGAATATCAGATGCGTTTATTACGGCATACTACAATGGTTCTCGAATTACGCTATCGGAGGCGGATCGATTGCTAAAGGTTCACGGTGAATCTATTTATTTGAAAAAGTAATTTCTCTTAAACCTAGAATCCGCATTGGAAATCTATTGCAGATCGAATCCCAATACGCTTTATAAGTTAAACCCGCATTGCGCATTGGAAGCATCTTGAGGTCAATGCGCTGCGGGATTCTCGACCCTACACGATGGAACAAAGGAATAGTTCGACCGATGAATTCTGATATCTCCATCGCGTGATTCGGTTTAAAATCATAATAATTGAACCCCGGCTTGTCTGGGGTTTTCTTTTTATCCCAGAATTCGCATTGGGATTCGCTATGAAGTGCTAAACCCCACAGATAGCAAGTGCTCTCGCAAGATTTTTATACCGTTTATCCCGCATTGCGCATTGGAAGCATCTAGCGGGTAATGCGCTGCGGGATTCTCGAATCTACACGATGGAACAAAGTAATAGTTCGACCGATGAATTCCGATATCTCCATCGCGTGATTCGGGATTATTTGATGGTGTATATTCATACATCAAGAATAAAAACCGAGAAAGTGCTTGATATCAAAGGGGGTTAGAGCTACAATAGATTTCCAACGCGGTTTCTAGGTTTAGGGTAGATATTCTGAAAAATGTATTCTTCCGAGTAGGCTTCATGTAAATTTTACATTTACTTTGCTTTGAATTCAAATTTGAATAACCTGCAACTGTATGATGAGTAAGAATTTTTTGGCAATATTGATCTTTATTGCTATATCACTTTGTGGTTTTAATGTGAATGGTCAAAGTTTAAAAATCAATGAAATCCTAGCGACCAATGAAACAGGTCAAATGGATGACTTCTTTGAAAGAGACGACTGGATTGAAATACACAACTCTGGTGGTATTGCCAATTTGGCTGGATATTACTTGAGCGACGACACCAATTTGCTTACTAAATGGCTTATACCAAGCACAAATTTGGGTGTTACAGCGATTCTGCCAAACAACCATCTCATATTTTGGTTGGACAAGGACCCGGAGCAAGGCGAAGATCATGTGGATTTTAGTCTGTCTTCAGATGGCGAGACTGTACTTCTTGTGGCACCTGATGGTGTAACTATCATTGATCAAGTTTCATATCCATTAATGGCTCCTGACATTTCTTATGGACGCTCTTGCGATGGCTGTCCGGATTTTCAATTTTTTAATAATGTGACTTTTGATGCGCCTAATGGTGAAGTAGAGCAAGCCCCGGAGCTGCTATTCATCAATGAAGTTCAAACAAATAATCTGAGCACCTTCGAAGATTTGCAGGGAGATTTCGATCAGTGGGTTGAAATCTATAATCCCAATAATTTTCAGGTGAATTTGGCTGGGTACTATCTTTCTGTGAATGGGGATCCGCTACAACATCAAATTCCTTTTACCAATCCCTATCGAACTACTGTGCCTCCAAATGGGTTTCTTTTGTTGTGGTGCGATGGTGAGGAGGAGGAGGATGCCAACCACATGAGTTTTACATTGAACCAGGCTGGGGGTACAGTTGTGTTGACCGGTCCAGATGCAACTACGAATATAGATTCATACCCTTATGTAGCCATGGGGCCAGATGAAACCTATGGAAGGCAAAGCGATGGCTCTCAAATAAGCATCATATTTATAGCGCCCACACCAAGGGCTACCAATACATTGATATTTATTGTGCCCCAATTGGTTTACATCAATGAAGTATTGCCTGCCAATCAAAGTGATGTTTTAGATAATGCAGGTGAGCTCGAAGACTGGATTGAAATATACAATCCAAACAACTTTGATGTAGATCTTGCAGGTTATTACTTGAGCGACAACCCAGAGAATCCAATGAAGTGGCAAATACCAACATTTTATCCAGATTCAGTAACAGTAGAGGCAAATAGTTGGATGCTTTTTTATCCTGATGAAGACATGACTCAGGGTGTTCTACATTGCAGCTTTAGGTTAAGCAACAATGGGGAATGGTTGGGACTCTATTCTCCAGATGGCTTCACGCTTGCCGACGAAATAGAGTGGGCACACATCGCCCCGGATACATCGTATGGTAGAATCACTGATGGGAATCCAGATTGGTGGCTTTTTACGGGAACTACACCGGATGCTTCCAATAATGAAGGTACTCTCAATGTGAATGATTTGGCTCCTGATAATTCAGATTTGTTCTTTTATCCTAACCCTGCGATGGATGTATTGTATTTCCGTGAACCAACCACATTTGAGATTTATACTTCAGATGGACGACTTCTTCAAAGGGTAATTAACGCAAACTCATTTGTTATTTCACACCTCGCCAATGGAGTTTATTTCTTAAGAAAAGGATTTAATGTCGAGAAATTGATCAAGCAATACTAAGTTGTGGAGCACTTAGTATGGTTATTGATTGATTTCAAAATTTTAGTGCAGATCTTCTGAATTTCCTTGCCATTGATGGTTGTTAAGGAAGAAAGTCTCAATGTATTATTAGAATTTCGCGGGCAATAGCATTGTCCTCAATCGAAATTTCTATGAGGTATGTGCCGGATAGAACAGAATTTATTTCAAGTGTTGCAAATAACGTAGGGGATAGTCTGATAAGTTGACAGATTTCCCCTGAAACATTGTACATCCGAATTTGATCGAATCGTTTATCTGAACTTATTTGAACCAGACCTACTGCCGGATTTGGATAAACGAGCATCATGGATTCCAAGTTCATTTCATGTACAGAAACCAAAATTTCAAATGTCAATTCTAAACTACAGTTGTTGGCATCAGATATAATGACATAGCCAAATCCGCTCGGTAAATTGTCTACTTCCATTAGATCAATTTCACCGCCGCTCCAAATAGTAGAATAGGGGGGAGTACCACCTTCAACTACAAGGTTGGCTGAAGCTGTTGGGTTTTCTTCATCAATTATATTTGTGGTAATATTTCCGGATAATTCTGTTGGCTGATTGATAATATAATTTTGGGAGATTGCACAACCCAAATTGTCAGTGCCTATTAAAGAATATTCGCCCGCAGCAAGAGCATTGGGATCTATTCCTTCTCCCCAAAACACATTATAGGGCTCGCCATTGCCGCCACCTACTGTAGCAGAAGCCATACCGGAGCCTTCACCAAAACACAAAGCATCAGAATAGTTAATGACCATTGAAAGAGAATCGGGTTCGCCAACCATTACACTATCCAAATACAAACATCCGTAGATATCTGTGAGCAGAAAATAATGTGTACCAATGGACAAAGAGTCTATTTGAAGTTCGGTATTGCTAGAATTGACCCACTGCACCGAAGTCAGTTGGGCCTGATCAGTGCTGATTTCCGCTGTAGCATCAGAGTATCCAACACAAGAAACCATCGTAGATGAAGCAGTGTAGTCAAGCTCAGGAGCCCATTGAACTATATACTCAGAAGATGTTTGCTCATACCCATAAGAGTTTGTGAAGGTCGCAAAAACTGTTTCTGGTTCGTAAATGGTAACTGAAGACTCAGTCGATCCATTATTCCACAAATAAGAATAACCAGGTTCGGCTTCGAAAACTATGCTATCACCGGGACATATAAAAAGATCTTCTTCGTACGAAACCGAAACAGTGAAATTGGCGAAAGATGCACCTTCAATAAAGTGAAGGCATTGATCGGCGTCAATATTGTAATAGGTTTCCTCAATTCCGCTAAGCCAAAAAATCTTCAATGAATCCACAAGAGTGGCATCTCCAAGACCGAAAATTTCCTTTTCACTATTTTGACAAATGTAATTTTCACCACACAAGGTATATTTATTCTGATATATACCTCCCGCCCAACAGTCTATCCACGTGCCAATACCATCTTTGTTTGAAACCACACCTTCGTAAGTCGTACACAAATAGTGATTATCGCCTCCATTGTTTGAGTAGAAATCAGTAGCGGTTACAGTATTATTTTGAATAAAGTCGTAATAACCATCGCTGTTATAATCACCCATGGCCATTGTATAAGTGCCATCGTTGTTGGCTGTTAACCCCAGGGTAGCAGTAACATCGCTAAATGTTCCATTTCCCAAGTTTTTGTAAGCTTTATTTGCGTCACTAACCGTTACACCAGAGCCAACCGAAGGAACAAAAAGATCTTCCCAAGAATCATTATCATAATCAAGCCAAAGTGAACCCCAGCATACCTTATTTGTGGTTACACCGGCTGCAGGTGCATAATCCACAAAAGTTCCATTTCCTTGATTGTTCATTAGTACGTTGCCCATTAGGGTATTTGAGATGAAAACATCTTGATCCCCGTCGTGGTCATAATCCCCGACTGTTGATGACATTGCTTCAATATAAATACCTATACCGGAGTAGAAGGATAAATCTTCAAAGGTTCCATCTCCCTTATTGTGGTATAGATAATTGTAATATTGGAATCGATCATTAACGACAATAATGTCTTGATGGCCGTCGCGGTCATAATCAAAAAAGGCAGAACAAAAGGATGCTTGAATAGGTGTAGGAAGTCCGGCTGAAATAGTGACATCGCTAAACGTTCCGTCCCCATTGTTTCGATACAATCTGTTGGAGTACATGTACCCTGAATAGAAATTGGGGTTGTGATATTTGCAAACATACAGATCGAGCCATCCATCATTGTTATAATCTCCGGCACTGATACCAAAAATCTGGGGTGTTTCAGGGAGTATCCCAGCAGACAAACTCACATCTGTGAATTCCATATTGCCGTTGTTATTGTAGAGTTTCATCGGATAATTGCCCAAGCCGTTATTTAAAATCGCACTAAACGCTATATCCTTATCACCATCATTGTCATAATCAAACCAAATAACAGCTTTAATATCGATGTTGGAAGCAATTGCCGGGGAGAATGAATAACTCATTAAATCGAATCCATTGGCGCCATCATTTTTCCAGAATTGGATACTTTGATGTTTTGTTCCATATGTTATATCATCATGACCGTCATCATCAAAATCTACGAAACAAGCAGCATTTCCAAATAATGGATTATTATTAATGAGCGACATCTGATTGGTAGGACCAAGATTTGTAAACTGGCCAAAGGATAATTGTGAGCATAAAACTCCTAGTGCAATTGCTATTCTAATGCGCATAGTTTGATTCTGATCTTAATCTGGCAATTTTATGAGGTTTCCAATAAATGATATTTCGTTTGACAAATTTTTTGACACTACAAAATATCCGCCCGCAGGCAAGCCGGTCAATGTGATTTCATATGAATTACTTTGGTAGTTCTTAACTGCTTTGATCACTTCACGCCCTAAAGCGTCATAGAGCCAATATTCTGAATGAGGTGCACTTCCATTTGCAATATTAACTTTGTGAGTTGCCGGATTTGGAAAGATGAGATCATTGCTACTTAACTCTTCGGAAAGACCATTGTATAAAATCACAAAGTCGCCCGACACGGAGCATCCGTTGGCGTCTGTAATGAGGCAACCGTAAAAACCAGGTTCAAGATCATTTATAATTGTTTCGTTTCCACTGTTGCTCCACAGGATGTTGTACGGAAGGGTTCCGCCTTGAATCGCCACTTCCGCAGAGCCTAGGCCAAACGCCCAACTTGCCTCCGTTAGAACGAAAACGTATTGCAATGGATCAGGAGACGTTATCTCGAAAAAATCTTCAACAACACAACCATTGGCATCAGTAATTTCTACGGTGTATTCACCGTTTGGAAGACCTTCACCACTCAGTCCTGACCACAATACTTGATACGGTTCGGTACCTCCTGAAATGACAAGTCCGGCATTGCCTTCACTACCTTCAGCGCAAAGATTGTTTTCTACATTCAACAAAATTTCTATAGCATTTGGTTCTGAAATCAAAACTTCACCAATCGCAACACATCCGATAATGTCTGTGGCTACATACGAGTAGGTTCCCGGCGGCAAAGAATCTATTGACTGACCAAAATTTTCTCCATTATTCCAAATAACTTCGGACAAAATAGATTCAACTGTTTGTATTTCTGCAAGTCCGTCGGAGGCATTTTGACAAGATACATTTGATGAAAACACTTCAACAACAGGAAGAGGGGAAAAATCAATGGTTATCGATTCGGAGTTAAAGATCAAACCGTCAAATATGCTCACCGCGCACCAATAATCTCCTGACTCAGTAACTGTAATGGTTGGGGTTTCCTCGCCGGTACTCCAAAGGTATGTTTGAAACTCTCCTACTGAAAGTTCAATTTGGTCGCCTACGCAAAAAGTTGAGGGTCCGGAAACAACTATTGATGGCTGAAAGGTTGATCCCTCAACAAGAGTTAAACTCTGATTGACTGCTAAGTTGTACCACTTGTCTACAATTCCACTTGTCCATTGCACGATGAGTGAATCGACGATAGTTGCGGAGCCTAGTCCAAAAATCTCGGAGTGACTGTTCTGACTTAGATAGGATTCGCCACAGTAGGTGTAATGAACATAAGACTCCTCGTTTGCATAACATTCGATCCAGGAGCCAATTCCATTTGTATTGCTAACGGTACCTTGAGCTTTCACCTTAAGCCATGAATTCGTGGGCGTCGGGCCTCTGAATAATTTTGAAACGGTAGGCATTTGATTTGAAATCACAAGATCAAAACTCCCATCATTGTTAAAATCCCCTATAGCAGAGCAATGGCTCCAACCCACATCATTTGAAAATCCTGTATTTACAATAGAATTTGTGAAAGTGCCATCTCCATCGTTGCTGAAGAATTTATTTTGACCCGGATTTCCCCAAAATGGTGTGCAGCACATATGCAAGTCTAAATCTGAATCTAAGTCGTAGTCAAAAAATTGAGCCCCCCATGTAAAGTCATTTACCTCTACACCCGCCGCGGCCGCAACATCTGTAAAAGTCCCATCCCCGTTGTTTTGGTGCAATACGTTTCCGTCAACCCCATTGGTAATGTATATATCCAAATCACCATCGTTGTCGAAATCTTCTCCACCTGCATTCATCGAGAATATAAACTGGTCTCCAATTCCAGAACTTTCTGAAACATCGGTGAAGGTTCCATCTCTATTGTTGTGGTACAAATAATTTGGGCACTCATACCGGTCGTTAGTAACTAACAAATCGGGCCAAAAGTCTTTGTCATAATCGATCCATAAACTTTGAAAGGTGTAGCAGTTTCCATTCGCAACCCCAGCAGCTAAGGTCACATCTGTAAAGGTTCCATTGCCATTATTACGGTATAGAAAATTAGTAATTTGGGGGTAGGCGAAACCATAACCATTATATGTGGAGAGATACATATCTAAATCACCATCCCGATCGTAATCGCCCCAACAACTACTTTCACTCATGTACTCTTCACTGGTCAAAAGACCTGATGATAAAGTGACATCGGTAAAAGTCATATCTCCATTGTTTTGGTACAACGAATTTGTTTCAAATCGACGAACTACGAAAATATCTAAATCGGAATCATTGTCGTAATCGACCCAAACAAGACTCTTCACCTCCATGTTATTGCTTATGTATGAGGTAACCGCCTGAAAAGTAGTACCGTTGTTCTTGTAAAAGACAGGATTGAAGCCGTTCTGAGAGAATGTAATATCATCTAGACCGTCTTGATCGAAATCCACAAAACTCACCCCTCCACCATATGACCCTGGTTGATAGGCAAAGCTAATCCCTTGCTGGATGGTGACGTTGGTAAAAACTTGAGCGAATGTCAAGGCATTAAAACCCAGAAAAAGGAGAGCAATTGTTAAGCGTAGCATGCAGTAGTTAAGGTGTATATGATCTAAGGACGTAAATTTCGCTCTTAAGTTGCCCAAATTTTCAATTATTCTATGAAATGTGAGTAAATCTAATGCATCCATTTGGTTCTGGCATTGATTAGCAATCTTTCCTAGTGGCAAAAAAACGAAAATAGTTGTCTGAACAGGATAGCTTCGAAATGAGCGAATTCGTGCAATTGTCTATCATTTGGACAACGGAGAAGCCTCTGTATGAATATTCAACTATCTTTTTATTGTGGAATTTTTATTACACTCCCAATCTTGCTTAGTCCTTGTTGGTTATTCTTCATAATCAAATATGTTCCGGATTCAAGTTCACTTATGTCCAACTGAAAAGCACAGGAATTGCTCAATACCGGTATTTTTTTAACTATACTTCCAATTGAATTAACTACTATAACCTCGTGTATATCTGCATCGGGATTCTGAATATACACATGCGAATTCGTTGGATTCGGATAAATAAGAAATTCATCGTTTTCGGTTTCCGCTATTTCGTTGTATATTATTTCGAACTCTGTTATGAGAATACATCCATTACTATCGGTTATAGTATTCGTGTACATCCCGGGTTCGAGTTCACCTATGAATTGTGAATCCATTCCATTGTTCCATAGTACATTGTAGGGCGGAACTCCACCTGAAACAAATATTTCAGCAGAACCAGATCCGAAAGCCATGCTTGCTTCGGTTGTTTGTAGATCTACGATTATTGGGTCGGGTGAAAGAATTTCAAAATCAATTATCTGTGTACAACCATTTATATCTTCAATTAAAACACTGTGTATTCCAGATGATAATTGCTCATTTGAGCCTGCAGACCAAATAACTTCGTAAGGAAATGTCCCGCCTGCGATAGTAGGCTGGGCATATCCTAAATAGTCTCCAAAGCATAGGTTGTGTTCTATTTCTAAATCGACGTTTAGGGCGACAGGTTCATAAATTGAGATAGAATCAGAAACTATACAGCTATGTTGGTTTACAGCGGAGTAATAATAGACTCCCGCTGGCAAAGAATTTAATACTAAGGAAGTAGCAGTTGTATCAACCCAGTTCATTTCTGTGATAATAGATTCGATGGGCACTACACCAACAGAACCGTCGATAGAATTGAAACAAGAGGGATTTACAAAAAATTCTGAAACTTGCGGAATGGGTGCGAATTCTACGACAATTGTATCTGTTGTCAAGGTGAGTCCAAATTCATTCACAACAGCACACCAGTACTCTCCTGGTTGTGTGATTTGCAGCACTGACGAATTTGTACCGGTACTCCAGAGATAGGAGTTATATAAATTTAAGGAAAGCTCAATGCTATCTCCTTCGCAGATATAAATTGGAGATTGGGTGGTTAAAACGGGAGCTTCAATTGTATTACCCTCCTTTAATGTATAACTTTCATTTACTTGAAGTGAATACCATTTATCTACAACTCCACTAGGCCAGTATACAAATACCGAATCTACCAAATCGGCTTCACCTAAGCCGAAAATTTCGGATTGACTATTTTGGCACATGTATGATTCGCCACAATAGGTATATCGGACGTAAGTATTGGCATTTGCATAACACTCAATCCAAGATCCAACTCCATCTATATTGCTCACTGTACCCTCGGGTTTTACCTTGATCCAACTGTTTTCAGTAGCAGGTCCTTTGTATAATTTGGACGCACTTGGCAACTGTTTAGAAATCACAATATCGGAAGTTCCATCATTGTTGAAATCTCCAATTGCCGAACAATGACTCCAGCCAATATCTCCTAAAAAACCCGCTTGTGAAATGTAGTTGGTAAAAGTGCCGTCACCATTGTTTTTGAAAAACTTATTTTGTCCCGAGTTGAACCAAAATGGAGTGGAACAAACGTGTAAATCAAGGTGGCCATCATTGTCATAATCCAAGAAATGAGCAGCCCAAGTATGATCGAAAACAGCCACGCCGGCTTCTTCTGCAACTTCTGTGAACGTTCCATTTCCTTCGTTTCTGTGCAGTAAATTGCCGGTAGGATTGTTGGTTATGTACACATCCAAATCTCCATCATTGTCGTAATCATCAGCAGAGTTGTTCATTGAAAAAATATTGAAACCGCCAATATTCGACTGTGCTGATATATCGGTAAAAGTTCCGTCTTGATTGTTGCGATAGAGATAGTTCGAACATTCTAAACGGTCGTTTACAACTAGTAAATCTGGCCAAAGATCTTTATTATAATCCATCCACAAACTTTGCATGCTGTAACACGTTCCGTTTCCTACTCCTGCAAAAACAGTAACATTATTAAATGTTCCATTGCCATTGTTTTGATATAATTGATTTGAAATGAGTGGGCCGAATGCAGTGCCATTATATAAGCACAAATACAAGTCTAAATCACCATCCTTATCATAATCGCCCCAACTTGCCCCTGATGACATATATTCATCTGATGTGACGAGCCCACTGGCCAAGGTAACATCAGTAAAAATCATATTCCCATCGTTTTTGTATAACGAGTTAGTTCCCCATAAACGTGTGACGTACAAATCCAAGTCAAAGTCGTTGTCATAGTCTACCCACAGCACAGCTTTCATCTGGCCAAGATTTGAGATGAATGAAGGTAAAAGCGTGAACCCCGTTTGATTATTTTGATAGAATTTAGGTACTGATCCATTTTGAGCAAATGTGATATCATCCCATCCGTCTTTATTAAAGTCCACAAAACTTACACCACCACCGTAGTCTCCTGGAACAAACGCAAAAGCAATTCCTTGCTCATTGGTGACGTTAGTAAATGATTGTGACCAACAAAATGAATTGTTGATTAGAGGCAAAAGCAAAAGTATGAGTCGGTACATGGTCAAAGTCTTAACCCCTTGACGAAAATAACTTGTGGAGTTGCCCCGAAATTTCTATTTCTTCAAGAAAATAGAACTTGATATGCGTTTTTAAGTATATGAAAATCTTAAAAGGTTAGCTTTAACTTCAAATACTAAGGCGGCTTGTCACCAAATCAGTGTATCTCTATTTCATCGCAAAATAACCAACTGGGTTGTCCTGGAGCATCGTGCCATTTGGGACATGGGCCATTGTTAAAAGCTTTTACTTTGAAATAGCGGAAAGTGGCGTTAATCCTACTGGCGGTGCCGGCCGTTACCGTTATTTCCCCTGTCTGCGAATCTGCGACTTCCGGTTGCCATTGCGACAAAAGTTTCCATTTCTGACCATCATCACTACCATAGAACTCAACTTTCTTAGGTCTGAAAATCCACGCGTTTGAATAATGGTACCAATCGCAGGTGATTTCCGAAATAGAGGTGCTTTCTTTTAAATCAATTATCATCTCCATGTCTTGACCCTGCACAGCCTGCCACAAGCCATTTCTGAAATTGCTATTGCCTTTGTTGCCATCCACTAGTGCAGAGTTGCCTCCTCCTGTATACGACGAACTAGGAGTGTAGGACAATGAAATTTCTTTGCCAAGAGCTTTGTGTATGGCCAAACTTGTGGACATGGTAGGCTCAAATGTGCGTCCCCTCCAAGTTGCTTTTGTTTCAATGACACTGCTCTCATTAATCTCTAAAGGACTGCTCCAGGTATTCCACTTTTCTGTTCCAGGAATGAGCCGATAGGTGATGTCGACATTAGACATTTTCTCTTCTAGTTCAACTTTTATACCTCCGGTTTCTGTTGGCGTTGTTTTAAATTCAGCAGGGTAGGAGGGAAAGCCATAGTTAACTTCCATTATATCCAATCGGTCAAGGTGTTTTTCTACGCGTTTCAAAAAATCTTCTGAGTTGCGTTCTGTAGGATACTTCCACAATACCTCCGACAAGGCAAGTATTCGCGGAAAGACTTGTTGATCTATCAATTCCTGAGGGGTGTGTTCTGTCCACATATTGCATTCGCCGCCTATGATTAATCCACTTTGTGATCCATTTAATGTACTTGGAATGGGATCAAATTCATAGACCTTTTGGATATCTATCTTTTGTATGCTGTAGTCGAAGTAACAATGACTTGTTGGAGACATGACAACTTTATGTCCTTTTTCTGCTGCATGCACACCGCCTTCTATACCCCTCCAACTTTGAATTACGGCAGATTCAGGGATTCCTCCTTCAAGAATTTCATCCCATCCTATGATAGTTTTGTTTTTGGTTTTTAAATAATTTGCAATTCGTTGGTTAAAATATGACTGAAGTTCTGCCTCAGTTTTTAGTTTTTCATTCTTCATTCTTTTTTGACAATGATTGCAGTTTTCCCAGCGGAACCTCGGTGCTTCATCGCCACCAATGTGAATATATCGACTGGGAAAAAGCGCACAAACTTCATCCAAAACATCTTCCAAAAATTCAAAAGTGCTTTCCTTTCCAGCACAATAAATATCCTTGAACACTCCCCATTCATTTTCTACAGGAATGCTGTCTCCTGTGCAACCTAAATACGGATAAGAAGCGATTGCCGCCACGCTGTGCCCGGGCATTTCTATTTCCGGTATAATGGTAATGTGTAGTTTTTCGGCGTATGAAACAATTTCTTTGATGTCTTCTTGTGTGTAAAAACCGCCGTATCGACTACCATCTGCCTCTATTCTGTATGCGCCTGTGGATGTAAGTTGTGGATACTTTTTAATTTCAATTCTCCAGCCCTGATCTTCTGTGAGATGCCAATGAAGTACATTCATTTTATGCAATGCCAAAAGATCAAGATAACGGAGTATAAATTCTTTACTCATGAAATGGCGACAACAATCTAAAAGCATTCCCCTGTGCTCGAATCGAGGATTATCTGAAATGGTCATTGCTTGAATCTGAAAGGGCAATTGGCCCAAACCGTTTTCAAAATTGGGAGGCAATATTTGACGAAGAGTTTGTAATCCGTAAAATGCACCATGACTTTGAGAAGCGCGAATCCAGATCAGGTTTTTTGTGACAACTAATTCATAATTCTCTGGTGCGCGATTTTCTAAACTCTTGCGAATATGCGGCTGTAAATTTTTGATCTCCGCTACGTCTGCGCTCAATGGAGGGCCGCAGGAAATCCAAATGGTGTTGCTCATTTCAGGACCGAGTTCGCCTTTAATTGCGGCGTACGAATGGCCCGTTGCGGCGCTGAGCCATGACGCAAACCATGTGGCGTCGGCGAAAGCGTGTTCATTTGAGAGTATTCTTGTTTGATCATTGATTTCAAAAGACTCACCTTCAAATGTTACATTTGTAGGGGCAGGGATAATGTTTAAACTAGTTTGGGCATAATGTGAGTTGTGGGGAATGTAAAAGAAAAGGACACTTAGTAGTGCCGTTATAATTTTGGTCATCCGTATTTTGTTTTGGAAATTATTCTCCTTCCTCACCAAAGTCGATTATAGTCATGGTCATATCCAGACCTATCAACTCTCCTTGCTGAAACGATACATCTTTTAGTCTCTTGTAGATCATGCCAACTCCTTTTGCGTAGATCTCCGATGCAATTTCTTCTTCGATTAGATTCACATTGTTTCGCTGAAAAACGGTTGCTGTTTTCTCGAATGTAAGACCATTGTAAAATAATGGTACATCAACTGAAGTGATTTTGTAGTTCCACGGTTGCATGGTGTTGTATGCATTTCCGTTCCATGTTTTGTCCAATTCAACTGGAAATCCCAAACGAATGAACCGAACGTCTTCCTCAATTCGTTGTGCTGAAGAATTGGTCCTTTTTTGAGTCCAAACGTCACTTAATACCCAGGCATCGCCATCATCTAATCTCTGATATCTCTCGACTTTTACCGCCAACTGATTTTCTCCATCGACGAATTCTTCTGCAAGCAATTCTTTCACTTCATACTGAAGATTCACCTCACCATTGATACCATAACCCGTAGAATCGACTTCATAAATAATGTATGTGCCAATTCGATTTGGAAAGTACTCATAACCCAAGTCAACAACGACTGCGTCCCCATCCTTTTTGCAACCAGAGGAGAAAATGAAACAAAGAAGTATGGAGAGTAAAATTTTCATGAGAGATGATTCCTCAAAAATACCCTTTTTCTCGATTCTCTGAGATTCCGTCACGCACTATTTTCATTTATTTTCGGGCCTGAGTATTCCATTTGCCCAACCTGAGTATTCCATCTGCCCAAACTTCTTTCCTCACCATGCGTGCTTTCTCATCATAATATTTGATCTCGCCCTCCAAATGATCATTCAGATAGTTTCCCTCCATTTTTACTTTTCTATTCTCAATCTTTTGGCGCTCCATGATGCCCATTGCTTGTTCTTCTGGAGTAGTTGGAATTTTGACAAGGTCGCCCAAGTCGTACCACTCTGTAAACGGGCCATCCTTTTTGCCTTGCTCATAAGTATATTCATGTTTCGGAATAGAGGAGGGATAATATTCCATGAATGTGCCGTTTTCATACCTCCTTGTTACTTCCTTGCCTAACTCATATTTCAATTGCATTTCTACGCTTCCAGTTGGCAGATAGCTCACCCATCTTCCATGCTTTAAACCGTTGATATATGAACCTTCTGCTTCTCTTTTACCTTTGTCGCTATACATCGCCATATTGCCTTCGAGCACATCATTCTTGTATGTGGCTTCTGTTTTCTTTTGGCCATTTTCATACCACTCCAAAAAGGAACCATCCTTGATTCCATTGATGTAAGTGGTTTCACCCAACAATTGACCAGAACCGAAGTAAGTCCGACTTACTCCATGAATTTTGTCGTGTTGATAGTTCTCTTCTGTTCGCAATACTCCTGAGAGGTCGTAGAATTTCCAAATTCCGTGTTTTCGGCGCAACCACTCTCCATTCATCGTGCTACCGAGGTATCGACCTTCGGCCATTTTGGTTTTTCCATTTGGGTGAAAACCTGTAAAGTCGTTGATTATAGTGTCCTGCACGTGATTGATAAGGCTGGATATTTCACCATCTTGATAAAAAAAAGTGAACTCTCCGTAGGGCACATTATCCTTGAACTGACCTTTGTAGTATAGCATTTTAGATTTAGAGTCTTGTCGATACCATAGTCCTTGTTTCCGACCTTTCTGATCTTTCACATTATAATCTACACTGGAAGTGCCACTAGGCATCACAGATCCTGGTTTTTGCGCATAACCAAGCTCGGCTAAGAGCATAATTATCAATGAAAGAAATAGATTTCTCAGGGTCATGTTGGGCTCCAATTGAAGTGTTTGTGCTCGCATTAAGCAAACATTGTGCCCGTGAAATTATTGCTCTTCGAAACGTTTTAAAAGTCTCATCTTCTCAACTTGTCAACATTCGAGGCTGACACATTGATAACGTGTGATTTGACAGTAGTTCTTAGCATTTTTTGATAAAGAGAATTCTCAGATTCGACACAAGCAGACTATTTTCGAGCCGTGAACAGGTTAAGTCTACTGTTGCTTCGGACCTATGCCGGGCCTTTTATCATCACCTTTTTGGTGGCCATGTTCATATTTGAGATGCAGTTCGTATGGCTCTATCTAGACGAACTTTTAGGCAAAGACCTCGGCGCCTTCAATATTTTTAAGCTTCTCACCTTTGTAAGTGCGAGATTGGTGAACATGGCTCTGCCTCTTGCGATACTTATGAGTAGTATAATGACTCTTGGGGCTTTGGGCGAGCACAATGAACTCACTGCCATGAAAAGTGCGGGGATATCGCTATTTCGTATTCTTCGACCTCTTATTGTATTCAGTCTGGTGATTTCTATAACGGCTTTTCTTTTTGCCAATAATGTATGGCCCATTGCCAATCTGAAATTCCGAACTATGCTCAGTGCCATCATGGAAGCAAAGCCTGCGCTCAATTTGAATGATGGGGTTTTTTACAATGGTATAACAGGTATCAGCATAAGAGTGAGCAAAAACGATAAAGACACAGGTGAATTGAGGGACGTACTGATATATGATCACCGAGATGGTCAAAAAGGAAATAGAACTGTCATTCGTGCCGAGAAAGGCAACATGGAGCAAACGAAGGACAAACGTTTTTTGTTTATGAATTTGTACAATGGATACAGCTACGATGAACAATTAGATAGGCGGCAGAAAACACCTGTTTATGCGCATATCGAAACCAAGTTCGAAAGGTTGATCTTGCGACTAGATCTCAGTTCCCTCATGTTTCAAGGCAACAGTGAGGATTTGTTTAAGGGCTCTCAAGAAATGATGACCTTGGCTCAATTAGATCATGCAATCGATAGCCTTAACACCAGAAGAGACTCAGTGGCAGTGAGAATGCAAAACGTGTTCTGGAAGAGTCTGCATTATCCATGGCGCAATGATTCCAAATTCAGAAAATCTATTGTTTCTGAAAAAACAGATTCAATTCGAAATGCCCATCATCTGAAACAAATTACAGGAGAAGTAGAAGGAGTTGTAATTTCAGAGGACTCTTTGCTTGAAGCGCGTCAAGACAGCACCAGAATAGCCGACTCGCTCTTAATGGTGGAAGAAAGGTTATTTGAAAAAACTAAAATCCCGATTGCGGGAACATATTTCTTTGATGAATTATCTCCAAAATTGAAAAAGAGAGTTCTTCAATCAGCAAAAGATATGACCAGGAGAAACAAAGAACTATTTACCAATCAACGAGACGAATTGGATGGAAGGAACAAGAGCATTAGAAAATTCAAGATCGAGTGGCATCGAAAATTGTATCTCGCAGTAATATGTTTAGTGCTGTTTTTCATTGGGGCACCTTTGGGAGCAATTATCCGCAAAGGTGGAATGGGGCTGCCGATTCTATTGGCAATTGCATTATTTGTAGTTTATCACCTCCTTACTGTAAGTGGAGAAAGAATGGCCAAAAGTGGAATTCTGGAGCCCTGGCAAGGAATGTGGATGAGCACTTTGATATTAATGCCTCTTGCTATGTGGCTCACACACAAAGCTGCTAACGACAGCATCCTTTTGGAGAGAGACGCCTATATTAGAGTTTTGAGGCGAATTGGTATATTCCTAAGAATCGTGGAAAAACCTTCGAAAGTATGAAAGTGCTGCAATTATGCCTGAAACCTCCAATACCGGCTAGAGATGGTGGTTGTATCGCCATGAATAACATTACTCAGGGACTGATAGAGGCTGGTCATCAAGTAAAGATTCTGACCATCTTCACTCAAAAACATGATTTTGTGCTTGAGGAAATGCCTCAAGAATACCTCGATCAAACAGAAATTGAAGGCGTTTATGTAGATACTCGTGTCAATATGGTTGATGCATTTACCAATTTCATGACTTCAGATTCCTACAATATCAGCCGTTTTTTTTCTACTGATTTTGACATTAAGTTGATCCGTATTCTCAAGGAACGCAAATTTGATGTGATTCAACTTGAGAGCCTGTTCATGACGTCATACTTGGCCACAATAAGAAGACACTCCAATGCTCCTGTTGTAATGAGATCGCACAACTTAGAGTTTGTGATTTGGGAAAAGATGGCCAATGGAACCCGAAATTTTGCAAAAAGAACTTATCTCAATTACCTCTCCAAGAAGTTGAAGGAATATGAGCTTTCTGTTGTCGCTTCTGTGAATGGTATTGCCGCAATAAGTGAAGAGGATAAGAAGAGATTTATTCATTTGGGATTAAAAAAGCCTATCAAAACAATACCTGTAGGCTTAGAAATCTCAAAGTACGATTTCAACGAAGATGATAAACCGGAACTTAGCCTTTTCCATTTGGGTTCAATGGACTGGACTCCTAATTTAGAAGGAATTATTTGGTTTTTGCAAGATATTTGGCCAGAAGTTCATAAGCGCCATCCCAAATTGAAATTATGCTTGGCAGGTCGCAATATGCCTTTGGATCTTGATATTTTACATCAGCCAAACGTAGAGTTATTAGGTGAGGTAGATGATGCAATGTCTTTTATAAAGTCAAAAGGAATTATGATTGTTCCTCTGCTTAGCGCTGGAGGTATTCGAGTGAAAATAATTGAAGGTCTGGCTCTTGGTAAAGCTATCATCTCAACTAGCTTGGGTGCAGAAGGGATAAATTGTACCAATGGAAAAGATATTCTCATAGCAGACAACAAGAGAGAATGGATTGAAGCCATAGAAAAAGTTCTTCAGCCGAAAGTAATCAAAGAACTCGGGCACAATGGTCGATTATTGGCTGAAAGAGATTTTAACAACAAAGCCATTGTCAAAAATCTGATAGGGTTTTACAAGCTATTGAAAAAGAATGACTCTAAATGATGAAGCTTTTCATTCTCACTCCCCGTGTTCCTTGGCCGCTTGAAAAAGGGGATAAACTGAGAGCATATCATCAAATACGTTTACTCTCCGAGTCCTTTGAGGTCTGCCTATGTTGTCTTTCTGATGGAGATGTTCATCCGGATTCTATAAATGAGTTGAGTAAAATTGCTTCTCAAGTTCATATAATCAGTCTCTCTCGTCCACTTATTTTTTGGAGACTTCTACTGGCCATTTTTTCGAGTCAGCCTTATCAAATCCACTATTTCTTTCAATCGCGAGCACAAAAAAAAATCAAAAAAATATTGAAAGATTTTCAACCTGATAGGATTTACTGTCAGTTGATCCGCGCTGCTGAGTATGTCAAACATTTGCATGAAGTGCCCAAGACTTTAGACTACATGGATGCTTTCAATATGGGCCATTCACGAAGACTTTCGGGTTCTTCTTGGCCAATGAAATTGATGCTCCGTGAAGAAGCCAAGAGATTAGCCAGATATGAAAATCTGATCTTTGAATATTTCGAAAGACACACCATCATTTCGGCTCAAGATAGAGAGTTGATCTTTCATCCATCCAGAGAAAAAATACATGTGATTTCAAATGGAGTAGATACTGAGTTTTTTAGACCACAACCGGAGATAAAGAAGGACGTAGATATTTTGTTCACCGGAAATATGGGATATCCTCCTAATATCGATTGTGCCATTTTTTTGGCGAATGAAGTGATGCCTCTTGTGTGCAAACAACTTCCCAATGCCATTTTGATGATTGCCGGAGCAAATCCTTCAAATGATGTCTTGCGATTGGCAGCTACAAATATTTTAGTACCCGGTTGGATGAATGATATTCGAGATGCTTATGCCCGGAGCAAAGTTTTCGCTGCTCCGATGAGAATTGGAACGGGATTGCAAAATAAAATCCTAGAGGCTATGAGTATGGAAATCCCTTGTATTACTTCGCAATTGGCGGCCGGTGCTATGTCAGTGACAAATGGTAAAGAGTGCCTTATTGCAGATCAAGCGGAGGAAGTTGCCAATGCTATAGTGAAACTGCTCAATGACCAACCATTATGCGAAAGCCTTAAAATGAATGCGAAATCGTTGGTGGAACAACATTTTTCATGGGAGGGAACAGTTTCTGCTTTGGCAGAAATCATTCGCAATAGCAACGAATCTGCTGCTGTTAGCTCTTACTCCCAAACCACCTGAAAAGTCATTTCCTCACCATTTCTCTTGATCAAAACAGGAGTTGTTTGTCCCTTGTCGAATTTCCCTAAAGCCTCCATATAACTCTGCATGTCGTTTACTGTGTTCTCTCCAATTTTGAGAACAATGTCTCCTTTTATCAAACCTGCTTTTTCAGCCGGTCGACCTTCTTTTGTGCCATCCAAACGCATTCCTATTCCATCGTATAAATAGTCGGGGATCACACCAAGAGTTACCTTAAAGTTCGAAGCCTTTGAAGTTGACTCGTCTTTTGTACGTGTAAAGGCAAGCTTTGATCTGCTGTTGAGTGTTTCAATCAGTCGTTCGATATAATTCACCACTAGAATTTCTCCATCGAGGTTGATCTTTTCTACATCATCGGATGGTTTATGGTAGTCTTCGTGCTGCCCAGTGAAGAAGTGTAAAGCAGGAATATCTATATTGTAAAATGATGTATGATCACTCGGACCAACGCCACTCTCAGAGGTAATGATGCTCACCTCTGTGGCCAGTCCTTGAAGTACTTCATTCCAGGCTGGAGAAGTGCCAGTGCCGTTTATGGCCATCTTTTTCTCACTGTTCAAGCGTCCAACCATGTCCATGTTCAACATGTATGTCACCTTCTTCAAATTTATCGTAGGGTTCTTGCAGAAATAATTACTGCCCCATAATCCTCTTTCCTCTCCACTGAATGCTATGAAGAGGAAGTTGTTTCCATTGTATTTTGTTGGATTCGAGCTAATCTCATGTGCAATTTCGAGCAATGCCGCAACTCCGCTTGCGTTGTCATCTGCACCATTGTGTATAGCAGCATCTCCCGTCCAAAGCGAGTTTTCTTCACCCATACCGAGGTGATCAAAGTGTGCCCCAATCACAACAATATTTGCGGATCCATAGTCTTTATAGGCAATCACGTTGCGACCGGTAATCTCTTTCACCAAAGCCATTCCCAATTTGGCACTATCGTTAACCATGTGGATCTGTGCCGCAGGCTGCGGTTTGAAAGAAAAAGTCTGAATCCAACCCTCGCTTCCTTTGGGAGTCAGTCCCAATTCTGCGAATCGGGAAACGATGTAATTAGCAGCCTTTAATTCGCCGGCTTGGCCTGTACCTCGTCCACCCAGACTGTCGTGCGACAAAACCGAAATGTCTTTTAATATCTGCTGCTTACTATTGTGGGGTGCACTTTTTAATACCGACTCACTTGTTTTACAAGCTTGCAAAAAACCGGCTACTAGTATAGTTGCAAAGGCAAAACGAATCATGTGTTTCATGCCGCGAAATTAATCGTAGTCCATATTCCTGAGTCTTTGCAATGTCAGTTTTTGAGGTCCCTTTTCGAAAACTGATTCTTATCAGTTGTAGGTCGATCGAAAGTGGGAATCCATGAACAAATCCATGACAAATCGACCCTATCGCTCGGTTATTTTCGCGCTTGAAATTTGAACATTATTATGAAATTCTTTCTGATCGCTGCATTGGCACTAACTATCGTGAGCTGTGAAAACCAAGGCCCAACTCCTAAAGTGGAAGAGGCAAAACCAGCCCAAATAAACAATGATTCTTTAGCGGGGGGACCAGTTATGTACCCAGAGGAGAAATATTTTTCTTCTGTAAAGCAGCTCACCTATGGAGGAAACAATGCAGAAGCTTACTGGAGTTTTAATGGTCAGAGTCTCATTTTTCAGAGCGATAACAAGAGGTGGGGTGTGGGTTGCGACCAGATTTTTATGATGAGTGCGGATGCTCCTGCCGATAGTTCCAAACGCGACATTATCTCTAACGGAAAAGGCAGAACCACGTGTTCGTTTTTCATGCCAGGTGATAGCACCATTCTTTATGCATCTACTTTTCTAAAACATGACACTTGTCCTCCAGTACCAGAGCGTGTTCCGGGTCGTTATGTATGGCCTATCTATCCTGAATACGACATCTTTGTGTCGGATCGCAAAGGCAACATTGTAAAACAATTGACCAATGCTCAGGGCTATGACGCTGAGGCAACTGTTTCTCCAAAAGGAGATAAAATTGTATTTACTAGCACCCGCAGCGGTGATTTGGAACTGTGGACAATGAACATTGATGGTTCTGATATCAAACAAATAACTAATACTCCCGGATATGATGGGGGTGCGAGCTTTTCTCCCGATGGAAGAAAACTCGTTTGGAGAGCAAGTCGTCCGAAAGGAGAAGATCTAAAGAAGTACAAAGATTTCTTGAAGGAGGATTTAGTGGAGCCATCTGCTCTAGAAATATTTGTAGCCAATGCCGATGGTTCCAACGTGCAACAAGTTACAAATCTCACCAAAGCCAACTGGGCCCCAGTGTTCAATCCTGATGGAACAAAGATCCTCTTTAGTTCGAATTACCACGCTGAAAAAGGTTTTCATTTCAATATCTTTTCTATCAACCTCGATGGTACCGGGTTAGACCAGATTACATTCGACAAAACTTTCGATTCTTTCCCGATGTTTTCACCAGACGGCAAAAGACTTGCCTTCTGCAGCAATCGTCACAATGGTCGTACTTACGATACCAATGTGTTTGTAGCTGAGTGGAAGAATTAATTCGAGAGATAATTCGCTTTCTGCAATTGAAGTATAGAAGGAAAATTGTACAACGATATTTCCCTATAGAGAATACCGAATGTCAATTTGGTTTTATGAAGGCATTTGTTTTTCTGCATCCATCTGCATCTTTAGAAGGCTTCTCCAACCGTAAAATAGAAAAGTCGTGCTTCACTTGATACAGCATAATCAAGTCGCACGTTTAAGCGCTTTTCATTATCGAACATATAGCGAATACCCAATCCTGCGGCAGGATGAGTATAGTTTATTGCAAAAGACATTCGTTCATTGGCGAGAACTCCACCGTGAGCGAATGTTGTAATACCCCAACGTTTATAAACTTTGATTCGCGCTTCCATTTGAAGCATCAACATGTTTTTGTCGCGAAAATGGCCTTCATAGAATCCTCGCATTCTTTTTGAACCTCCTATAGAAGCCATTTGACTGAAAGGCACTGAACCTCTCAGGAAATCGCCGAATCCCTGAATGGCAAGGCTATTTCTTTTCCCCAAAGGAATGAATTTGCGGATGTCGAAACGATAACGATCATACCAAAAATTACTTCCTGTAATTCTCGATTGATTGTGCCAAACAAGTTCTAAGAAATATCCCTGACGTGTTTCGAAAATGTTGTCCCTATTATCAAACACAAACACAAATCCAGGTCCACTTGTTGTACTGCTTTGAGACCCTGGCACTTGATCTGCAGCTAATTGACCACCTTCCAATGTTTTCGTTATTCGATAATCCTCATACCACCATCTGGTTCCTAAGTAGTAATTTGGAATGATCTGTCTCAAATAATTTCCCCTAAACCTTGGAAAAGAAACCTGATAGTTTTCTTCTATTGAAGCATCAGAGTCGAACCCGACGCCGAAGAAATTGTAAGAATAGTCATAGTAGCCGAGCTCTCCTGAAAGATTGTTGCGACGCTCATCCCACCAAAAAGAGTAGGGAAGGTAAATGAGCGACTGTTTGTTTTGAGTGTAGGCTAATCCAAATTGCACTTGACTTGAAGGAGAAATGCTATCGGTTTTATTGATGTAAAACTGATAGCTCGATGCAATGCCAATTCCCCAGCGGGTTTCGGGTAATCGAAAAAGTACGGGATAGGCGAGAAGGGAGTTCCTTTTTTTGTCTGTGACTTGTCCATTCGAATCTTTACAAATCAAGAGTGTTATCGCTAAAAATATTAAGAGCCCTTTCACGGTGGAAAAATAAACCGAAATTACTTGTGGTGTTGATATGGATTCCTAAATCAATTGGGCCTATATCCAACTTTTGTCCGTTACACGGCGTATTCCCAAAGGATGAAGGTAAATCAAAGTTGCCATTGGTTTTTGCAAGAATTAACCCTGATTCTGCAGTTTAAATCTAATACATCACTGAAAGTTTGCAATGACGGGCGCTTTCTCGATTTATATTTTGACCGTATGTATAATTCGTTTTCAAATGCTCCCAAATCACAAGATGGCTTTTCGGCGTCCATTTGGTGAATATTCTTGTTTCGCCATCTTGTATCCCTCAGTACATTTACCACTTCATGCATACAAGATCCTGTAATGCATTAAACAAAACAGACTTTCAAGTCGCAATGCAGGATGTACCATTTATGAAGTAACATTGTTATATTTTTCTTCTACCACAATGCGCTAAACGGGATAAAAATCTTGCGAGATCTCCCGTCCTTTTCGCCTTTCGGCGCTTCAAGACAAATTGAACTGTAAAATATGGGTTTAAACGGTCAATTCGCTTTTCTTTGCTGCATGGATATTTTATGGAGAATCCTGAACCCGTTTCAGTTGTTTATCCTGGCAATATGGTCTGCCGTTTGCGCTACATCTGGAATTCTTCTTGTGCCATTACTGTTGAGCAGAAAAAGGGCGATCTATGTATGTTCAAGAATTATGTGGTCGCCAGTGGTGATGATTGTTTCGGGAGTTCTAATAAAGGTAAGCGGCCGCGAAAATGCTCCCCGCGATAGGGCCTGCATCTATATTGCCAACCACGAATCGCAATTCGATATTGCAGCATTGGTAAGGTCTGTGCCTGTTCCCCTGTTTTTTATAGCCAAACAAGAACTTCGCAAAGTTCCTTTTCTAGGTTGGTACATGAGGGCAGTAGGGATGATTTTTGTAGATCGTGGCAATAAAGAAAATGCTTTGCTGAGCATGAAGAGAGCCGCTAAGATTATTCGCGAAGGGCGCAATGTGATATCATTTCCGGAAGGTACCCGATCAAAAACTGGAGACATGTTGTTGTTTAAAAAAGGTTCGTTTATTATAGCTAGAGAAGGTGGAATAGACATTGTACCAATTGGAATTTCTGGGGCTAGAGAAGTTCTTCCGAGTGGTTCATTCAAATTGCGCCCTGGTATAATTAGGGTTCAAATTGGCAAACCCATATCCGTTAAGGACCATCGACATCTAAGTGATGAACAAATGGCAGAATTTGCAAGAACAGAGGTGGGTAGGTTGCGGTAGAGACACGATTTATCTCGTCTACTCGTGCCATGCACACTATGTATGCGCGGCGAGGGATGGATACACGATAAATCGCGTATCTACCGTATTTTGCGATCTGGTCGAACGGTGATTTCGCTGATCACAGCGCCTTCAGGCGCTTCGATGCAAAAAAGAATTGCCTCTGCAATTGTTTGCGGATCTAGACCACTCGCGAAATAGGGTATGTAATCCTTTAACAGTTCATTGTTTTGGGTCTTTGTGATAAATGGTGTATTCACAGCTCCTGGCATGATAGTGCTAACCTTAATCTTGCCACTTAGTTCTGTGCGTAAACTTTCACTTATGGCTAATACCGCATGTTTGGTGGCTGCATAAACCCCGGAGTTGGCAAATACATTTCTAGATGCTACCGACCCAAGATTAATTACCAATCCCTGCGATTGAATGAGCATGGGTAATGCCACATGAATACAGTTTAGCAATCCTTTCACATTTACATCAACCATTTCATGCCAATGTTCGATGGAACCATCAGCAATGGGGTCGAAATAGCCGAGACCTGCATTGTTTATCAAAACGTCAATTTTTGCATGCCTTACAATCACGTCATCGAATACCTCTTTTACTTTTTTGTAATCGCGTACATCAAACTCGGTGATTTCTACCGAAGATGGAAGTAATGCAACTGCTTTTTCTTTATTCCTAACCGAAACTATTACATCATATCCCTTGTCAGAGAGTAATTGTGCCGTTGCCAAACCAATTCCGCCTCCCGCTCCTGTGATAAATATTGTTTTCATTTGGTGAAGGTATGATACGAGGAGTGCTCTCATAAATTCTTTCAATCATTGACGAATTCACTTTCCCTTAAACCCAAAATCCGCATTGGAAATCTATTGTAGCGTTAGTACCGTTTATGTGTTTGTAAATAGGCCAATTCCGTTTCACTCCATTGGCCTATGACAGCTACTCTGACGGCATTTACCATTTCGTGCATGCAAGATGCTGCAGCGCATTACCCAAAAAAAACATCCAATGCGCAATGCAGCATGGACTATTTATTGTGCAGAATTGGTATTATCCCGAATCACGCGATGGAGATATCGGAATATAGGTCGAACTATTACTTTGGTCCATTGTGTAGATTCGAGAATCCCGCAGCGCTTTAACATCAAGACACTTCCAATGCGCAATGCGGGATTATTTGACCGTGTATATTGATACATCAAGAATAAAAATCGAGAAAGTGATTTATATCAAAGGGGGTTAGCGCTAGAATAGATTTCCAATGCGGATTCTGGTTTTAAAACAGAGACTAACGATATTCACCCATATGGGCGACCTTTTAAAAGCTTGGCTCGGTGATCTTTGTCGAAACTCTTTTTCCAAATGAAACCAACACATACACTTCGATGGATTATTGCAATCTCGGCTCTATTCTCCATTACCAAGTCATTCGGAATTGCTGGTGATTCTTGCCACATGGCCATTTCAGTGCCAATAGGTCTATCT
>JAWXBG010000229.1:0-9087 GCA_034439875.1 Flavobacteriales bacterium
TCGGTAAGGGAGCAAAGTGTTTTTGAAATGAGGACTCTCCTCATTCTCATTCTTTATTCTCACACTGTTTCCCATCCCCATCCCCATTCCCTTCCTCATTCTTTTCTCACATAGTTTCTCATTCTGTTTATCGTTCTGTTTCTCATAGTGTATTACGGATCGCTAGGGTTTCTATGTTTTTTAGTTGTTTGCCTAATCCTCCTCGCGCGTAGCAAATCATCGAACGCACAGGGATGGATGATCCCCGGAACTCGCCCCGCCTCGAATAGGCGCAATTCCTTGTTCGCGCTAAAAGCGCGCTATCCATTAAGAACATGGGAATCGAAAAACACCCCACGTGCCGAAAGCACATCATTACCTTTCGATATCGTTTTGTAAAACCCTTTGAGGACTTCATGTATTCTTCCGAAGTTACTTTGAGTTTAAAAGGAAAAGCTTTACTTGGTATCAAGAGTTTCATCTCTATTTTAAAACAGGACCACCTCGACTACGCTTGGGACCGACGTAGATTGAATTTAGAAATAGCTCGGCTCCGCTCGGTTGAATGCACAACACATATCAAGGTACATCATTCAACACCCATTATCCATCATCCTTTGCGCTCTCTGCGAAACCTCAGCCACCTCCGCGTTCCGAAACCCTGATCGCCTCGAATAAACAAAATCCCTGTTCGCGCTGAAAGCGCACTAACCATTCATCGTCCAAGACACCAAGCGTCCCCTTCGCGCTGAAAGCGCATTATTCAATTCCGAAATCGATTGTCTGGAAACTGGTTAATTAACAGATGTTTTATCAAATCGGCTTCCCATTCCAAAGCTGTAAAATCTCCAAAAACGCTCTCGCTTCGGGAGTCTGTGAACCCTGAACTTTGAACCCTCCGAACCTCTTCTAACAAAGTCACCCTTTCTAAAACGATCAGGTCTCATGAGATAGCTCACTCTACTTCCGTGAAAATACGGGTCTAAACCCCGTGAAATCTGCAGTTTTTTTTGAATTATATGATCTAGATGTGGAGCTAATTATTGAGTGTGGAGTATGGAAGTGGATCAAGCCAAGTGGCATAAGTAGAGATGTGGAAACACAAAGCTTCAAATTATACGAATCTTGGGTTCGCGGAGACATTCGATTTTGTGGTTATTGGCGAAGTAAGGCGAACTGTTATTGTTGCATTTAATGCCAACGACCAACTGCAGTGGAGTGCGTTATTTGGTGAGACGGGAATAAGCAATGGAATGAGTCTTGACGCGGCGGGTTATAAACTTTACCTCAGCGGCATGGCCGATGATGGTTATATTTTTCTGGACTACATTGAGGGCTCCGAACTTGACTATTATCAGGGTACTCAATTTGGAAATGACAATGATGCAGGTCTTGCGCGTTTTTATTTAAGTCTGATCACTTCCATTTCGGAATCTTCCGATGAACATCTTCAACTCATTGTTTATCCGAATCCATCGAATGGGGTGAAGCACTTTTGCAGCTATTTGTTTACTTTACAAATAGTTTATTCAAATGCACTGTTGTACTTGTAACTGAACTTGAAGAGCCTTATGTAGGGAGACTTTCACGTACGGTTCTAGCGGCTGGGCCAAGACAAGTTGTGAGGCCGCAGGGTGAGATGCCCTCGCTTGACTCTATTATCAGTAACCAATGACGACCATTTAATCATCAAGAACAGTGGACAATTTTGACAAATATTACAGCGGACAATTTCGGACTGACATCCAGATATTTTTCTACAATTCCTGATGACAGTGGATCTCGCGAGGACAAAGAACACAAGTTAGTTTTCTCAATTCAATATGGACGACTGTCATTAGAATTTGATCATTAGAATTTTCTTTCGACCAACCAAGACAAAGTGAATTTTGGAGTAGCCTTATTTTTTACAATTCTTGTTGATGAAGTTTGCTACATTCCTTACCGTGATAATTACGAAACTTTCCGGCAGTTGACACGCTATCCCAAGTTTTCAGGAAATTGTTTGACTATGTGCAGGTATCATTTACTACCTGCCTACATATTCGTTGCGATGAACCTCGGACAAAGCGGCTCATCACCTAACTACCTTGTTTTCTATTATACATTTTTCAAAGCCATTCCAATTATGGAAGAAGAAACAAAAGTTTTTTTTCAAAAGTATTTGCCGCCCATTAGCGGACAAGAATTTTGGAACAAACGTGTATCAGAATTCCCATTCAGACCAATTGAATAGTAACATGAGAATAAACTTTATATGACACCTCTTTTGACAGAAAAATTGGCCAGCCGATAACATATAAAGCTTCAACTTATGCAGGGATCAGGAGCCGAGTTCTGAGCCGGAACCTTTCCTTCCTTGAGAAAAATTGAAAGAACCTTTGCTAGCGGGTTGCAGGACAACTTTCGATTTATGCATTTTCAATCCATTCGATTGAATTTTACAGTACCACTTTGCTAATCGCTTTGTGTTTTTTTGTTTTATGAGGGTCAATATCACTCTCGATTTAGTTATTCAATTGGAAAGCTCCATAGGAACACACAATTCTCCGGAAAAAAACGAAAACTGCTTTCATCACCAAAACGAGTTTGGGAGAATAGGAAGCAACATCACAACGTAATGGGCGTTGTGCAGGAACTCATTTTTAGTTTTTGGAACAGGCTCTTAAAGAGAAATTACAAGGTTTTGAACAACTGCAGTTATCAGTTTTTTACATTCCAACTAGGCGGCATCAACGCGATCATTCAAATATCTCTCCTCTAATTTCCCATCTCCAAAAACTTTCTCCCCACTTCCTTGTTCTCCCATAAAATTCGTATCATCGCTTTTCATGAAACACCTGAATAAAAAAGGATTTTCGTTTACTTTCTATGAGGCTCCGGTACTAGATCCTTTCGAAAAACTCTTCGATTTATTCAAGGAGATTATCGTTCATACGTCCGGCGACTTCGACGAAGCAATCGACTGGCTGCGGGAATTGGACATTGAATACAAACTCACCGATGAGAATTATACCATCGACGATTTTATCGAAGACCTCAAACGCAAGGGCTATATCCGCGAAGAAGTAAAGGGCGATGGGGGCAGCGGAATGGGAATCACCGCCAAAACGGAACGGACTATTCGTCAGGCAGCCCTCGACCAAATCTTCGGAAACCTGAAACGTGCAGGATCGGGGAACCATAAAACGAAGTACTCGGGTCTGGGAGATGAATTGACCGGTGAACTGCGGGCTTTCCATTTTGGTGATCGTATTGAAAGCATTTCGCTTACGGAAAGTTTGAAAAACTCGCAGGTAAATCACGGCATCGACGAATTCAAATTGACTGAAAATGATCTGGTAGTGGAAGACGCGCAGTACAAGGCGCAGATGAGCACCGTACTCATGATCGATATTAGTCACAGCATGATTCTTTATGGGGAAGATCGCATCACTCCGGCTAAAAAGGTGGCTATGGCGTTGGCTCAGTTGATCACAACCCGCTACCCCAAGGACAGCCTGGATATTATCGTTTTTGGAGATGATGCATGGACTATTTCGATAAAGGATTTACCATATCTGATGGTCGGTCCCTACCATACTAATACGGTTGCCGGTTTGCAGTTGGCCATGGATATATTGCGCAGAAAAAAGAATACCAACAAGCAAATATTTATGATCACTGATGGTAAGCCAAGTTGCGTGCGAGAAAAGGATGGCACCTATTACAAAAACAGTAATGGCCTCGACCGGTACATCATCGAACAATGTTATACGCAGGCTGCTCAGGCCCGTAAACTGCACATTCCAATCACCACCTTTATGATTGCGCAGGATCCCTACCTTCAGCAGTTTGTCGATCAGTTTACCGAAGCCAATCAAGGAAAGGCATTTTACACCGGCATCAAAGGCCTCGGAGAAATGATATTTGAAGATTACGAAACGAATAGAAAGAAGAAATTAAAATGATTTGAATCACGCTATTGTTGGATGATGCGGGATCTAAAAAAATGAAAATGAAAATTGAAAATATAAAAACCCTAGGAGACCTAGTTAAATCGGGATATAAGTCACTAAGCATTAAAGATGAATTGAGAGGTAATTTGCGGGAAAAAATCAAACTGGGAAAACCTGTGTTTGAGGGTTTACACGGCTTTGAAAACACCGTTATTCCGGAAGTGGAAAGGGCCATTTTATCTCGACATAACATCAATCTGCTGGGCTTGCGTGGACAAGCTAAGACGCGCCTAGCCAGGAAGATGATTGAACTATTGGACGAGTACATTCCTGTGGTGGAGGGCTCCGAAATCAACGACGATCCCTTAAAACCTATTTCGCGGTATGCGATTGAAAGCATCGCTGAAATGGGTGATGCAACTCCCATAACTTGGCTGCATAGGAGTGAACGTTTCTTCGAAAAGCTGGCTACACCGGATGTTACAGTGGCCGACTTAATTGGTGATGTGGATCCCATCAAGGCCGCGAATCTCAAACTGTCCTACGCCGACGATAGAGTTATTCACTATGGGATGATCCCGCGTGCGAACCGATGCATTTTTGTGATCAATGAATTGCCGGATTTACAAGCCCGTATTCAGGTAGCATTGTTCAACATATTGCAAGAAGGCGATGTTCAAATCCGAGGCTACAAGTTGCGACTTCCTTTGGATATGCAATTCGTGTTTACGGCCAATCCGGAAGATTACACCAATCGCGGATCTATCGTAACACCGCTCAAGGACCGCATCGGGTCCCAAATTCTGACACATTATCCCGATTCACTTGCCATTGCACGAAAGATCACGGAGCAGGAAGCGAAACTCGACAAGGATCAACACGATTCTGTCTATGTTCCTGCTTTGGCCAAAGATATACTGGAGCAAATCAGCTTCGAAGCACGTGAAAGCGAATACGTTGATTCCAAAAGCGGTGTGAGTGCCCGATTGAGCATCACGGCTTATGAAAACCTTGTCAGTGCTGCCGAACTTAGGTGTTTGAAATTGGGAGTAGATAAAACTTCCGTTCGCCTCTCGGATTTTATGGGTGTAATTCCTGCCATTACCGGCAAGGTGGAACTCGTGTATGAAGGCGAGCAGGAGGGAGCGGCTACAGTGGCTCAAAAGTTAATTCACGATGCCATCCTAAGCCTGTTTAACGACTATTTCCCCAAAGTGGAAAAACTGGAGAAGGATAAAAGTGCAGGTCCCTACGCAGCCATCATCGAATGGTTTGCCAGTGAACCCGGTATCGATGTGTTGGACGATGCCATGGATGAAGAATACAAACAGGAACTGGATTCCGTAAAACCCCTTGAAAGCCTTATACGTAAATATCACCCCGACGTAACTCCGGATGACAAGTACTTTTTGAAGGAATTTGTCCTTTGGGGACTAGTGGAGAGCAAAAAACTGAGCAAAAACAGGTTTACCGAAGGCTTTCAGTTCAATGATTTACTTATGCGGTGAGATCCGATCGATGCCCTGGCAAACTCGGTGGTATCGACCCCGTGCGAGCTTGAGACCAACATTTCAATATTGATTCCAGTGTTATCAATAGCGAGCGGACGTTCCATTTGTGGTCATTTTCGATGACTCCTCTTCAACCCAGAATCCGCATTGGAATTCGCTATGAAGTGCTAAATCCCATAGATAGCAAGTGCTCTCGCAAGACTTTTATTTGATGGTGTATATTCATACATCAAGAATAAAAATCGAGAAAGTGCTTGATATCAAAGGGGGTTAGTGCTGTAATAGATTTCCAATGCGGATTCTGGGTTGAAGATTAGTTCCAAAATCTGTAAATACTTGAGCCCTTTGTTTTCAACATCGGGCGAGGAAGTCTCCATAGTGAGTCGTCACTCTAGAGGATGTCGTATACTTATTCAATCACCAATTTTCTCACGCTGTTCATGCCATTCATGGAATTTAAAATTCGAAGGCTATACACCGAGGCAGGTACTGACGTCAAATCGAATTCCTGTGCAGATCGATTCATTTTTTCTTGATATATCAACTTTCCGCAGATGTCGTAGACAAGGATAACAGAGCCATTCCAATATTCGCTCTGAACTGTGAATGTTCCATGTGAAGGGTTTGGGAAAATGTTCAGACTTGGATCGCTAGTTTCGTCGAGCGCGGCGAAGTATACTCCCTCGCACAAATCGCAGTTAACATAAACATCATCCCAGGTATTTGAATTTTCATCGTTGCATGGTGTTCCCAAAAGGGTGTCGTCGAAGTTGTCGCAAATGTCAAAGTCATTGCATATACCATCCCCGTCAGTATCGGTAAGGATGTCACTACAAAGGCCAATAATCACGGGTGCTTCGAGCACACCTCGGCCATGGGTCCCTATTCGAATTAAGTTGCTTTCATATTGAATTTCGATGTCCTCTACACGAGTATTTGGAATACTGCCATAAATTTCCCAATCATTTAAGGTGTTGTCGCGATAATAGACTCCGGCATCCGTACCTACGAAAAGGCCACCACTTACATTTTTGTAAATCTCAATGGCGCCGGTAGATACGTTCGGCAAAGAACCGGAAATATTCTCCCAAGTACTACCTGCATTGAATGAGCGAAAAACTTTGCTTCCTTCAGAATATCCGGTAAGAGTAACATATATGAGATCCATATTGATCGGATCAACCTCGAGATCAGAGATTCCGGAACCCGGTAAATTATTCATGGTCCAGTCGTCGGTGAAGAGATCTTTGGCCCATATTTTATTGGTGCGAGCCACGTAAATTCGATTTGAATTGGATGGTGCAATGGCGAGTTGTTCCATATCACCAGTACCATTCAATTCCGGGCTTATTTCAGTCCATGTTGTTCCTTTATTCTGTGAAGAGTATACACGATTATATGCACAAACGAGACGATTCGAATTGTTTGGGTCTAGTTTAAAAGGTGTTTCCCAAGCGCCATTCCCATCTTCGTCAGGGGGGGCAATTCCAACGCTGTTGCCGTTTTGAAATCGGCGCATGCCACCCAGTTGATAGGACCAATATCGGGTACCAGCATTGGTTGGATCTATTTCTTGATTCATGCCATCTCCTGTGCCTGCATAATCATCCCAAACGCCATTCGAATTTCGAAAAACATTGCCATTGTCTTGCGAGCCCCCACCGATCACGTTTGCATCGGTTTGCGATACAGCAATATCATAGAATTGAGTGATTTTTAAACCATCGCTGAGATTGGTGAATTCTTCTTCAGCAACATTAAAAGCGTAGACTCCGCCATCATTACATAGATAAACTAGCTCAGGTTGCAGAGGGTTTACGAACACATTTCGCTGATCAACATGGATAAGCGGCAACCCACCTTCACCTAGCCAATTTGTAACTACATAAAATGATTGACCATCATTTGCGGACTTCCAAACTTCAAACCACCCGGAGATGAGCGTATTCACATCATCACCCGAAAAGATTAACATAGCCTCATTGTCGGGTAAGGTGATGCTGGGACCAAAGGAGACTCCTCCGTCGTATGATTTTTTCATGATGCCTCCGGCTCGAACATAAATCCGCTCCGGATCCAAATCGGTAACTGCAATCAGGGTGGAACCGGATCCAATGTTGGCTAGCGCGGCAAAGTTTATTCCTCCATCTACGCTTTTGTATAGAGCGCCAGCCGACAATCCTTGATAGACAATGCTTGGATCACTTGGTTTAAATTTGAGATCAGCAGTATTCAAGTTGTTTACGGTCACATAAGTATCGAATCCGTTATCTGTTCGGAATAGTCCACTGCTTGTTCCTACAAATACCCTATCGGCATCAGCGGGGTCGGCAATCATCCAATTGATCCGAATATTTTCGGTAAAAGAAAAACTCAAGGATGTTGCTTGCCAGGAGTCGCCACCATCTATTGATTTGTACACACCAATGGAAGGAGGACCGTACCAAACATGGTCGCTCACTGCAATATAAATAGTTTCAGGACTATCACTATTTACAACTATTGAACTTACGGCGAGGAATGGCAGATCATCACCTTTAGGCTCATAGGTTTGCCCACCATCTGTGGTTTTCCATACACCACCTATTGCAGCTCCTACATAAAAAGTATTGGCATCTGTGGGATGAAAACCGATAGATGTAGTTCTTCCCAAGCCAATTTGAATTGTGATATAGTTCTCATATGAGAGGTTGGTCCATTCGATGTCTTCGTAAATACCTGATCCACCGCGATTTTCATTCGCATTGCTTCTGTGAAAAGCCGTGACATCACCTAAGGTACCGTCCGGATTTAGTTGATCTTTCCAATGGGATTTCCAGCGCATGAATTTTACAAAATCACTGTCGCGGTATTTGCCAGAACAGAGCTCCGCGAGTGTGCAGCCGGGATGCTGTGCTTCAAAGTACGCTTGGGCTTGACTTACCGTTTCTTCATAATTAACTGCATTGGATAGAATCCGATGAATTTCTTTTTGGGCAGAAGCAGAGTATGAGAGCAGTGCAATACAAAAGGTCAACAGGAAAGAGCGATACATCATTATAAGTATGTGAATGTTTTATTTGGCCAAAATAGGGCATAGAGAAGCATCTAAACTATGCGTGATTCGGTAATTATTTGAAGCCTGAATGATTTTTGGACGAGGGGAGATGAAGAAGTAACACACTCTGAAGGGACCCCCTAAAAACATCTTTCACGTTTCGGCCAAATTCGGAATTATGACAAAGATGTATAAATTCTTTCGGGCAAAATCCCGCAGCGCATTAACCCCAAGATGCTTCTAATGCGCAATGCGAGAAAAAACAGGTTTTTAGAGGTCCCCTTAAGAATTTCTTCTTCCTATCTCAATGAGAGGATAGGAAAGGGGAAATGGCTGAGCTTCTTTGAACCCAGAATCCACAGTGGAAATCTATTGCAGCACTAACCCCCTTTGATATCAAGCACTTTCTCGATTTTTATTCTTGATGTATGAATATACACCATCAAATAATCCCACATTGCGCATTGGAAGTTTTTTTTGGGCAATGCGCTTATAGTGGCTTTGTCTCGGCTGAGCCGAGATAAGAGATACATAAACCCAAATCAAGCGATAGAAAAATTGCACCCTAATTTTGCCGATGAATGCAGTATTCTATCGCTTAGATTTGAGAATCCCGCACGCA
>JAWXBG010000230.1:0-16070 GCA_034439875.1 Flavobacteriales bacterium
ACGGACCCTTTCCACTCATCCATTGGAAGTTGGATCACACAAGCTGAATTATTATGATATGCAACACGGTTTAGATATTCTTGTTATTTGCGCTCATCCAGACGATGCTGAAATTTCTGTTGGAGGAACCTTGATTCGCTACGTTAACGAAGGTTTTGAAGTCGGTGTTGCAGATCTTACTATGGGAGAACTAGGTACCCGCGGTTCTGGTCCACTGAGGTTGAAGGAAGCTGATCGGGCAGCGAATATGATAGGTTTGAAAGTGCGAGAAAATCTCAATTTGGGCGATGGAACCTTCCAAAACGATCCCCAAACAAGAAGTAAGGTCATTGCTTGCATACGAAAACACAAACCTCGCATAGTGCTAACAAATGCACCCGGAGATCGCCATCCTGACCATGGAAGGGCAGCTCAATTAGTTGGAGAATCTTGCTTTTTCTCGGGTCTTACAAAAATTGAAACGGAGCTAGATGGTACAAAGCAAAATCCATGGAGACCTAAGGCATTGTACCATTTCATTCAGGATTACTATATAGAACCCGATTTCGTGATGGACATAGAACAGCACTGGGACAAAAAAGTGGAGGTGCTGAAGTCTTACTCATCTCAGTTTTATAATCCGGATTCTAACGAACCCTCCACCCCAATTTCCGGCGATGATTTTTTCGAATTTTTAAAATCACGTTCAAGAGAAATGGGTAGAGCCGCCGGTTTCAAATTGGCTGAAGGTTTTGTTGCCGCACGGCGAATTGGAGTGAAAGATTTCTTCGATCTCCACTAATCTTTGTTTTCATCTTCATCCCAAAAGAAAAGGAAATCATACCTATTGGAAAAATGAGTGGCTCTCAGTTTCACCATTTGAGCTACTTTATCAAATTAAAGTCATTGCGACTGAGTGTAAAATCAACTGTTTGAATTCGCTGCTTTTTATGAAAGGTAAGCACGTGGTATGTAAAATTTGCGACTAAACCTGCTGAAAAAGAAATCGCCGCTCCCGTCACACTCCACATTGGGATAAAAAACAAAGAACTCGAAAAACCCGTCAGCAATCCAAAGGCCGATCCCCACATATTGTGTTTGTGATGACCAGTGCCAGAGAAATAATGACTTATTATGACTGTAACTGAATGCAGCCAAATGGCAGGAGCGCATATCAGGATCAGTGAATGTAAGCCTTGTAAATCTTTACCGAAAATCATTTTGAAAAATTCGTCTGGTAATACAGAAGCAATTAAGACTAAAGGTAAAGTCAGGAGAGGCGAGATTTTGAGAAATGAAAGTGTGAGCGATCTGATATATAGTTGATCAGTCGAATTGGAAATTCTGCTGCTCAAGACAAGACTCAAACTTTTGGCAATATTCCAAACCGCCTCCGCAGCGTATATGGCTAATGAAAATATTCCTACTGAGAACAACGAGCCTGCTTTCTCCAGAATAATTAAGTAAACACGGAGATTAAGCAAGTGCAGAATATTTCCTCCTTGTGTATATGATCCCAATGGGAATATTTCTCCAAAGGTTTTTTTCCAAGGTTGAGACTTCCCATCATCCAATGAACTCCCGGACATATAAATACTCAAAAGACATGTAGCGCCGAAAGAAATGTATAAGGACTGAATGAAACTGAGTAGTGCTTTTTGATCTAGCACAACGTAAAAAATGGTCAACGAAAGAAGCAGTGAAATCAATTGAAATGAAATCAGAATATTATATCGAGCAATTTTTTCTTTTGCCAAAATAGCTTGATGAACAAAGAAAAAGAGAGACTGAATAAAACCCAATAAACAAATATGAACGAGCAGTCCATCAGGTATGAAATCAAGGCCTTTGAGAATAGGGTATGCCAGCACTGATGAAAATATTGCCCATGCTATTGCAGGTCCCGTGGCGGCTTTGGTTCCAATTCTCGGTAAGAGAAATACAAGTGCTCCTCCTCCCACAATGTTGCTTACAGAAACGATGAGGAGAATTCCTAAGTTTATCAGTGCAGCTTCTCCTTGACCTTCTTGTCCGAGGAAGCGCGTGTTCAGAACCACTACTCCTAAGGTTGCAAAAAGGACAATGAGTTTAGCGCTGAGCGATGTGACTATGTTTTTTATCACTGCTTGCCTTGTATTGCGTCGAGATATATTTCAGTGAACTTCTCTTCAATTCGTTTTACACTGAATTCCCGAACAGCATATTTTCTTATTGCATCAGAGTCGAATTTTGAATATTCATCTTTGCACAATTGCAAGGAACTTAGCAAAGCCGATTCATCTCTTTTCAAAATAAGGTAACCTCTTTCTGGAAAAAGGTGTTCGCGTACTCCTCCCACATCTGTTGCTATTACAGGAATTCCGGCACTCATGGCCTCGAGAATTACACAAGGTAAATTTTCATAATTGCTAAAGAGAACAAATGCATGTGCATTTCTCATTTCTTGAGCGACTTCGTTTGCACTTAAGATCCCTGAAAATAGAATGCTCCCTTTACGGATGTTTAAATCTTCAGCATAGGCTATGTGTTTTGAAATTTCACCATCTCCTGCTATGGTTAGGCACACATCAGGATTTTTTTCGCTAAATACTTTCCAAACTCGCAGCAGGCCACTGATATTTTTGTGCTGATCGAGCAAACTCGAAACGTGCAGGTAGTGGAAGGTGTTGAGTGATTTATTCGAGCTAGGCACGAAGAGATCGGTGTCTACAACATTTGCCACTATACGGTATTTGTCTTTTCTATCTTTACTGAGTCCTAGTTTTCGCATAGAATTGGCAAGGTTTTCACTCACCGGACAAAGGAAGGCGCTCGCATGAGCTACTTGTCTTGACAGTATAACTACTTTTCTTTCTGGATATCCTCTTTCGTCGTCATCAAAACCCGTCCAGTTTTCGGAGACAATAAACGGCAATCCAAACTTATATTTCAGATAAAGTGCCTGCCAACCATCAGGCCAGGTCATATTGTGATGAACAACATCGAAGTTTCCACCTTTTTTATCATGTACAAATCGCACTGCCTCTTGAAAAGCTCTCCATCTTCTTAATAATGAAAAACCTTTTTTCTCGTAGTAGCCTATAACAGTATGTACCCCGTTGATATATGTGTAATTGATTTTCGAATATTTCCCATCGCTTGGAAACGAGGTTATATAAATGGCCCATACATTGTGTTTGGTAGCAACGGATTCGGCATGGCGACGAACAAAATTGCCAAGCACAGCGTCTTTTGGCGAGGGATACCAACTGGAGGTAAAGAGTACTGATAACTGGGTTTCTGCCATCTTATGAGTTGCAAATGTACCCCTACGGAGCGATTTATGCACGGAAACTCACTTAGGGCTTGTGTTATTGTCGGAATAGTATTTTCTTTGCACCCCGTAAAAAAGGAATATGGTGGCTTTAGCTCAGCTGGTTAGAGCATCGGTTTGTGGTACCGAGGGTCGTGGGTTCGAACCCCATAAGCCACCCCAAAGTCCCCTTGGTATCGCCGAGGGGATTTTTTTTGTTGATTAAGGATACATCTCGTTCAACATCTTATCAATAGGAATGGCCACTTTTGAGAAATAAAAACTTGCGATGTTCACTTCAGATTATTGTCAATGCCGTTGACATATAGTTCAATAACATCCACCTCTTTTGCAACTGATGCACCTTTGAAGTTGATAAAGTGATCATAGGTGATGCATTTATTGTATTCCTTTAAATACTCTTTTGCCAAGGGCAGGTAGCTCCAATGCCATTTTTCTTCATTGTATCCAGTTCTACCCAATTCCTTAGATGTGTAGGTTTGATGGTATCCGTATGAAGGCCCATTCTTGACTAACCAGTCATATATTTTTTTGCCATTCCCTTGAGCGAAATAGGAAGGCTCTACAGAATTAAAATCTACATCAGTACCCCAATGATGCCTACTTGTACCGGGCATTGAACTGTATTTCAGAATCTCGGCGGCTTTATCTTTATCGGTCCAACCTTGATATTTGGGCAAACTCCACTTTCGTTCCCAAATTCCTTTTTGATAGTTGAAATTGCGTGTTGCCGAAATAATAGTCAGGTTTATGCCATCGAGGGCCGCAGCATCCATCATTTCCTTTGCTTTTTCATATGCCTGCTTGCGTAAATAAATCCCCGACTTGCTTGTTCGCGGAGATTCAATTAGCACAAAATCTGAATGTGTTGCTGGATCAAATTTGCCCATCAGCTCGTCTTCATGCGATAATTCATTCTGAATGCCGCTTGTGAGCAGCGCAATTGACAGCAGTCCAAGATGAAAAATGTGGATCATGGAACAAATTAAAGCAAAAACAAGACCACTATGCGAATCCCAGATTAATGCCCACTGGCTGCTAAATATCGTTCTGCATCCAAAGCGCCCATACATCCTGTTCCGGCTGCTGTTACGGCCTGACGATATACCTTGTCAGCAGCATCACCCGCTACAAATATTCCTTCAATATTGGTTTTCGAAGTTCCAGGTACATTGATTATGTATCCTTGTTCATCTGTATGGATCCATGGTTTGAAAACGTCAGTATTCGGTTTGTGCCCGATGGCCACGAAAAAGCCGGTGACAGCAATTTCTTTTTTTTCCCCGGTCACCCTATTCAAAACGCGAATTCCTTCAACACCTTGATCGCCAAGAATGTCATCCGTTTCTGAATTCCAAAGTATTTCGATATTCGTGGTATTCTCCACACGATGTTGCATTGCTTTTGATGCACGCATCTTATCGCTGCGAACAAGCATATATACTTTTTTGCAAAGCTTTGCGAGATAGGTAGCTTCTTCAGCAGCAGTATCACCTGCTCCAACAATCGCAACTTCTTGTCCGCGATAAAAGAATCCGTCACAAACAGCACAGGCACTTACTCCTCCACCTGCTTCGCGAAGTCTTGTCTCATTTGGAAGACCGAGCCACTTGGCAGATGCGCCGGTGGCAATGATTACTGCATCTGCGGCAATCGTGTGTTTTCCATTGTCTACTTCTACAAGATGCACGGGTCCCGAAAAATCAACTTTGGTTACCCATCCAGAACGAATATCAGACCCAAAGCGCTGGGCTTGAGTTTTGAGATCTTCCATCATTTCAGGTCCTTTGATTCCTTGAGGATATCCTGGAAAATTGTCTACTTCTGTAGTTTCCATCAACTGACCACCTGGCTGTATGCCTTCATACATAACGGGTTTCATGTCGGCGCGCGCTGCATAAATAGCGGCTGAGTATCCTGCGGGACCACTGCCTATGATCAGACATTGTACTTTTTCTGTTGGTTCGTTCATTCTTGCAATTGTTTATTCCGAGGCTGCGAAAATATGTAATTTCAATGTTTTCTATTGTGACTTATCACACTGTTAGGCGATAAGATTTATAGGTTCCCTTTTTACATTAAAGGTGTTCATGGGGTCAACGATTTCCTTAAAAACTCGTCCCACAGGACGTCTTCTGGTGGAGGCGCAATGATCGTAATAGAAGTCTTTTTTACGGGATGTATAAATTCGATTTTACGCGCATGAAGGTGTATCGCGGCATTTTCATTGGTTCGAGCACTTCCATATTTCACATCACCTTTAATAGGGCAACCAAGACTACTGAGAGTAGCGCGAATTTGATGATGCCGTCCGGTCTTTGGATAGACTTCTATAAAAGTGTAATGCGTGCCTTCACCTATAATTTTGTAACTCAACTCACTTTCTTTGCGATCGATAGCAGGTGTTTTGTGCGCAAACGTTTTGTTCTGATTTTGATCTTTAATGAGATAATTCACAATTGTGTCTTCTTCTTTTTCGGGCCTGCCCTTTACCACTGCCCAATATGTTTTTTGCACTTCACGATATTTGAACATGTTCGACAATCGATTGAGTGCTTTGGTAGTTCGAGCATAAAGAATCACTCCACTTACAGGCCTATCAAGACGATGGACAGTACCTATAAATGCCAAGCCCGACTTGTTGTACTTCATCTTAACATAAGATTTTACCACTTCGCACAATGTGGTGTCTCCGCTGATATCACTTTGTATGATGTCGCTGTTTCTTTTGTTAATCACAATGATGTGATTGTCCTCGTACAGTACTCGAAGGTTTTCTAATGTGCTCATGACAATGGGTTCTTTCGGTGCTTGAACCCAGGCGCGCTTTTGCGCAAATTGTTCTTGGTTTGACATCTTACTTATTGTTCAATGGACAAAAGTGTCCTTCAATTCTATTCTCGCACTAGTACTGTTCCCGCTCATTGGGAAAGTCTCCCGATTTCACATCGGTAATATATTGCTTCACCGCGGAGTTCATCTGTTCCGCCATATTGAGGTATCTCCTCAAAAAGCGGGGGCTGAATTCTTGCGTTATACCCATCATATCATTTACAACTAAGACCTGACCATCTACTCCGCCACCAGCACCAATTCCAATAACAGGTGCATCGATAGATTGTGCTACTTCTGCTGCTAAACTAGCAGGTATCTTTTCCAACACTATTGCGAAGCAGCCACTATCACTCAAGAGTTTTGCATCCTCTTTGAGGCGCTCTGCTTCCAATTCTTCCTTAGCTCTTACTTGATAGGTACCGAACTTGTATATGCTTTGAGGCGTCAATCCGAGGTGTCCCATTACGGGTATGCCGGCCGAGAGAATGCGTTCTACACTTTCTCGAATCTCCCTTCCTCCCTCCATCTTCACGGCATGTGCTCCACTTTCTTTCATTATTCGAATACTCGAATTCAAAGCTTCTTTAGAATTCCCTTGATAAGACCCAAATGGGAGATCTACAACCACCAAACATCTGCGCGCGGCTCGCACAACACTCCCTGCATGATAAATCATTTCGTTCAGGGTTATGGGTAATGTGGTTTCGTGTCCAGCCATCACATTGGAGGCAGAGTCACCAACAAGCAACACATCAATACCCGCTTCGTCTAAAATTTTTGCAGTAGAAAAATCGTAGGCTGTAAGCATGGAGATTTTCTCTCCACGGGTTTTCATTTCCAGAAGTGTATTGGTGGTAACTCGACGAACGTCTTTTGAAACGGACATAGTATGGCAAATTTAGTTTCTTTCAACCCAGAATTCGTATTGGGATTCGCTATGAAGTGCTAAACCCCAAAGATAGCAAGTGCTCTCGCCAGATTTTTATTTGATGGTGTATATTCATACATCAAGAATAAAAATCGAGAAAGGGCTTGATATCTTTGAGGGTTAGCTCTGCAATAGATTTCCAATGGGGATTCTGGGTTTAAGGCATCGATGGTTTTTTTGGAGCGATAATGTGCCTAAAGGTAAGGTTTAACCTTGGATTCATAGGTCGCTTCGATGTGGGTATGCAATGCTGCCAATCTTTCTGAAAATTTTCCATTATCAAGAGCGAACCGTGTTGAAGGTTAAAAGATTGAGTAGCTCGAGAAGATCTTTCGCGAACCCCAAACCTCCGGGTTTCTCCAAATGAAACAGAAGCAATCATCATTTGATCTATTTCGGGCTCATTATCTGAATGCCAACCCATACTATCGGCTCCATTTCGGTAATAATTGCAGAGCACTGCATTGAATGGAAAATTCAGTTTGAATTCAAGTTCTTCCCGAATACCCTGAAGAATGTTGATCCAAGGTGTTGAAGGCCATGTGATACTTGAATATTTATATGAAGGCCCGCACCAATATGTTAGTCGTGGTTCAAGGTATTCTTTACCAAACAGAAATATTTTATTCTGTTGCCAAGGTATACTTGAAACAATTTTTTCGAATGAAATTGCCCTAAATGCCTCCGGATCGTAAAGAAGTTTTACACTGTTTTGATCTATGAGAACTTCGGTGGGCATGAAAGAAATGGACGCTATGAGAATTCTTGATCGGGCTTCAAATCCTTTGATTCATGATCATCTTCGTGCAATGGCGGCGATTGTATGGGCGGTCCTGGACGTTTTGGTTGATCTGTTTTGTCCAGATTCAACTCATTCTCCATATTTCGTGCACTCGTCATGATTTCATTTTGAACATCTTTCGCGGCATTTCGAAATTGATATACTGCCTTACCCAAACCTTGGGCTAGACTGGGTATACCCTTTGCTCCGAAAAGCAAAAGATATGCAACTAAGATCAATGTGATTTCACCTATACTCATGACTGATGGTGCAAAGGTAGAGATTTAAGCGGATTTCGAGCCGTGAAGAACACATGGCATTAGATACTTAACAACATTTTGATTCCGGCGCTAATGAGGATGATGGTTAGCAAAATATAAATCGCTTTCGGCGACAACTTTTTAGAACCCATATAAGAACCAATTAAACCACCGGGCACTACAGCGATGAGCCACCAGTATATCTCAGAAGAAATTTCTGCACTTGAACTGAGATGTCCGAATAGACCCAAGATAGAATTGACAAGGATAAAAAGTGCGGAGATTCCCGATATGGTGCGAGGTGTGAGATTGGAAAAAAGAAAGAGAATGGGCGACAAAAAGATACCTCCTCCAACTCCAATTAAACCAGATATAAAACCTATCACACCACCTATTGGATACATATAGGATTTCGACATTATGACTGAAACCTTCCTGATTTCCAATTTGGCAATATGTTTTACGATCATATATGTGGCGGAAAACAAAAGGAAACAGGCTGCCATCACTTTGAAAGTTTTTTCTTCCAATTCAATATACCCTCCAAGCCAAGCCATAGGAATGGAGAATATGACGAATGCAATAAACACCTGTTTGTCGAAATAACCTCTTCGAATAAATTGGAATGCTGTAATGGCGGAAACTGTGATGTTGAGCAGTAGAGAGGTCGTTTTTATTTCGGAAGGAGCGAAGGCCCACAATGCCATTATTGCCAAATATCCCGAGGCTCCTGCATGACCGACCGAACTATAAGCCAACGCCACTGCGAAAAAGCAGAGGGCTATGGCGATCAATTGTTCTGGACTCATAAGGGCAAATGTATGAGTATGAAAAAACATGGGTAAACATTGGAGCAAAAAAAAAAACACCGGTGCTGCGACCGGTGTTTCAATGTTATATTAGGTGTGATTTAGGCAGTTGCTTTAGCCACATTTTCGCTTGCTTTGGTACGAATAGCTGCTCCACTTTTTGATTCAGCTCCCAAATCAACTACTACAGGCACAGCGATGAAAAGAGTACTATATGTACCGGAAACAACACCGATTAGCAATGCGAAGCAGAAACCGCGGATGTCATCACTTCCGAAAATAAACATCACCAAAAGGGTAATGAATACGGTCATGGAAGTATTAATGGTACGTCCGAGTGTACTGTTTAATGCGTCATTGATTAGTTGTTTGGTATCAATATTTTTTCTTGCACCAAAATATTCCCTGATCCTGTCAAAGATTACGACCGTATCGTTGATGGAGTATCCGACCACGGTGAGTAGCGCTCCAATGAACACCTGATTCACTTCCATAGAGAAAGGAACAATGTCTTTCAAGAGAGTGAATGCCGCAAGCACCATCAAAACGTCATGGAAAAGTGCAATGGTTGCACCAACGGCATAATTGAATCTTCTGAATCGAATAGTAATATAAATACCAATGATAAGCAGTGCGAAGATTGTACTAAGAACGGCGTCTCTTCTGAAGTCGTCGCTCATGGAAGGGTCAACTTTGTTCACTTTTGCGAATGGATGAGCATAGGCTACATTCAAGGTGGACAAAGCATCTTTCACCTTACTTTCGATCAATACCTCCTGATTTTGATCGGTGCTATTGATCATATATGACGTTACAATCTTGAAGGTTTTGTCGCTCGCAGCCACAGTTTGTACTGTATTTACGGCGTCCGACCCTAGATTCTGATTCAGTGCATTTCTGATGGCTTCGGCCTCCACAGGTTGATCGAAATTTACCGTAAAGGATGTTCCACCATCGAATTCAACACCGTAGTTAAATCCTTGAGTGAAGTACGAACCAATACCCAAAGAGATAAGGACGGCAGACAAAATGTAAAAACGCTTTCTCTTTCCTACGAAGTCGTATTTGAAATTCGTAAACCAATTGCGTGTAATGTTGGTATCGAATGAGATTGTTTTCTTGCGATCAAGGCGATAGTAGAAAACCAAACGACTGATCACAAGAGCTGTGAAAAGAGACGTTACGATACCGATCATTAAGGTTGTGGCGAATCCGCGAATAGGACCGGAGCCTACAATGTAAAGAACCAGACCTGTGAGGAACGTGGTAACGTTACCATCTATAATTGCCGATAGTGCTTTGGCGTAACCATCTTTTAATGCTGCAGCCACGGATTTACCACCGCGAAGTTCTTCACGCACACGCTCATATATAATTACGTTTGCGTCTACCGCCATACCAATGGTAAGGACGATACCTGCGATACCCGGCATTGTTAGCACACCTCCCATCGAAACCAAAGCTCCCATCAAGAAGAATAAGTTTGCTATAAGGGCAATGTTCGCAGCAACTCCAGCCCAAGCATAGTAAAATATCATATAGACTAGGATGGCGAGGAAAGCGAATATGAACGACCAAAAACCACTCTTGATATTTTCTTCTCCGAGTGTTGGTCCCACGGTTACTTCGTCTACAATTCGAGAAGGTGCAGGAAGTGATCCCGCTTTCAGAAGACCTGCGATATCTGTTGCTTCAGCAATTTGAAGGTTTCTATCAGTGCCACTGCCCATCGAGATTTCTGATCTTCCATTTGGAATGGCTTCATTCACGCTTGGTGCAGTCAATACCAAATTATCCATTGTCACTGCAATGCAACGTTTGTTTTCAGCAGCGGCTTTCTCTGTCATTCTTCTCCAGATAGGGGCGCCTTTGTCTGCGGACATTGTCATCGATATAATCACTTCCCCTGTAATCTGCCTGTAATCTTGACGAGCATCAATGATGCTGCTACCATCTAGTGGAGCTTTATTTTTCAATGAAGCATCCTTGATCGCATAAAGTGTTGCAATGTTTTGTTCCACTTTAGAACCCCAAAGTAATCTCATTTCAGCAGGAAGACTTCTTTTCGCTTCAGGTGTAGCCAACATTCTGTTGATGCGCGCTGTATCTGAAGAAAGTGCGTATCCAATAGCACTTCCGTTGCCGGGCACCTGTGGATTGAGCAATGCAAAAAGTGGATTCTTTTTACGAGCATCTTCTACACTCAACGAATCTGCTTTTGTATCCAAGGAGTCTGCTTGCGCCAATAATGTATCCTTGGCTAGCGTATCACTAGCAAGTGCCGATGAGTCTGAAGCGGCTTTTATATCAGCGCTGTCTTGCAAGAATAGTTCAGGATGAAGTGTTTTTCCCAACTCATCATTCACCACTTTAATCATTGGGAGTGCTTCTGAAGCGAAATACGTTTCCCAAAATTCAAGATTTGCAGTTGCTTTCAATTGCTTTCTCACGCGGTCTGGATCGTCTACACCAGGCAACTCTACCAAGATACGACCGCTCATAGCAAGTTTTTGTACGTTTGGTTGTGTTACACCAAATTGGTCAATCCTCTTGCGAATAATGTTTTCGGTATTGTTGATCGCGTCTTCAGCTTCTTGCCTCAACACTTTGATGATTTCCTCATCTGTGCTTTTAGGTGGAAACTTATCCATCTTTTCAGTGCTGCTGAATATTCTCCACAACTCTGTTCCGGCATTTTCTTCTTTCCAAGCTTTTTCGAAAAGTGTGATGTAATCGTCAGTAGAACTGCTTTGCATCTGACGAGCTTTGGCCACCGCATTTCTGAAGTTCTGGTTTAAGTTGTCGTCACTCAAAGCAATTACCAAATCAGGTAATGAAACCTCGAGGGTCACACTCATACCACCTTTCAAGTCGAGACCAAGGTTCAATTGATTTTCTTTCAAGTAGCTGTAGCTATGACCCATTACTGGGTAAATTTTCGCCTCCGAGCTATCGCGCAGATATTTTTTCTCGAGAGCCGCCACAGCAGAATCTAGCTGTGTGCCGGTTAAACCCGTTTGCTCAAGCGAATCAGCATAACTTAACGCATAGGCCTTTGCCTGCTTTTCATAACTGCGAGTAGCCAAGCTGAATGAAAATACATACAACGTGGCAAGAGCAAGAAGGCTTATAAAAAGCCAAATAATCGATTTATTCTGCATAAAAGCAAATTGTTAGATACGTCAAAATTAAGGGCGGCAAATATATCAAGAGAACGCTTATATTCGGCAGTTCCCGCATTTTGCCTTAAAATTAGCGGTGTATTTTGGAAGCAAAAACGCCATCATCAATCCCGACAATGGCGTTTTATTTTCATGTAAAATATTCTTTATTAGGCAATTAAGCCAGCGTCAGCAGCTCTTTTCAATGCAGCAGCCAAACCAATTTTATTAATGGTCTTCATGCCCTTTGGGGTAACACGAAGTTGTACCCATCTTTTTTCCTCTTCCAACCAAAACTTTTTGTATTGGAGGTTAGGCAGAAACGTGCGCTTAGTCTTAACATTAGAGTGCGACACACGGTTTCCGGTGATGGTCTTTTTTCCTGTAATCTGACAAACTCTGGCCATGTCTTTCTGTATTAGTCTTCCCAAATTTTCGGGGTGCAAAGAAAGCACATTTAACTCAATCCTGTGCAAAAGTCCCGATAATTTCTTTTCGAAGCATGAATAATGCCCCCTGAGCTGCCATTTGGATGTTGCGTTCTCGGTTTTTGCCAAAATTGTGTTTTACAGCCCGAACTCCTCTCGGACTGCCGATTCCGATCCAAATGGTGCCAACTGGGTTTTCTGCGTTGCCTCCGTCTGGACCTGCAATTCCTGTAGTGGCTAACGAGAAATTGCTACCCATGATAGACATAATTCCTCTTGCCATTTCGATGGCTGTTTGCTCAGATACTGCTCCCGAATGAAATAGGGTTTCGGCTTTGGCAAGTCCTGTTTTTTCTTTTATTTCTACTTGATAGGGTACAATTGACCCATAGAAATACCTGCTGCAACCCGGCACTGAGGTAATTATGTGGCTAATGTAACCTCCTGTGCAACTTTCCGCCAATCCAAGACTGGAATTATTTTCTACGAGCAAGCGACCTATTATGTGACCTAAACTATCGTTGTCGTAGCCATAAATATATTCTTGAATAATCGGAAAAACTTCTTTTTCCGTTTCATTCAAAAGGTCCTGCATTTCTTTTCTCTTTGTACCGTGTAAAGTCATCCGCAGGCGCACCATTCCTGGAGCTGGAAGGTAGGCCAACTTAATTTTTTTGTCCCCCAATGAATTTTCCCAATGTTGGATCTTGTGGGCTAAAAGTGATTCTCCAATACCATACGTAAGGATGGTTCTGTGAATGATTTCATCTCCTACAAATCTCTTGGCTAAGGCCGGTAAAATTGAAGATGCCATCATGCCTTTCATCTCATGTGGAACTCCCGGCATGGAGATAATCACTTTTCCATCTTTTTCGAACCACATGCCGCTCGCGGTGCCGAGCAGATTGTCTATAACAGTGCAGGCTTCAGGTAACATTGCCTGATGAATGTTTCCCTCGAGCATGTTTATACCCCGACTGCTGAAAAAGCTACTTATTCTTTCTAAAACGACTTCATTTAGAACTAGTTCTGTTCCGAAGTATTCACATAGTGTTTGTTTAGTAATGTCGTCTTTGGTTGGACCAAGGCCGCCAGTTATTAAAATAATATCCACCCGACTCAGTGCGAGGTCAAGGGACTCTATAATGTCGTCTCGACGATCTCGAATGCTCATAGCGCGCAAAACATCTAAACCAATGGTATTTAGCTGTTGTCCGATCCATGCTGAATTGGTGTCTATAACCTGTCCGATCAATAATTCATCTCCTATTGCTATCACTTCTGCATTCATATCTATTTCAAAAAATGGGTCGGCAAATGTCGGTAGGTAGAAATGAAAATGTCATAAGAAATAGTATCTTTATGAAAATTGACTAAATTGCAGCAACCTTTTAAAACCTCAAAATATTCTAATACACATGAAAAAACTCTACTTATTATCAATGGGTCTTGCCATTGCATCACTCTCTATGGCACAGAGGGCTTCCGATCTACCCCAATTGACGAAAAGTCAGTATAAAGCTTACCCCAAACTTAGAGTGGCCGAGTCGATGCCTTCCGCGGATATGACTCCCGCAAACACAAGTAAGGTAGGTAAAATAAAACCTGAAGTTGCTCAAAGAGTTCAATTCTACGAAGAAGTAGTAGGTGTAACACGCTATGACCTTCAAAGTAACTCAAGCGTTCAAAACCGACTTGCACAAACAGGATCGCAGTTGAGTGCTGGCTTTACTTTTAGTACGCAAGATGTTGATTGGACAGATCGCGGCACCGGGTACAACTTTTCCGATGGCAGTGATTGGTTGCCAGAGTGGCCTTATCAAAGAGCAGAGGAAACACGCGTCGGATGGCCTTCTGTAATGCATACTGGTTCTAGCAAGGAAGTGATTATTACGCACGATGGAGTCTTGGATCTCGTAATGATTTCCAAAGATCTGGGTTCTACGGGTAGTTGGACTCAAGTGAGTATTCCTAACCCTACCGACAGAGATTTGTTGTGGCCTCGCGCCGTTACGGGTGGTCCGGATGGAAATAGTATTCACTTGATTTGTGTAACTGAACCAGTAGCAAATACCGGTACCGAATATGAAGGTCTAGATGGTGCTATTTTGTATTGGAGATCACTTGATGGTGGCGCTACTTGGGATCAACAAGCAGTTCTTCTTCCTGAAATTGATGGAACTCAATTTACAGGTTTCCAAGGTGACACTTACGCTATTTTTTCGAGAGGAGATAAAGTTGCTTTTGCTGAATTCAATGATCTCGGAGATTCATTCATAATGATCTCAGATGACAATGGAACAACATGGAACAAACGCATTTTGGTGGACTTCCCTGTAGATATGTATGTGCTAGATACCGGTATTGATCTCAATGAGGATGCCGTTGCAGACACTATTTATAACACGGATCAATCAGGTGCACTATTCATCGATTCAGATGAAATTGTTCATGCTTGGTGGGGAGATATGTTCTACACCGATGATGATCTGACTGATGCGAATTTCAGTTACTTCCCAGGTACAAATGGCCTGTCATATTGGAATGAAGGTCTTGACGATAATGCAGGTCTTACAATTACGGGTATTCCTGATCTTGATGATAGTGGTGTTATAGAATTGGCCGCTGATGGTGCTAACATCCCTCTGTATTTTGTGAGCATGTCAGGTTTTCCAAGTGCTGCACAGGGTGAAGATGGAACTCTGTATGTCACCTTCTCTGGAATTGTGGAAACACATGACAACGGTGATCAGAATTTTAGACACGTATTTATTGTGAAGTCCGAAGACAATGGTGAGACTTGGTCAGAAACTCCAATAGACCTCACTCCAGATCTTGATTTCGATGGATACGAATATGTGTTCTGTTCACTTGCTCCTGTTGTTGACGACAAAGTTCACATGATCTTCCAAAGAGATACAGAACCAGGTTTGCACGTGCGAGGTGATGAAGATCCAGCTGATGATAACGATATTGTGTACTACTGCATAACTACTGATTTAGTGGTTGAGCCGAACGTATTCGAGCAATTCCTCGAAAATGGAATAACGGCTTATCCTAATCCAGCAAACGATCAAATCAATATTGCTATTAAAGGTTTGACAGGTGGAACGGTTGAAGTGATCAATGCAATCGGGGAACTCGTGATTTCGAAAAAAGTGACCAACGACTTTGTCACTCTCGATGTAAACCAACTTATACCGGGTATCTACACCATCAATGTGGTGGGTGGAGAATCGGTGAGAAGTACAAAAATTGTAGTTGAGTAATAGAATTATGAAAGAAAAAAAAGGGGCTTCAATGCCCCTTTTTTTATGTGTCTTTTTTTGATCTCTTCTTGTTATACGGTTTAACCATAATCCGCATTGGAAATCTAATGCAGCGCTGACCCCTTTGGATATCAAGCTCTTTCTCGATTTTTATTCTTGAGGTATGAATAGACACCATCAAATAATCTCGCATTGCGCATTGGAAGTGTCTTGAGATTAATGCGCTGCGGGATTCTCGAATCTACACGATGGAGCAAAGTAATAGTTCGACCTATGAATTCCGATATCTCCATCGCGTGATTCGGGA
>JAWXBG010000231.1:0-3876 GCA_034439875.1 Flavobacteriales bacterium
ACGGAATTGGACTATTACAGATACATAAACCCAAATCAAGCGATAGAAAAATTGCACCCTCATTTTGCCGATGAATGCAGTATTCTATCGCTTAGATTTTAGAATCCCGCACGCATTCTACAAAAACTCCCCTAATGCGTAATGCGGGATAAATGGTATTAACACTTCATAGCGAATCCCAATGCGGATTCTGGGTTTAACGAATCACTGCACTTCCAACTGCAAAACACGGGTTCAAACGCCTTTCGTTCCAAAATTGCCATAGGATCGTATTTTTGTCTCCTATCTTATTGAAATTCATGAAATACCTCATTTTCAGCATCCTCATTTTATTTTCTTGTTCAGGACCCTGTATACAGGGTGAAGGCAACCTATTGGATAGTACGAGAAAACTCAAAGAATTCAACGGAGTGAATCTCGACTTTCCGGCAACTTTGGTAATCCATCATACTGATAATGAGCACGAACGCTCCATCAACTTATTGGCCCAAAGCAATGTTGCAGAGGTTTTAAGTACAGATATCGTGGATGGCGTGCTGGTAATCAAATCAAACAAATGCATGGGGAAATACACCCCGATAACATTGGACTTATACACTGATTTGCCATTGAATCAGATTGCACTTAATGGAAGCGGTGAGATTGTGGGAAAAGATGAATTGGTTCTCGAAAATTCATCTATATCACTTTCAGGAAGTGGAAATATAGATGTGAAAGGAAACGCTAATCAACTCAAGATCAGTTTAAATGGTAGCGGGACTATCCTAATTGGAGGAAGTGCAACGGATCTCGACCTTCATCTAAATGGCAGTGGAGACATTCGGGCACTGGATTTGCAGGCCAAACGTGTGAAAATAGAAAATTCGGGTTCAGGAGATGTCAATGTGTATGCAACAGAGGAACTCGGCTTTTCGTTGAGTGGATCAGGCAATCTTATGTATAGAGGCAACCCTCGCATAACTAAAGAAAAGAAATCAGGCTCAGGTGACGTCAACAAACTCGGTGAATACTAAAATTCAAAAACTAGATGCGCTCATTTCGTCTCAACGGCCCAAAAATGAAGCGATCTACATTGCAGTGATCATTTCGCTGCTGGCGCACATTTTCGGGTTATTCGTTTCTTACATGGTTGTCTCCGCGCCACAAAAAGAAGTGATTGAAACGAAAAGTCCTTTTGAAGAAGTTGAGATCAGCATTCTGGAAATTGAAATTCCGGTTCCTGATGATTCTCAAGATCCCCTGATGAGCGAAGAAGTTCGGAATTTGGTAGCAAGTGCCAATAGTGAGAGGGTTCGAGAGAATGTGGATTACAGAGGTAAAACAAAGGAGCAAATCGCCCAAGAAGTTGATGCGGAACTTGCCCAACGCGAAGCAGATGAAAGGGCAATTCTTGCTCAGAATCATAAATCAATACCCAAACAAGATTTACCCAAAAAAGATAAGAGCACGACTCCACGCGAAAATTTTGAGCATGTGACTAAAGGTTCTGATAAAAGCAGCACCGGAAATGTAGCAGTGGAATATGATCTTAAGGGACGCAATCCTACTGGCGGTCGACCTAAACCCACTTATAGATGTCAAGTGGGCGGAAAAGTTGTTGTGAAAATCGACGTAGATCAAACTGGCAAAGTGACCAATGCAACAATCGACGATGCAAAATCTAGCTCCTCAGCTTGCTTGAGAGAAGATTCTATAGCATATGCCTACAAATGGCGTTTCGACTATGGAAACGATAGAAAACAATCTGGAACTATTACGTTCACATTCGCAGCGCAATAGTTTTTCAGAAAGTGTGAATCAAGATAAACCAGCGTACTCCGACAAGTATTCGAAATGCGGAGTAAGTTCTCCTTGTAATGTGGTTTCTGTTGCTTTCCAAATAATTTGATTTGGATCTTCATTCAATAAAAGTGGCAATACCTTTTCAATGAGTTCTGCCCCAAATGCTTCTGATGCATCCTTTGGAAGTTCGCAAGGAAGGTTATCTATGGCCATTACTGCAACTGTAGAATCATCCATAAAATCTCCTTCAGAACCAGTCTTTGGATTGTATCCATAAAATGGATCCGAAATCTTCGAAGCACGAATCGTCGAAGCTATAGGACCGTTGGTATCGCAACTAATATCGGCTATCACTTGGCATCTCCAATCTGGATGATTGTATGCTTCAGCAGGCAACAACACGGGATTACCCCCAGCCCATAAGTGACATGCAATGTACATATCTGCGCGTCGCACATAATCTGGAAGTGTGCTATGATACTTTTCCGGACTTAGGTAGAAATCCTTTTTGTCGAATCCTCCAAACTCCTTTCTTTCATAATACTCCTGGCTGTCCAGATGTACATATACCGGTACTTCTGTTTTTCCAAAAAATGTCTCGGGATTCACTCTTTTAATCGGAAGCAGTTTCAGAATCTCCTCCGCTCCGTGACCCACTCTTCCAAATCCTGAGACAACAATCTTTAAATCTTTTGGAAGATCAATTTTTTTCATTTCAAGCTCCATCTCTACTCTGTCCTCACAATCATTTGGAGATTTCAAATCATACAATCCATGTCTCTTACCATACAATCGAAACCCTTCAAAAGTGCCAACTATACCGGCATAGCGACCAAAACCAATCAATCTTTTTCCATCCTGTCCCTTCAATGTTTCGTAATCCACCATGCGTATTTTTTTATCGAGTAATGCTCGCATAAGATTCGCATTGTGTGGTTGCTTTTTGATCGTGTGTGAAAAAAACAAATATGTTTTGGAAGGGATCAACTGTTGCACTGGAACTTCTTTAACTCCCATGAGCAAATCGCAATCACTGAGATCCTCCTGCATTTTTATGCCCAGAGAGATGTATTCTTCATCTTTAAACTTTCTGATAGGACTAGGTTGAACAATTATTTCCGCATTAGGGAAAATTCTTTGCACTTCTACACATTGTTTTGGAGTCAGTGGCACCCTAAAATCTGGGGGCACTTTTCCTTCACGAATGACTCCTATCTTCACTTTAGACATAACTTGAATTGAGGTCGCGAATGTAGTACTTGAACGGCACAATGAAGCGATATCCTCGGCCTTTGAAAGCAAGAAAGTCAATCCCTGAGTCCTCGGCAAGTTATTCTCTCCTTTCTCGGATATAAACACGAAGATTCCGAGAATTGAAAAAACTGTCGTCTACTCAGACTGCCAACAACAACTTCTTTCGGCCACCTGATATTTTCTGGAGCTCAAAATCGCAGTATTTCACGCCCTCGATTAGACAACTTTTGAGGCTTAGAAAAGCTTTTCAACTAAAGCCATTCATTCAAAAACTCTAACCTCCCTAAACATTTTCCCTTTCTTCAATTAAATTTTTTATATTATGGTAGGAGTAGCAAAATCAATTGTGTCCATTCTTGCCGGTGAATGCGTGTCTTGAAAAAGTTAGGTTCAGCTTTCATTGTCCAACCCATACCAATTCTGCTTATAAAATAGTCCAACCCGCATTGCGAATTGGCATTACCTTGATAGTAATGCGCTGCGGGAACACATAACACGTCCAATGAATTCCGATGCCTCAATGGCGTGATTCGGGTTTATATGCATGAAGTGGTAAATGACGTTGGATTATCTGTTATAGACCAATGGAGTGAAGCGGCAGGTTGTGAAAAAACTCCTTTAACTCAGAATCCGCATTGGGATTCCCGATGAAGCGCTAACCCCCTTTGATATCCAGCACTTTCTCGATTTTAATTCTTGATGTATGAATATACACCCTCAAATAATCCCGCATTGCGCATCGGAAGTGTCTTGAGGTTAATGCGCTGCGGGATTCTCGAATCTACACGATGGAGCAAAGTAATAGTTCGACCTATGAATTCCGATATCTCCATCGCGTGA
>JAWXBG010000232.1:0-13712 GCA_034439875.1 Flavobacteriales bacterium
ATACACGGGATATACACGGGATATACACGGGAGACATACGGGAGAGACACCGGAGATCCACAGGAGAAAACCCTCTGACATCACAGCAATGCCCATGGGCCTTCCGTGGGTTTAATCTTTTTGGGGGGGCGCTTTCATTATACAATACCAAACTGCGGTGCGCTGTGCACGGTGGTTCGCACAAACAGAAATCAAGGAACCCCATCACGAAAAAAATTGCATTCCAAAATCCCCTCCTTATCAAGATACGGGCAATACCTTAGAAACACTTCTATGCACCACCCTTCATTTGCGATTGGAATAATACCACATAGGTGTCCCCAATGTACCAATACCCTTCTCACACCCTCGGCTTCTTAGGGGATACTCCAATGGCATATGCCACTGCGCTTTTATAACATAGTTCGGGCTCCATTTTTTGGCGGTTGCCTTTACAAGCAGGATGCGTACTGTAGCCATTCTGCTTATGAAACAGGCCATCCTGCATTGCGCATTGGAAGTCTGTTTAGGTAATGCGCTCCAGGATGCCGGGAGAGTAGCTGTTGCAGGCCTATGGAGCGAAACGGAATTGGACGATTATACCGATTCTGCTTATTACTATAGTCCATGCTGCATTGCGCATTGGAAGTTTTTTTTGGGTAATGCGCTGCAGCATCTTGCATGCACGAAATGGTAAATGCCGTGAGAGTAGCTGTTACAGGCCAATGGAGCGAAACGGAATTGGACTAATACAGATACATAAACAGTATTACAGCTACATGAACCGCATTACACATACACGAACCGTATTATTTGACCCCAATGGGGGCAATTAGGCCCCTGGTCCATCACCGAAAACGCTTTGAGGTTGTTTTTTACCTGGTGGGTCGGGGGCTATTTTTAAGTTTCCTTGATTTTTGAAAATGAGGTCTCTAGCCGGTATTCCAGTTTTTTTTGGGACATAAATAGCTATCCATTGTAACCTCTTCCTTTGCAGATCACGTACAAAAGTGTGTAAGTTCTCATGTAGAGATATTAGATAGTTTAATTGTTTTCATTTATTCCATGAAAGGTCATCCAACGGGGTGGCCTTTTTGGTTTGATTGGTGAACCAAAGTCGCAAAAAACTGTTATTGTGAGTCTAGGCAATGAAAAAGTGCCTTAGGTTTGGCGCTTAGAAAAGAAATGACACACACAACCCCACGACCATGAAAAACAAAATGTTATTTGCAGGCGGAGCCTTGAGTTTGGTATTTGCCTTTGCGTTTATGCTACCTTCCGATCCAGAGACGTTGGCTCTAGGGGCCAAAGCACCTAATGCGGAGTTGAAGATGGACGACATTTCGGGAACACAGATGAGTTTGAACGACCTGAAGAAGGACAATGGCTTATTGGTTATCTTTTCTTGCAATACCTGTCCTTTTGTGGTGGGTAGCGACGACAGTGAGGGTTGGGAGGTGAAGTACGCTGAGTTGCGCAAGTTGTGTGAGATGCAGAACATAGGGATGGTGTTGGTAAACAGCAATGAGGCGAAGCGGGAGAAGGGCGACAACATGGCCGACATGAAAACCAGGGCCACCGCCAATGGATTTGGCCATGTATCGTATGTATTGGACCAGAATTCTGTTTTGGCCGATGCGTTTGGCGCTCGCACTACGCCGCATGTATTTTTGTTCGACAAAGACTTAAAATTGGCATACCGCGGGGCGATCGACGAAACGAGTGCCAATCCGAAAGACGCCAAGAGCCCCTATTTGAGCAATGCCATGAGCAACATGACTGCCGGCAAAACCATAGATCCAAACGACACCAGACCCATGGGTTGTAGCATCAAAAGAATAGTGAAGTAAGGGGTGGGCAGGAAAATTAACTGATAGCGGAGATTTTTTATCTCCAAAATTTGTAGATTTGACTAGATGGAACCAAAAGTTCAAGTAGATTTCTTTCTAAGGATTTATTATGGGCTAGTCACAGTTCCTAGTAGTTCTGTGAATACTGTGCTGGACGTGCAAAATTTTTCAAAATTGTATGTACAACAAATGGATTGGGGCACGAACATTGAAACCATTGAACTATCAATGCTTAGATTCGCCCATGCATATAGTAGAGCCCTGCTTAAATACAGCATTGAACTAAATCCGAATCAAATTATACAAGAACTTCAAATGAATCAGACAAATTTGCAGTGTGTTTTACATTGGGTCGCACATATCGAGTAAAAGTCAGTTCACTTCCTCCGTTCTTTGAATGCGCTGTGTGAAACAGAAGATAATCTGGACATACAACATTCAATGAAGCTTCTAAAATTTATTACACATTGTAAAATGTACAGGTTGTAATTTTGCACATATCATGAAGCACCTTTCCGTTCCGACTGCTGACACATCTTTTTATTGTGTTAAAATTCTTAGACTTTCGAATTCTACAGACTTGGAAGAATTCTACCGTATATTAAAATCAGGCTCTACCAAAATAGATTCGATCCACTTGCAACTCCAAGATCTAGTGCGTTTGAAATATCCATTTAAGAAATTCTCTGAATCGGAAATAAATAAATTAGTTTATGAGCACCTTGGACCAACTGAACCTGAGCGATACGGTGTTTGGGTTTTTTACCCATGGCGAAATCGCGTTGTTCATTTGTTGGATGCTGAAGAATTTATTCGAGTCCGCACTGTGCGAAATTTATATAAAATAACTCCTGAAGAACAGAAAAAATTAGGGACAAAAAAGGTTGGAATTATTGGATTGTCTGTTGGGCACTCCGTTGCTATGGCAATCGCTACACAGAGAATCGCTGGCGAAATAAGGCTAGCTGATTTTGACACATTGGAACTAAGCAACATGAACAGAATTAGAACTTCTGTGCTAAACTTAGGCTTACCTAAAGTAGAAATTGTCGCAAGAGAAATAGCAGAGTTGGATCCTTTTTTAAAAGTCACGTGTTATTATGATGGAATAAATGAAGACAATATTCATGAGTTCTTTACCAAAGATGGAAACATAGATGTTCTTATTGAGGAGTGCGATAGTGTTGAAATAAAAATACACAGTAGACAAATAGCCAAGAAACTAAGAGTGCCTGTTGTAATGGATACAAGCGATCGTGGAATGATTGACATAGAGCGCTTCGATCTGACGCCCGAATATCCGCTATTGCATGGATTGATAGATGAGAATTTGTCCTATCAATATCTAAAATCGTTAAAAGGGTCAAAGGAAAAGCTTCCATATATTCTGCCATTTGCAGGAATAGACAACATATCTGAGCGGATGGCGGCATCTGCACTTGAGATTGAGTCTTCCATCACTAGCTGGCCCCAACTTGGATCCGAAGTACAAATCGGAGGTGGCATTGCAGCATCATATGCTCTCAACATACTGCTCGGCAAGAAGGTTGAAAGTGGCCGACATTATCTAGATATTTTTGACCAAACTTCTAGTAATTATACATCCAGGGAGAAAAAAATAGAACCTGAGCTTAAAATTCTTAATCCAAATTTCAATTGGGAAATAGTTGAGAAGGAAGAGCGAGAAGTGTTCGAAAGAGAAATTGTAATTGACATTCTCAACAAGGCAATCGAGTCTCCAAGTCCAGGCAACAATCAAAAATGGAAATTTGTATTAAGAGAGAAAAGTATCTGTATATTTCTTGATAAGGAGTACAATGCATCTGTTGGAGACAACCTTGGATACTCTAGCATACTAGGGATTGGTGCCCTTATAGAGAACATATCCTTGCTAATGATAGCATACCGTTTGAAACCAAACATTAAGGTCTTTGAAGAAAGTAATTTCCCATTAATATGTGTAATTGCTCTAGAAAACTGGCACGAAGAATTACTATCAGAAGATGCATTGATTGCGCAGATTCCAAAACGCAGGACTAATAGAAAAACGGGTTCGAATCGTCAATTAAGCACCTTGGAAAAAACGGCGCTAGAGGATATTCTTAAGCCTAATAACCAGTGTTTAGTAAAAACAATTGAAGAACTCGGACTCATAACAGATATAGGGAATATTATTAGAAGTGGTGATAGAATTCGTCTTCAAAACGAGCAGGCGCACCATGAGTTTTTTATTAACGAACTGCGTTGGACTAAAGAAGAAAGTTTAAAATGGAGGACTGGGATAGAGGTAGAACATTTGCTTCTCGCCCCAGCAGATAATGCTGCGCTAAAGATCGCAAAAAGGTACAAGCCAATTCAGTTCCTTAAGAATCTCGGCTTGGGAAAGGGATTTGAAAGGATTTCTATTGATGCAATCGAAAACAGCAGTGCTATAGTCTGTATTTTTGTCCAAAGCTACAACTATAATGATTTGGTTGCGGCTGGTCGAACTATACAACGATATTGGCTTAAGGCAACCGAACTTCACATCGGAATTCAACCTATGACATTTGTGCTTTCTCTGTTTAGCTTGCTTGAAAGCGATAAAAATAATTTTTTGAATGAATCAGAACTTGGTGAATTAAAGGAAATGAAGGCTCAATTTGATGTGTTATTCACGCCAGTTGAAAAAACGGTGCCTGTATTTCTATTCAGAGTTCATAAAGTGGCTTTTGATCCAGAAAAGACACTTCGTGTTCCAGTTTCTGCTAAAATTCTTGAGGTGTGAATATTGAACTGATTGCATTTTGGGCAGACCGAAGACCAGATTTATGTGATGAATTTTCCTTTGGTCACAAAATTCTTCTTAAAGAATACGGTATAGAAAATGTCACTTCTGGCAAGCCGACATGGAAAGATCAAAAAAATATTTTAGTCCTTGCGGCCCTTAACTCTATTGACAAAACAATGGTAGGGGGTGCACGAATCCACCTGTCTTCCGACAATTCCATTTTACCATTGGACGAAGCATTGAACTATATTGAACCAAATATTTCCGGTTGGCTTCGAGAAAAGTATACTACTGGTATTGGCGAGCTTTGTGGGCTTTGGAACGCGAAGAAAGTATTTGGTAAAGGAATTAGTCCTCTTCTAACTCGAACTTCAGTAGCTATATCTGACAAATTGAATATTGCATACTTGGTAGGTCTTGCGGCACCGTACACTAAGGATATGGCCAGTTCAATGGGTTTTAAAATTGTGCCAGAATTGGGGGCTAACGGGACTTTTCAATACCCGAATGAGCGGCATACTGCGAGCCTGTTGATTATTGATGATATACCCTCCTTAAAAAGCGCTTCGTCTGAGCACCGCGAGCGCATTTTTTCGATACGAGCAGGTAATACCCAATTTGTCAAAGAAACAATTAACGGATCTCAATTGGTTGTAACATATAACCTTTTAGTCTAACCAAGCGTAAAAAAGTTCTTGTAACAAAGAACATTTTGGCTAAAACCCTATACCTCTCTCTGCTTTTGGCTCTTTCAGGCCATTTGTGCGCTCGCGAAAACTTAGATACTGTTTTCGTAGCCTCAGATAATTCTGGATATATTGGAAAACACCTGTCAATATATTGTGATTCAACAGCTTCTTTGAATTTTGATGATGTACTCAGAAATTCCAAGTTTGTCAAGGGTTCGTCCAGAATACCAAATTTGGGTATTACCTCTTACAATTACTGGGTCAAAATAAGCATTGCCAATCTGTCTGAATCAGAAGAATTGTTTGTAAATGTGATCCAACCTGCAATTGACCGAATTGAATTCTATGATCCTTCTATTTCAAATTCCGCTAAATATTCTTATGGTGATACAGTAGCGTGCAAAGATCGTGTTGTTAAAAATCAAAATTTCATCTTTCCTGTTTCCATTAAAAAGGGGAATACTAAAACAGTCTACTTAAAGATTAGTAGTGGTGATATGATTCAACTTCCAATTGAAATTGGTAATTCGAGTTTTGTTCAACAATCATCATCAAAAAAGGATACTTTATTTGGATTGTATGCTGGCATTATGCTTGCAATGCTATTGTATAACCTGTTTATTTTTATAAGCACGAAAGAAAAAACATACATTCTTTATGTTGTATACATTACGTTCGTGTTTCTTACCCAAACAAACATTTTAGGCTATACGGGTAGGTTCCTGTTCTTTGATTTTCCCGACTTGGAGAGATATTCGGTTTATGTATTTAGTGCCTTAGTCCCAATTGCGGGAATGCTATTCATGATCTCTTTTTTGCACCTCAAGCGAAATGGCAAAAAGTTCATACCGTTCATGTATATTATCGCAGCGGTGTATGCCGTAGCTCTCGTATTGGCCCTTAACGATAATTTCCAGATTTCATATAAAATATTACAAGGCTGTGCATCTACGGCCGCCCTTTACCAACTTGTCATTGCTATTATCCTTACGATACGCCAAGTACCACAAGCCAAAAACTTTCTAGTGGCATGGTCAGCGTTCTTGGTAGGTGTAGTAGTATTTGTGCTCAAAGATTTCGAAATAGTGCCGTACAACGAACTTACCTACAACATGATGTCTATAGGAAGTGCTGTGGAAAGCGTGCTCCTCAGTTTTGCACTTGCCGATAGAATAAATTCGCTCAAACGCGAAAAAGAAATGAGCCAAAACAGAATGCTCATCGCTCTCAAAGAAAATGAGAGAATGATCTCCAGCCAAAATACTGAACTTGAACGCAGAGTGGGAGAAAGAACTACTGCGCTCGAACAAAGCAATTTAGAACTAAATAGTACCCTCCGAAACCTAAAGGAAGCTCAAAAACAACTTATAGAGGCCGAGAAACTCGCCTCTTTGGGTCAAATGACTGCGGGTATTGCACATGAACTCAACAACCCTATCAACTTTGTGCAATCGAACGTAGCGCCTCTCAAACGAGACATTGACGAGCTTACCGAGCTCATAAACAAAGTGCACTCTGGCTCACCTCTTAGTCACAACGAAAAATTACAGATCGAATTTGTTCACCAAGAAATAAATCAACTACTTAGTGGTATCGAAGAGGGTTCAAAACGAACCGCCGAAATTATACGAGGTCTCCGAATCTTCTCGCGAATGGACCGAGACAGCATAGTATCGGCAAACATCAATGATTGCATTCAGTCTACTCTCATTGTTATGAAGAGCAACACAAAAGGCGAAGTGACTATAGTAAAAGAACTTCAAGACGATATGCCCAATATTGAATGTTTTCCCGGTAAACTCAATCAGGTGCTCGTCAACCTCATTACAAATGCAATACACGCCACAAGCTTGCCTTACCGCAATCAAAGGGACCGAGTAATTAAAATTCGTTCATTTCGGAGTACGAATAGCGTTGTAATAGCTATAAAAGACAATGGTAGGGGTATAGAAGAAACTATTCTACAGAAAATATTCGACCCGTTTTTCACCACAAAAGATGTGGGAGAAGGTACAGGATTAGGACTTTCTATAGTACTAGGGATTGTTAAAGAACATAATGGTCATATCGATGTTCAGAGTACGCTGGGTGAAGGCACTGAATTCCTAATATATTTGCCGCTTATCCCCGAAAGTATACGCAGCCGAAAGGCATATGAACAATAAACCCGGCATCCTCTATCTGGACGACGAAGAAAATAATCTGTTTTCTTTTCGGGCTCTCTTTCGCCGCGATTTCGATATCTACACAACCACTTCTGCGGCAGAAGCTATCCAAATCTTGCGCGAAAATGATATACAGGTAGTTCTGTCCGATCAGAAAATGGCCGAGATCAGTGGAGTCGAATTTTTCGAATTGTTGAGAAATGAGTTTCCCGATCCGGTGCGCATCCTCGTTACCGGTTATGCAGATATAGAGGCCGTGATCGACGCAATTAACAAAGGTCAGGTATATCGTTATATTACCAAACCATGGAACGAGCAAGATCTAAAATTTTGTATCGAAAACGCATACGAAAAGTATAGCCGTGAACGCGAACTCCGCACCAAAAATGTAGAACTCGAAAAAGCGAATGCTGAGCTTGATAAGTTTGTCTATAGTACCTCACATGACCTAAGGGCTCCACTTGTTTCTATGCTTGGTATCATGGAGGTGCTTCGAGTAGAAGAGGACAAAACAAAAAGCCGCGAGTATATAGACATGCTTGACACCACTTTGCAAAGGCTCAATGAAGCGGTTCAAAACATAATTTACTATTACCAAAATGCCCGTAATCAGGAATTGTTGGAAGAGATTAAGTGGGAGTTCTTTTTAGATGAGGTCATGCGGCAGGCTCGAAAGTCATGGCAGGGAGTGCCCCCGACACTAAATTTAGACATCAGTTCTAGTAAGCAATTTGTATGCGACAGACATAGATTGAAAGTAATAGTGTTAAATATTCTGAGTAATGCCATTCGTTATGCCGACAGTGAAAAGTCAGAAATGTGGATCCGAATAGAAGTGATCCAAAATGCAGAGAAAGCCATAGTGCGAATAAGCGACAATGGCTTGGGTATTGAAAATGCAAGACTTAACAAAATTTTCGATGCATACGATGGTCATTCGATGAGCGGGGGCATCGGACTTTATATTGCTCGGCAGGCGGCAACTAAAATTGGTGCCGAACTGCACGTTCACTCTATATTTGGCGAGGGCAGCAAATTTACCATAGACATCCCCAACAGAATTTGAAGCAGTTTCCCAACACCCGAATATTGATGGTGGACGACAATGACATCGACATTGCTGTAAACCGTAAGTTGTTGCAATTGGCTGATATTACCTCTGACATACGATCCTTCAATCAGTGCAAAAAGTTTTTCGAATATCTCGATTCCGAAGATGGTGGGGCCAAGGGCTTTGCACAAATAGTGCTCATGGACATTATGATGCCTGTAATGAATGGTTTTGAATGTTTGGCGCAGTTTGATGAGTACCCTGCCGATTTCAAAAAGAATTTTGTCATTTACATGTTATCGTCAAGTATCGATCGCAATGATATCCGTTTAGCAGAAGCCACACCTAATGTCCGTCGAGTGCTTGAAAAACCACTGGACATATATGTCCTTCGTAAACTATTGGAGCAAGAAGGACTGCCTACTGAGTAGTGGTATACAATCCGCTTACTTGGGAAATTTTATTAAGCATAGAAATCCTATACTAATAACCATCTACTCTGCATCATTCAGGGTTCAACGCAAATCGATAGAAAAAGTTATAGCACCCACCTAAGCCCTTCATACTGCGCGTTGCTCTTAGCCTTGGATCGCCATTGCCAATTCTTATCTTTATACTGCTTATAAAAACGTCTCTCCTGCATTGCACATTGGACGTCCGTTTTTGGGTAATGCACTGCAAGTTCTTGCTCGTTTTAAGTGACACTTGCCGGTAGAGCATCTCCTATAGGCCCATGGAGTGAAACGAAATTGGACTATTACAAATACCAAAAACGGTATACCTATACATTATAATCCATCGAACACTACCGAGCTACTTAGGCTGCGGTACCAGTCGGAGGTATGGTTTTACTGTTTTCCATCCATTGGGATAAATGGCCGCGGCATCGGCATCCGAAACAGAGGTAACAATGATCACATCCTCACCCTCCTTCCAATTCACAGGCGTGGCTACCTTGTGCGCCGCCGTCAACTGCATGGAATCCAATACACGCAGTATCTCGTCGAAATTGCGGCCAGTGGTCATCGGATAAGTTATTTGCAACTTGATCTTTTTGTCGGGTCCCACCACAAATACCGATCGCACCGTTTGATTGGTGGCTGCAGTGCGGCCCTCAGAAACGCCCTCCTCGCTGGCCGGAAGCATGTCGTATAGTTTGGCTATCTCCAAATTGGGATCCCCAATCATAGGGTAATTTACTGCCACACCCTGCGTTTCTTCAATGTCCTTCTCCCATCGAATATGACTCTCCACCGGATCTACACTCAATCCAATAATCTTGCAATGGCGCTTGGTAAACTCCGGATTCATTTTGGCCATGTAACCCAGTTCTGTAGTACACACAGGTGTAAAATCTTTCGGATGTGAAAATAAAATGGCCCAACCGTCGCCAATCCACTCGTGAAAATGAATGGTGCCTTGCGTGGTATCTGCCGTAAAATCGGGTGCGATATCGCCTAATCGTAATGACATGGTGTCTCGTTTTTTTTTACCGTTTGTGTATCTGTAATAGTCCCATTCCGTTTCACTCCAGGGGCTTTAACTCCTACTTTGAGCATGTACCATTGGATGTATGCGAGATCCTACAGCGCATGGTCCAAATCAGGCTTCCAATGCGCAATGTAGGACAGACTATTCAATAAGCAGAATTGGTATAACTTGCCTACTCTATGCGGTTTTCAGCTTCCCCGATGATGAAATCTGTTGAAGACTTCAGCACACAAATATGGTCTCTTTTGTGATACATATCTGATTAAATATTTGTTATGGTAGATCTTTCGGACTGTCTGCACATCAAGACATCCTCACCCCTGTAATGCTAATGCTTCCTCCAATGGCATCGTCGTTGAAAAAGCCGATAGCATCCTTCTCGTCTTGTAGGGCCAAGGTGTAGAGCAACGGTAGGTAATGTTCGGGAGTGGGCTCCGCCAGCTTTATGGATCCGCCCGAGGTTTTGTAGTTAATTAGCGCATAGTGGTCCTTCGAGTTAATTCATCTCTTGAGGAGTTCATTCGCTTCAATGGCCCAATCACATCCATAAGTCTCATTGAAGTCCTTGCCTTTCAAACTCATCTTTCCCAGGTTGTGTACCATGTTGCCACTGCCCATAATCAATACGCCTTTTGTGCGCAAACCCGCCAACTGCTTGGCTAAATCATAGTGGTACTGGGCATCACGGCTGTAGTCCCGGTTAAGCTGTATCACCGGCACATCCGCCTCGGGATACATATTGTTAAGTACACTCCAAGCACCATGGTCGTGGCCCCATTTTTCGCTGGCTTCTACTTGGGTAGATTGGATGGGCGCACGCGTTTGGTCCTCCAACCACTGCAAACCGGGCACCGGATACTGCACCTCAAAAAGGACTTTTGGAAAACCTCCAAAATCGCGTACCGTAGGTGGCATGTCTTGTGCCGTCACAAAGGTGCCCTTCGTTTGCCAATGTGCAGATATCATCAATATGGCATTTGGCCGTTCTAAGCTCGTTCCAAATGATTTCATCTGCTGCGTAAAACGATTGTCTTCAATGGCATTCATGGGGCTTCCGTGTCCTACGAAGAGTACAGGCATCTTTTCGGTGACTCCAAAGGGCTCAACCATTTTTCCGAGGGTCTTTAGTTTCATAGTTGCTCCAGCCATCGAGACCAGTCCGGGTTTTTGAATAAATGATTTTCGATTCATGCGGTTACCTTCAGGGGTCTCTAAAAAATCAAAGATCGAACCTGCGCACCCCGAAATTGCTGGATCGCAGTGAGAAAAAGAAATTTTGGCTAGAGAAAAAGGCTAAAACCCGCGGGATAACCCATGTTCGAAAAACCCTATGTCTGAAGCCATGGGCAATTGATGGGAGCGGAGAATAGGAAATCTCACAGCTTTACAATCCATATGAACACGTGCAACCATACTTTTCCCGCTCAGCGTACGGCGGGGTTTGTGGGCAGATGAAAATATTTACTCCCTTGGTTATTTATATTAATTCCCCAAAATTCAACATAAAACATTTGTGCAGAGTTTAATTTATACGCCTAGTCGGATGGGTGTACCAAATGTTTGCTCCATCTTGTAACTAAGGCTATTATCAAGCGATCGAAGATATTGATACCAGAAGGAAGTCGGTTCTGTTTGTAGCAAAATTCATTTAGATAGTTTCGCAGGTACTTTGGGCTAACACAATGGTGTATTTCCAAAATTTTTCTTTTGATATTGCTCATATTAATGTGCACATTGAGAATGAACTTTCCCGCTTCTGAAGGCTATGAAATTTGGCTATGTGTTTCTTGAAGAAAATATCACAGCCGTTGTAGCTTGGATTGCCGTCTGTTTGAATTCGATATTCTTCATTAACCCAGCATCCGCATTGGAAATCTATTGCAGCACGAATTCCCTGTGATATCAAGTGCTTTCTCGGTTTTGATTCTTGATGTATGAATATACACCATCAAATAATCCCGCATTGCGCATTGGAAGTGTCTTGGGGTTAATGCGCTGCGGGATTCTCGAATCTACACGATGGAGCAAAGTAATAGTTCGACCTATGAATTCCGATATCTCCATCGCGTGATTCGGGACAATACCAATTCAGCAAAATAAATAGTCCATGCCGCATTGCGCATTGGAAGTTTTTTTGGGCAATGCGCTGCATCCTCTGGCATGCACGAAGTAGTAAATGCTGTCATAGTAGCTTTTATAGGCCATTGGAGTGAAACTGTATTGGATTATTACAGATACATAAACCCAAATCAAGCGATAGATAAATTGCACCCTCATTTTGCCGATGAATGCAGTATTCTATCACTTAGATTTGAGAATCCCGCACGCATTCTACAAAAATTGCCCGAATGCGTAATGCGGGATAAACGGTATCAGCACTTCATCGCGACTTCCAATGCGGATTCTAGGTTTAACTGTACGATATAGACACGAGAACCTGTTTTCGCATCGAAACCGGATACTCTTTAGGTTTGGGCTAATGCCCATTCAAACACAGAGTGATAATGAGAGAGAGCGACGGCCGGCTTATGCAATGGACAACAGAGCGGAGACTTATCGCGCCCTTAAAAATACCTATCGCGCAAAATGTGGCAATGATGCAGATTGTGTCCGGCCATCATCCAGCCGATAGAACGTGGGGAGTAGAGGACCTTATTAGCCGGAGCTTTAAAGTCGAGGGCGCCCTCCTCCATCGCATCAAAGAGGATGATGCTCGATACCCTAACCACCGTAAACTCATGAATTAACTCTGATAAAGGTCGACTGAGATAGCTGCTGTGGGCCACATACTCATTTTCATCAAAACCCGCCAACTCCGTCGCATCATTTCTTGAAAATCGGAGTGCGCGATAGGCCAATATTCTCTCCACATCGATGATATGTCCGAGCAATTCGCAGGGGCTCCATTTGCCATTGTCGTAGCCACGGGTTTCGTTTTCAGGCTTTACGGTGCCGAATAAATCTTGAGTCAACTCGGCCGTAAAACTCAATGCCGACTTCAGGTTCGAATGATCGAGCAGATTTATGTAGTAATGGGTGTAAGGCGGCGCGTCTTGTAAAATGGGCTTTGCGATCATAGGGCCAATTTACGGCAACAAATTTGAATGGCAGGAGCGTACAATCGTTGGCACGCAATCAGAATAAGTCCGGTACGAGGTGTATTCCCCTCCACATAATTCGGTTGGTCTCGGTCCCATGCAATTTCTGTGCACCTAGTACCTTCGGACCCATGGGAATGAAAGTTTGCAAAAATCAGGTCAGATGATGGCTGCAGTATCACAATGGCTTAACGAATTCCGGGCTTTGCTTATGGTGGAACTGCAGACCCAAATGGCACACATCTACAATGGAAAGATGAAACAATAACCCTGGGCATACCATTGGTTTGTTCTGGTCACGGAGTATAAGACCGTTTATCCCGCATTGCGCATTGGAGGCATCTTGGGATTAATGCGCTGCGAGATTCTCGAATCTACACGATGGAGCAAAGTAATAGTTCGACCTATGAACTACGATATCTCCATCGCGTGATTCGGGTTAAATTGATGTGAATCGCGTTCTCTTGTTTTCTTATGCCATGTGCCAGTTGTTCTTAGAATGCTTCCTTGAGGACACGTGTATGAATCATCTGCACTGTTATACGTGAATTTTGTGACTAAATAGGCTGGCGTAGTTCCGTGTACGTTGCTGTTTACAATTTCAGCATGAGCGCAAATG
>JAWXBG010000233.1:0-2791 GCA_034439875.1 Flavobacteriales bacterium
CTCGTCCCGGCGGAAGTGATGACACTGGGCGCGGATACATCCAACACGATCTACGATAACCGCGATTTTGAAGAAGCCTGGCGTAAGTTTTATGATGAGCATAAAAGCGAATAGGGGGAAAATCAGCCTCAAAAACGCAATTCGGTGGCACTTGTGTTCTAGGCGAATTTCTGTCATAATGGCAAGAAAATTCCCTGCGGAAAACTTATGAACGAATTCAAACTACTCAGACAACAAACAGGCCTAACTATAAAGGAAGTCGCTTCTCTTGCGGGATACTCCCCAAGAACCATTTATCGTTGGGAAAAAGGAGAAAGCACACCCAGAAAAGCCGTTATTGACATGCTGCATTTCGCACAGCGGGAAATTATCCCCCCCCCCAGAAAAAAATTTACTTTTGTCGATCTTTTTGCTGGTATTGGTGGCTTGCGCCAAGGATTCGATGCAATAGGTGGGCAATGTATTTTTACCAGTGAGTGGAATAAATATTCGGTAATGACGTATAGGGCAAATTATCCCAATGAACATGATATAGCAGGCGATATAACAAAAATCGAAGCTGCTGATATACCTGAGCATGATGTGTTATTAGCGGGGTTTCCCTGCCAACCTTTTTCAATTGCAGGTGTTTCTAAAAAAAATTCACTAGGGCAGGCTCATGGTTTCCGTTGCGATACGCAGGGAACTTTGTTTTTTGACGTTGCGCGAATCCTAGAACACCATCATCCAAAGGTGTTTCTGCTTGAGAACGTGAAAAATCTCCTAAACCATGATAAGGGGCGAACATTTGATATCATTTACGAGACTCTTACTAAGGAACTTGGTTATCAAGTTTGTGTCAAGGTTATTGATGCAAAAGGTTTTGTGCCTCAGCATCGTGAGAGAGTTTTTATTGTTGGTTTTAGAGAGAAGAATGATTTTAGCTTTGATAATCTAAATCTTCCTTCGGCTGAGAATGGCCCCAGACTTCGTGATATTCTGCACCCTGAAGATGGGTCGGAATTGGCTGAAACGCCTTATACTCAAGGCAAGAAGGCCTCTGTATCATCTAAATATACACTTACTGAGCATCTCTGGTCATACCTTCAAGGATATGCCGCCAAACATCGGGAAAAAGGCAATGGGTTCGGATTTGGGCTGGTTAGTCCTGATGATGTAGCGCGTACTTTATCTGCACGCTATTACAAGGATGGCTCAGAGATTCTTATAGCACAGGAAGGGAAAATACCGCGCCGTCTCACCCCCCGCGAATGTGCGCGGCTTATGGGTTTTGACCAACCCAATCAACCAAAATTTAAAATTCCTGTTTCGGATCTCCAAGCCTATACGCAGTTTGGTAATGCTGTCGTTGTTCCTGTTGTCCGTAGTGTTGCAAAGTTTATGTTACCTTACATTGTTCCACAATCTGATACGGTTATTAAACGCGAAATAATACCGATAGGTGACGAAATAAGGATAGCATCATGCCAGTGATGGAACTGGCAGATTGGCTTGTTGAACAGTCAGAGCCGGGATGTGTATGGTTTATCAAACGCCTCTCTGCCAATGATACACTTGCCACACAAGCGCATCAAGCAGGCCCCTATATCGATAGAAAATTTTTGTTTAAGCTATTTCCGACATTAGATGACCCCAAAACCTTAAACCCCCGTATAAACTTTAATGCTTATATCGATTCTCATGCGGATGCTAGAGAAGTAAATGCAATTTGGTATAACAACAAATTGTTTGGAAGCGGAACACGCAATGAAGCGCGAATAACAAATTGGGGAGGGCGTAGTTCTGCACTTCTTGACCCCGAAAGTACCGGCGCTCTTTCGGTTTTTGTTTTTCATGTTACCGATAGCCAAGTGAAACTTCATGTATGGGTCTGCAATCACGAAACCGAAGCAGATCTTATTGAAGATTATGTTGGCCCGGTTGAACCGGGGCGGCATATTATATGGACACCTGATAGTGCCGAGATTTTCAAGCGTTCACTATCTCCGACAAATTGCTATCTTGCAAAAGACCAATTGCCCTCGGAATGGTTGGCACGATTTCCAACAATTGCGGAAATCATCGAAAAAACAAAAGCACTATGCAAGCTAGATGACAAAAGCTGTGATGAAAGGCTCATCAAACGGCGCGAATGTGAATTTCAGCTTTTTCTTTCGGTAGAAGAAGCCTATGAGATGCCACGCATAGCACAAGGTTTTACTACAATGCAGGATTTTGTCCGACATGCTCAGAGCGTACTGCAACGCAGAAAATCTCGTTCGGGGCGATCTTTGGAACTTCAAACAAAAGCCATCTTTCTTGAAGAAAACCTTATTGAAGGTCAATCATTTCAGCATGGGGTGGAGTCTGACTCTGGCAAAAGGCCGGATTTTCTCTTTCCATCTCAATCTCATTACCGTGACACCCATTTCCCAGAAAATCGCTTAAGGATGCTGGCTGTAAAAACCACCTGTAAAGACAGATGGCGGCAAATCTTGAATGAAGCTCCTCGCATTAAACAAAAGCATCTACTCACTCTTCAAGAGGGTGTGTCCGAAGCGCAATTTGCAGAGATGGAAGGTTCAGGGGTTAAACTGGTTGTCCCTAAACGACTGATTTCTAAATATCCTGAACCAGTTCGACCAAAACTGATGACTTTGCATGATTTCATCAACGAGGTTCGCCACCTTAGCCTAGTTGAATGATTGATCTGCTTTCTAACGTCGAACCAATGTAAGCCGATTATCCTATGCGGCATGACATCCTCATTTCATTTCACGGACTTTTCATGACAGATACACGGGCGCTTGTA
>JAWXBG010000234.1:0-7466 GCA_034439875.1 Flavobacteriales bacterium
CCTACGGATCTCTTTGTAGTAAGATGCCGATCCTAACGGATCTGGGGGGAGAATGTAGGAAGATGCCGATCCTACGGATCTTCTTGTAGTAAGATGCCGATCCTAACGGATCTGGGGGGAGAATGTAGGAAGATGCCGATCCTACGGATCTGTTTGTAGTAAGATGCCGATCCTAACGGATCTGGGGGGAGAATGTAGGAAGATGCCGATCCTAGCGGATCTCTTGTAGTAGGATGCCGATCCTAACGGATCTTTGGGGGTAATAAGATGCCGATTCTAACGGATCTGGGAAGAGAATGTAGTAAGATGCCGATCCTAACGGATCAGGGGAATAGGATAGCTTTAATGAAGGCGCTAAATGTCTATTCGAAATGAAATAGTGACAATCGCGATCTTGCCTCATACTCATGGCTTCGATTAACCAATTTAGCACAATATCTATCTTATCTTTCGTTCCATTATCGCACCTTTGCGAAACATAAAAGCTACACATGAGTGATATACAAGGACTGATCCTATGGGCCGATGACGAAATAGATATGTTGAAGTCACATATTATATTTCTAGAACAGAAAGGATATAAAGTGGTGACCGTCAACAATGGCCGTGACGCGATAGATCAGGTGAGGAATACCCATTTTGACATCGTTTTCTTAGATGAAAATATGCCCGGAGTAAGCGGTCTGCAGGCATTAACTGAAATTAAGTCAATAGACCCAGCACTTCCAGTTGTGATGATTACCAAAAGTGAGGAAGAACATATAATGGAGGAGGCAATAGGGTCTAAAATCTCAGACTATCTAATTAAACCCGTAAATCCAAATCAGATTCTACTCACAGTAAAGAAGAATTTAGATGAGAAGCGACTGGTAAGCGAAAAAACTACTTCCGGGTATCAGCAGCAATTTCGCGAGATTAGCATGGAACTTTCGGCCCGCAAGAATCATGAAGAATGGGTTGATTTTTATAAAAAGCTCACATATTGGGGACTTGAACTCAGAGATAGTCAGGATGAAGGTATGGCCGAGATTTTTCAAACTCAACGCGTAGAAGCAAATCAACAGTTTTCGAGATTTATTCGGGAAAATTATCTGGGATGGCTCAAGAACGCAGGATCTGGACCGATCATGTCGCACACTCTCTTAAAGAATAGAGTGCTACCAGTATTAAAAGAATCAAAAGGGGAAAGCGTGTTTTTGCTGGTAATCGACAATTTGCGATTCGATCAATGGAAAACCATTGTAAGCCCATTAAAGGAATATTTCAGGTTGGAAACAGAAGAACTGTTTTATAGCATTTTACCAACAGCCACTCATTATGCGCGAAACGCCCTATTCAGTGGATTGATGCCTAGCGAAATGGCAAGGCTTTTTCCACAACTTTGGAAAAGCGAAGAGGAAGAAGGAGGCAAAAACATGCATGAAGAAGAGTTTCTTGCTGCCAACCTCAAACGAATGGGTCTCGATTTGAAATGGAGTTACAACAAGATCACCAACATCGCCGCGGGCAAGAGATTGGCAGAGTCTTTTACGAATTTGCTCAACAATGACCTGAATGTGATTGTCTACAATTTTGTGGATATGTTAAGTCATGCCCGCACGGAGATGGAAGTGATTAAGGAGCTCGCAGATGATGAGCCGGCATATCTATCACTTACTCAAAGTTGGTTCGAGCACTCGGCATTGCTCGACATACTTAAGCAAGTTGCTGAAAAGAACTGCAGGTTGATCGTTACTACGGATCACGGAACCATTCGAGTGAATAATCCAGTGAAAATGGTGGGCGATAAAAACACAAATACAAATCTGAGATACAAGGCGGGCAGAAATCTTAACTACAATCCTAAAGAAGTCTTTGAAGTGAAGAATCCGCAAGATGCATTTTTGCCGAAGTCTAACGTGAGTACTTCATTCGTGTTTGCAATGAATGATGACTTTTTCGCATATCCCAACAACTACAATCATTACGTAAATTATTACAGTCATACGTTTCAGCATGGTGGAATATCAATGGAGGAAATGATGATTCCATTTGCAGTTTTACGTTCAAAGTAATGAATTTTCAATGATCGAATTTGTCTCTAAAAGTCCTGAGGACAATGATTTTTTTGCTGAAAGTTTCTTAAAGAAATTCCCGAATCCGTCAATAGTTCTTCTGAATGGAGAAATGGGAGCGGGAAAAACAACGCTTATGCAATCATTATGCAGAGCGTTAAAAGCTGGAAATGTGGTGAGTTCCCCGACATTTGGTTTGGTGAATGAATATAAAATTCCCCAAGGTGTGATTTATCACTTCGATCTCTATAGGTTGAAATCGGTGCGGGAGCTTGTGGATATGGGTTTTGAGGAGTATATAGACTCAAAGCAATGGTGCTTTATAGAATGGCCTGACTTGGCAGCTCAATTCTTACCACAAGAATGGATAAAAGTGCAAATCGCCGTTGAGGGCGAACACAGGAAAATTACAGTTGACTTAGTGAGCGGCTGGCGCGTGGGTTGAATCAGGAGCATGTGGAACCACATGTGTTGAATCAATCGAATGATGAACAGGAGTGGCTTCCATTTTCTGCTCCACTCGCTTTACGCTGCCATCAAGGCGATCATACTCTTGTACGGCGCTTCTGTTTCTGTAAACGAAAAGAAGAGTGAGGGCAATGGCTACAGGAAAGATAGTCCAAAGAACTGATTTCTGCTTTACTGAATCGTTATGAGACATACGGTTGGGGGTTGAGTTTTCCGGATGTAAAAGTAGTGGATTTTATTTTTTGTAGAACACCGTTAATCAAATGATCTAAAATAGGTTGGTTCGGAGCCTGAAATAGGGTTGTCAAAATTATACCGTTTAGGTATCTATAATAGTCCAATTTCGTTTCACTCCATTGAACTAAACATAAATCACATCGGTATTTACTACTGTGTGCATGCAATATCCTGCAGCGCATTACCCACTACAGACTTCCAATGCGCAATGCTGGATGGATCATTTATGAAGTAACATTAGTGTAACAGTTACTCTCACGGCTTTTACCACTTCCTGCTTATAAACCCGAATCGCGCGGTGGAGATCTATGATTTCATTGGTCGCGTTATTATTTTGTTCCATGGTGTAGATTCGAGAATCCCCCAGCACATTACCCTAAATATACTTCCAATGCAAAAAGCGGGATAAAACAGTTTGGACTATTTTATATGCAGAATTGTTATAAGTTCCATAAGAATCCAACAATTATCACATTGGATTCACTACCTTCGAAAGCCCAAACCACAGGGAAAATGGATATCAAGAAACAATCTATCAGGAACCTTGCTCAAGAGGCGTCGCTTATGCCTCAGGAGGAAATGCTTGAAATTCCTCGCAAACAACAACGTCTTACAATAGGGATTCCAAAAGAAACTTCTTTTCAAGAAAGAAGGGTCGCACTAGTTCCAGAGTCGGTAGCTTTATTAGTTGCCAATGGACATGATGTAGTTGTAGAAACGAACGCAGGTAAAGCCTCTCATTTTGAAGACCACGATTACAGCGAAGCCGGAGCCAGAATTGTTTATTATCCAAAAGAAGTTTTTCAGTGTTCAACCATCTTAAAGGTGGGACCTCCCGGTTTAGATGAAATTGCCATGATGCCAGGAAAACAGAACCTTGTTTCTGCGATTCATCTGCCAGCTCAAAAAGCTGATACCATCAAGGCATTGGCAGCAAAAAAGATCACTGCGGTTGCATGGGATTTCATCAAAGACGAGATTGGAATTTTTCCGGTCGTTAGATCTATGGGAGAAATTGCGGGGAACACATCAGTACTTATTGCTGCCGAGTATTTGAGCAATGCGAGCCAGGGACAGGGACTGATGTTTGGAGGTATTGCAGGTGTTAAACCTACTGAAGTTGTCATTATAGGAGCAGGCACTGTAGGTGAGTTTGCAACGCGCTCAGCAATCGGTCTTGGTGCTTCTGTCAAATTATTTGACAATAATATTTATAGGTTGCGCAGAATTCAGAACGATTTAGGTATGCGTTTGTGGACAAGTACTCTTCAACCATCGGAATTAAGTAAAGCATTGGAAACAGCTGATGTCGCTATCGGAGCGATACATGGAGCAAGCGGACGTTCACCGGTGGTAATCACAGAATCTATGGTGTGCAACATGAAGTACGGAAGTGTAATTGTAGATATCAGCATCGATCAAGGAGGTTGTTTCGAAACATCTCATGTGACTACGCACGATGCTCCAACTTTTAAGGAACATGGTGTGATACATTACTGTGTACCCAACATCGCATCACGTGTGAGCCGAACGGCAAGTTATGCGTTAAGCAATATTTTCGCTCCAATTCTTATGTCTATGGGAGAGCAAGGAGGACTGACGCCACTAATTAAAAATAATCCGGGTTTCCGTCATGGCGTATATATCTACAATGGAATTGTAACAAATGAAACCATTGGTGAAGCATTTGAACTTCCTTGGAAACCGATCGAATTAATTATTGCTGCCTTGTAAATAGATTTGCTATTGACGGATCATCGCCCCTAATTTTTCATTAAAATTCCCAGCAATTTTCGACATCGTTTTCTCCACTACTTCATCAGTTAAAGTTTTGGAGGCATCTTGCAAAATGAAACTTAGCGCGTAAGATTTCTTTCCTTTTTCAAGTTTATCTCCCTGATAAACGTCGAATAGACCAACCTTTTTGAGAAGTTTTCTCTCGCTCTCATAGGCAATCTTTTCGAGAGAAGCAAACGATACACTTTCGTCGAGCAGAAGCGACAGATCTCTTCTCACTGCTGGGTATTTGGCAGGGCTTTCGTACGAGATATGTGATATATCAAGTATTTTTAAAGTACTGTCCCAATCGATATCTGCATACCAAGTTTCTGAACGAATATCGAAAGTGTCGAGCATTTCGTTGTTCACAAAACCTGCTATTCCCAATTTCTGTTTGCCTGAAGAGAAAGTTACTTTTCCTTCACTTGGTTCGCTCATTTGAATGCGAATACCAAGCAGCTTGAATAGGTTTTCTGTTACACCCAAAAGTTCAGGAAAACCAATGGATTTTGAATTGTTGTTCCAATTCTCGGGTAATGCGCGTCCGGTTAGGAAGACTGTGAGGTGTCTTCTTTCCTGATAGTTTCCTTCTTTTAAATGATACGTTTTTCCGAATTCGAATAAACGTAGATCACTGCTTTTATGATTTTGATTGAGTGCAATTGCTTCCAAGGAGGTATACAACATATTGTTGCGCATTACCCCCAAATCGGAGCTCAAAGGATTCAACAATTTCACAACGTCGGAATCATTAGCGCTGTATTTTTCCTTGACCATGCTCATTCCTATCATCTCGGAAAAACCGAGACTGGAAAGAAGATCAGCCACTTTATTTTGAATTTTTTCAGGATCAACACTAGGCACAAAAGAGAGCGAACTTCTTAATTGGGCGGGCATCTCAATATGGTCGTAGCCATAGATTCTCAGAATTTCTTCCACTAGATCTGACTCACGTGTAACATCTGTTTTGAACGGAGGAACAGAAAGTTGCACCGAATTAGAGTCTTGTTTAATCACTCCAATACCCAAGTCTTGAAGAATAGAAGTGATTCTATCGTTTGGTAGTTTTTTTCCAATCAATCGAGAAACATATTCCCAACGAAGAGTAATGTTGTGATTGGAAATCGGTGTTGGATATAAATCAATAACTGATGAGGCAACAAGTCCTCCCGAAACTTCAGCTATAAGTTGGGCTGCACGATATAATGCTTTTATCGCCATATTGGGATCTGCGCCGCGTTCAAAGCGGAAGGAAGCATCTGTGTTTAATCCATGGCGACGAGCAGTCTTGCGAATGCTCACGGGATTGAAATAGGCACTTTCCAAAAATATAGATACCGTTGAATTCGAGACACCACTGTTTTTACCGCCAAAAACTCCAGCAATGCACATAGCTTTTTGAGCATCGCAGATCATGAGATCATCTGGGTGCAATGTGCGTTCAATTCCATCGAGCGTCACGAATTTTTCCTCAGCATGGGCGCGTCTTACAATTATCTTATTACCTTCAATCACATCCGCATCAAATGCATGAAGCGGTTGTCCTAATTCGTGCTGAACAAAATTGGTGATGTCTACAACGTTATTGATGGGTTTCAATCCTATAGCGTTCAATCTTTCTTGAAGCCAGGCAGGTGAGGGCTCTATCTTGATGTTTGAGATGGCGAGACCCGAATATCTGGGAGCGCCTTCACTATCTAGTACTTGAACGTCTAAGTTGAGATTTGATTTTTTTTCTGGAAGATTTGATTCAGGAAAAGAAAGTTCTACGAAGCGGTTTTCCAATCCTTCCATATTTCTGATGGAGGCATAAAGATCGCGTGCAACGCCATAATGACTCATTGCATCGGTGCGGTTTGGAGTAAGGCCTATTTCAAAAATATAGTCGTCGTGCATATTGAAATGTTCTGACGCCTTAGTTCCAATAGCAATTGAAGGATCAAGAACTAAGATACCATCGTGACTTTCTCCTATGCCCAGTTCGTCTTCTGCACAGATCATTCCATAAGATTCTTCGCCTCTTATTTTTCCTTTTTTTATAATCAGAGGTTCTCCATTCGAGGGATAAAGAGTGGCACCAATAGTAGCCACAAGTACCTTTTGACCGGCAGCAACATTTGGGGCACCGCATACTATAGACAGTATTTCGCCATTGCCGACATCCACTTTGGTGAGCCTCAGCCTATCGGCATTAGGATGTTGGATACATTCTAAAACTTCTCCCACAAGCACACCTTTAAGTCCGCCTTTCACGGATTCTGACAGGGAAACTTTTTCCACTTCCAATCCAGAAGCAGTGAGTATTCTTGAAAGAGCCTCCAAGTCGAGCTCTGTTTTCAGGTAATTTTTAAGCCAGTTGTATGAAATCGTCATTTTTCCTCCGGCTGCAAAGGTAAGCGAAGCTGAACGCTAAGAAGACCTCTAAAGCCCTGTTTTATGTTTCCCCGAGACATATTCTGTTATAAACAAGCCAAAGGAGCCTGTTCTGAACTTAGTAATGAACGACGCAGAGTTGGATGCTCTGCAACTGATATTTGGTGAAGTATTTGGCCGGAATAAAAGCATTGCAAAAGCTTGAATTTTATAATTTGGTCGAAACGTTAAAGAGGTTTTTAGAGGTTCCGTTAAACTCAGAATCCGCATTGGGATTTGGTATGAAGTGCTAATACCGTTTCACTCCATTGGCCTATTACAGCTACTATAATGGCATTTACCATTTCGTGCATGCAAGATGCTGCAGCGCATTGCCCAAAAAAAACTTCCATTACGCAATGCAGCATGGACTATTTAATAAGCAGAATTGGTATTATCCCGAATCACGCGATAGGCATATCGGAATTCATAGGTCGAACTATTACTTTGCTCCATCGTGTAGATTCGAGAATCCCGCAGCGCATTAACCTCAAGACACTTCCAATGCGCAATGCG
>JAWXBG010000235.1:0-19079 GCA_034439875.1 Flavobacteriales bacterium
GCCTTGTGTGGAGGACACTGTGTTTTATCCTCCTTTAGAAATTAGCTTTTATGTGAATTTATTACCAACACCTTTTATTGATCCCATCATGACTGGTGAAACAGAATTTTGTCCCGGCGATATAATAGAACTGCAAGCTTCCAACGCGCCGAACTATACGTGGTTTGGTCCATCCATCATAGAATACGTAAACGATAGTACCGTATTGGTTAATGCACCAGGGAGCTACACCGTTACTAGTTATCTTCAATATGCCAACGGTTGTGATGATCAAGCGAGCGCTACTATCATTATTCCGGAACCAATTCAACCGCAGATTTACCCTGATCCATCTCATGCAGTTATATGTCCCGGCGACTCGTTGCTACTTGTATGCGAAGCGGGTTTGGATTATCAATGGGTTGGTCCCTTGGGACAAAACTTGGGAGGTAATCAAAGTATCTACGTTTCGCAACCAGGTTATTACTATTGTCTGCAAACTAGTTTTATAGGTTGCGTTCTAGAGAGTAATCTGGTGGAAGCCCAAGAATTTAGTACGCCCTATCTGCTCGGTTATCCATCATCCGATCTTTGTGTAAGTGGATTTTCAACGCTCTTCATTCAAACTTATCCGGAAGCCACAATAGAATGGCAAGCACCATTGAGTGGAAGTGGCACTCAACAAACTGTTTTCGAACCGGCGACATACACTGTGGAAGTGACTTTTTGTGATGTCACAACTTCAACAAGTATTGAAGTTACCCAAACGGTATTGGTTCCTGCAATTTCAGGTGCCGACAATGAGCTTTGTCCGGGCGAACAAATTTTTCTAAGTACTGCAACTGGAATGGCGTCGTATCAATGGCTTCCGGGAGGACAGGATGCGGGGCAAGTTGTAATTAGCAGTGCTGGTTCATATACAGTTACAGTGCAAGATTCTTTGGGTTGCGAGGGAACAAGCGCACCTTTTGTGGTTACGTCCAACAATATTCAAAGTCCAAATAGTGGAGATCAAAATGTATGTATCGGAGGATCAGTGAATCTTGTTGCTGTTGGCACGGATGATATTTTTTGGTCAGGTGATATACTCGGACAAAATATACTTTCAAACAGCAGTATTTATTCAGTGTCCAACATAATTGAGGCCTTTACGATATTTGTTTTTTCAGAAGATGAGACTTGTACGAGTTTACCCAATGAAGTGAATATTGGTATTTGGCCTTCGTCAATTTCTCCAATAGTCGAAGGTGAAACAGGATTATGTCAGGAGTCTACACTAACATTGGATACGGAGGAAAGTGAAGATTTGAGTTATCTGTGGTATTTGCCAAATGGATCCATTGACAATGATATTCCATTGATTATCGAATCGGCGTCAGCAGGCATGAGTGGCTGGTATGTCCTGAGGGCTTGGGATATTCATTGCACATCTTATGATAGTGTATATGTAACAATAGAAGATCCATTCAACAATGATCTCTTAACAGATGCGTCCTTGGCAGTTTGTGTAGGTGGCGAGTTGATTATCGAAAGCACATTAAGTTCAGGATCGTACGAGTGGTATACACCTACGGGTTTCTTTGATGAACAAACTATTATAATTGATGAAGTAGGCGAAATACATGAAGGCAATTATTTGCTCAGTGTTCCTGGAGTTCATTGTGCATTGAACTTCGACAGCATTTCTGTAAATGTTGTTCAGTACCCAGAGATCAACTTGGCTGATAGCCTTATCTACTGTGATGGAGGTTACATGGTGGCTCATTTGCCTTCCGGCTACGACCAGTACGAGTGGAGCAATGGAGACACTGGAAATGAAAGTATTGTTCCTTTAAATGGAGAGGTATTCGTAACTGTAACAAATTTCCCAAACTGTTCCGTTCAAGACTCAACTAAAGTGCAGCAGATAGATTGCATTACCGATTTTCCGAATGTATTTACACCAGATGGCGACGAATATAATCAGAGTGTTGATTTTGGTTGGTTAAGAATACCCATCGATGAAGTTTTGATATTTAATAGATGGGGAAATTTAGTTCGACATCTTATTAAGGAACCATGGGTTTGGCGAGGAGAAACAGACTGGAGCAGCCAATTGCCGGAAGGGGTTTATTACTATATCGTTAAATCACCCAAGCCAGGAAAGCACTTCAACAACTTGTCTGGTTACATCCACTTGCTTCGGGTGGATAATGGGAAAAGCGGTCAATAGCTTTTTGGCTGGAATATTGATTATTTACACATAAACATTTTGTTTTGCGCTAACATTGTATCTCAATTAAAAACATTCAAAATGATTTTCCGGATTGCTGCATTATTTTCCATTCTGCTGTTCTCAATTTCATCTGCGAATGCTCAAATACCTCAGGAGTACAAAGAATCTCTTGTGAAATTTTTTGAGGTAAGTGGTTCTAATGAAACCTATGCTACTTTGTTTGATAGGGCTATGGAGAAATTCGAAGAGCAAAGTCCTGATGTGCCCGCGACTGTATGGAAAAAATTGTCGGATGATTGGGCAAAGACGAATTTAAATGAATGGGGAGAATTGATGTCACCTATTTTTTACAAACATTTCACTTTAGAGGAATTGAAGGCGTTGATTACATTTTATGAGACTCCGGTTGGAAAGAAATGGGTCCAACTAAATCCAGCCATTTCTGAAGAGATTATCACAGCCGGAAGTGCATGGCGGGAGAACATTTCCCAAAAGGTGAAGGATAAATTGAGGGAGATGGGATACTAGCAGTTTTGAATGATGGGACATGATAGGTGAGCTGCGAAATTCGTTGAAAATTTTCGGATCTGATAAATGCAGAGATTGGCCAATTTTGAGTAAAGAAATGAGCGAATACAATCATTCCGCCCAATGGATAGTTCGTGGGGTATTCATGTGGTCATTCTTTTTTTTTTCAGCAGCGTATGGATTGTCTCAAAAAGGGGAAATTCGAAAGTTTAAAAAGCAGGAAAACGATTTTAAGGCTATACCCAGTGGTTCATTTTTGAAGGGAGATTACCCGATGATCTCAACAACACCTTTGGACAGCAACTTGGTGTTGATTTACGATCGTCATAGAGAATTTGTTCCGGGGTTTTTAATGTGCGATCATGAAGTAACAAATGCTGAATATACTGAGTTTGTTGAGTATGTGAAAGATTCTATGATTAGAGAAAAACTGGCAGTCCAGTTCCCTGAGTTTTACTTGGATCCACTATTAAAACGCCTAGACTTTGAGGAGAAAATGGATTTGGAGCGTGAAGATATATTTGATCTTATCTGGAATGAGTTTTATCACTTAGGGGTTGCGGGAGCAGCTTTTGGTCCTGATGTTTTTCTCACAGATAAATTGTGCTATACTTACAAAACAGATGATGATTTATTAAAAACGATTCCTGTGGCCACAGACTCCTCTGTTTGGGATCGAAAGAGTCTGAGTAATGGTCGTTTCGATATCACTGAGACCGAGCTTTATTCTTGGCATCCGGCTTATAGGAATTATCCGGTGATTGCCGTCAACTATGAGCAAGCATTGGCCTATGCGCATTGGAAAACCGAAATGTTAAATAGACAATATGGCGGTCTAAAGTTTCAATGTGAAATACCCACCGAAAGTGAATGGGAATGGGCATCAGTGATGAATATTCCAGAGAAGTTACATTTATTTCCGAACAGGCAAATCTGTGGTTGGGATTTCTATGCGGTCTTTTCGGAATTTATTGTTGAGAATGGGTTATGGCAAATTGATTATTGTTTGACCGAAAGGGAGAATATTTCTTCGGTGGGTTCTCGCAGTTCAGGATCCTTGGGTATATATGATTTGGGAGGAAACGCATTTGAATGGGTAAAATCAAGTCCTCCTGTTCAGTTGGCGGATACTTCCTACTTTGGAAACAATATTTATCCTTATAAAAACGCTTTCAAAAATCTCTCATTTGAAGTGAAAGAGAAAGATGATGAAGCCACCATTGCCGTGAAAATTCTCATTGCGAATGCAGACAATTTGCAACGGGTGAATTCCCAAGAAAGATTTCAGAATGACCTTGATAAGGTATCCTATTTAGTATGGCAAGATGCTCAATTGAAGAGGAAGTTACAGAACTATCGAATATTAAAAGGAGGTTCATGGAGTGGACCAAGACATCATTGCCTGCCCGCTGCGCGTTTTTTGGTAGAGGATGATTTCTCTGACAACACAACCGGTTTTCGACTTGTTATTCATGCCAACGAAGATATCTTGAATGCTTTCCTGAAAGAGACAAAGTGACCCTTTTACAGCCACTCCTTTTTTCTAAAGTAGAATAGCATTCCCAAAACAATCATCAACATGCATCCTATGGCGATGGGATATCCATAAGGAGCGTAGAGTTCAGGCATGTTATATACGAGTCTTTCTCCCGTATCCGGATCTTCATGCGAAAAATTCATTCCATAGACTCCAACAATAAAGGTAAGAGGTACAAATATGGTTGTTATAATGGTGAGCATTTTCATGACCACGTTTGTCTTAAAAGTGATGCTGCTATGATAAAGGTCCATCAAACTACTTAGGGTATCTCTATACACATTTAGGTTTTCAGTTTCGTGAACAATATGATCATAGAGATCTCTGTAATATTTTGAAATTTCAGGGTCTAATTCATTTTTTAACGTATTGATGGCTTCTCTCAGGGGATCAATTCCCTTTTTAAAATCCATGAGTTCTTTTCTAAGTTCGAGTATTCGATGAAGAAATATTTCCGCCGGTTTTGACATGATCATTTCTTCGAGCTCCTCTATTTCGTCAGCAATGTTTTCTGAAACGACTATGTAATTGTCCACTACTACATCGAGCAACATATAAGCGAGATATCCCGGTCCGGAGCCTCTCACTTTTCCTTTTGCCGTTCTAATTCTCTCTCGCACCGAATCAAAATTATCTCCCCGATTTTCCTGAAATGTGAGCAGAAAGCTATCGCCAATGATGATACAGAAGTGCTCTACTGTGAGTACGCTTTGATCTTGGCTAAACTCAATCATTTTGGTGGAAAGGAAGGTGTAATCATCGAAAAATTCAACTTTTGGTCTTCCGGAGGCATTCATAATATCTTCGAGCACCAAAGGATGAATCTCAAAGGTTTTGCCGATTTCTTCCATTATTTCGGCATTGTGGATACCGTCAATGTCCAGCCAAGTCACGGTATTTTTATTCTCTCTGTATTCTGCGCATTGAGTTATGTCACGGATCAGAATCTCATTAAAACTGGCGTTGTTATAATCAAATAGCCGCAACTGTACCTTTTGATCTGCAGGAGCATTTCCAACATAAATCAGTGATCCCGGAAGAAGACCTTTTTTCCTGGAGCGACGGTGAATTTTTTTGAGAGGTCGTTTACTCATGATTGCGTAATGAACACCATAGGACTAAAAAGAACTGAATTATACTATTACACAAAGTTAAATAGAATCATCATTTTTGAACCGTTATAAATCAGCAAATAGTTCATGAAAGTACATCTCATCGCAATTGGTGGCAGTGCAATGCACAATATGGCCATAGCACTGCATCAGAAGGGTATAACGGTCACAGGAAGCGATGATGAAATCTTCGAACCGTCGCAAAGTAGGTTAGCGGTTTTAGGACTTCTTCCCACTGAGATTGGATGGTTTCCGGAAAAAATTCACAATCAATTGGATGCTGTTATTCTCGGTATGCATGCAAGGATTGACAATCCCGAATTGGCGAGAGCGAAAGAGCTCAACTTGAGAATATATTCTTATCCGGAATACATCTATGAGCAAACACGAAGTAAAGTGCGCATTGTGATTGGCGGATCGCACGGAAAGACGAGTACTACCGCAATGATCTTGCATGTGTTTTCAGCCATGAATATTGAAACAGATTATATGGTTGGAGCTCAATTGGAGGGCTTCGACTGTATGGTACGCTTTTCTGAATCGGCTAAGTTTGCGGTTATTGAAGGCGATGAGTATCTCAGCTCACCAATAGACAGGCGGCCAAAGTTTCATTTGTATCATCCTGATGTGGCTATTCTCACGGGTATTGCTTGGGATCACATCAACGTTTTTCCTACCTTCGAAAACTACGTCGAGCAGTTCAGCATATTCATTGATCAGATTTCTCCTGAAGGCCATCTTATCTATTGTGAAAATGATGAGATCCTTAGAAAATTGTGCAGCGAACACTCCACCAATATCGAAAAGCTTTCATATATAACTCATCCATATGAAATTCAAAATGGTATTACTTGGCTTATAACCGCCGACGGGAAAATTCCATTGCAGATTTTTGGTGAACATAATCTTCAGAATTTGAATGCAGCACTGCTTGCGTGCAAATTCGCAGGTATTGAGGAAAATGCGTTTTATTCGGCCATCCAGAGTTTTAAGGGTGCATCAAAAAGATTGGAACTAGTATGGAAAAATGAAGTTTGTGCAGTTTATAAAGATTTTGCTCATTCTCCCTCGAAACTAAAGGCAACAACAGGAGCCTTGGCAAGACAATTTGAAAACCGCAAACTTGTAGCGTGCATAGAGCTACATACATTCAGTAGTTTGAATGCCGATTTTTTGTCGGAATATAGCGAATCTATGAGTGAAGCCGATGAGGCAATTGTATACTTCAATCCGCATACAATTGAGCACAAAAAACTTCCTCCTGTGCATAAGGAACAAGTGGAAGAGGCCTTCGGAGGAAACAACATTCATGTTTTTACAAGTTCCGAACAACTAAAGGAGTATCTGTTGCATCAAAGATGGACAAATAGCAATCTACTCATGATGAGCAGTGGAACTTTTGATGGAATGGATATAAATGATCTTACATTAAAGTTGAAAATGTAAAAGAATTTTTTGTCGGTTCCCTCAATTATTTTTCTCCTTTTCCAGACATTACAAGAGCGATGCCTCGAGCACAGGTATTACCCATTTTCACTTCTACCTGATACATCCCATTGCTCCAAGAATCGCAAGAGATTGATAGATTCCCTGTCCATGTATTTTTTTCAAAAATCGCTTGGCCATTCATCGATACAATGCGAACTGAATATGATTCTGTATTATTGGTTTGCAGATTCAAAAAAGTGTTGGCAGGAACCGGATACATCACAATACCAATTGAGTATAGTTCTTCGATGGCAACAAAATCTTCGCCATCGCAATCTTGGTCAATTCCATCGGAAGGGATTTCTTCGGCACCAGGGTATATGCTGTTATCATTATCATTACAATCATCACTGTTGGCATCAAATCCGTCCACATCGAGATCCACGAAATCGGCACCTGAGCAATCCTGATCTATACCATCATTAGGAATTTCAACAACATCGGGATTGATGTTTTCATTGTTATCGTCGCAGTCTATATCTGCATTATATCCGTCGCCATCCACATCCGTTAAATCTGCGCCACTGCAGTCTTGATCAATTCCATCATCCGGAATTTCTTCTGCACCAGGATAGATCGTATTGTCGTTGTCATTACAGTCATCAATATTGGCGTCATACCCATCTCCATCCACATCTGCAAAATCAACTCCGTTGCAATCTTGATCTATTCCGTCGTTTGGTATTTCTGCTAGACCGAGACCGATATTTTCGTCGTTGTCATCGCAGTCTTCAGGATATGGAATTCCATCATTATCTACATCTACTAGATCTTCACCATTGCAATCCTGATCTATTCCATCATAGGGGATTTCTTCAGCACCTGGAAAAGAGGTGTCATCGTTGTCGTCGCAATCAAATTCAATATCGAAGCCGTCTCCGTCAACATCTGTGAGGTCAGCTCCATCGCAATCTTGATCAATTCCATCATAAGGAATTTCTTCAGCTCCGGGAAAGACGGTATTATTAATGTCATTGCAATCACCCATTTCAGGCGAATAACCATCAACATCCCAATCATATTGACAGAGTTCTATAAGGAGAATAGTCGCATCCGGGTCATAATTTATGGCCGAAGGCGCAGGACAGCCTACAGCATCTTCGTTGAAGAACCAATCATCTTTATAGGCTCTGTACGTGTTGTAACCAAGAGGATATGCATATTCGAGAACGCGCACTCCTTCCATGTCTACTTCAGTAACTCGAGCACCATAAGAGTCATTTACAACATTTCCCCAATTAATAAATGTATTTCCATTGCTCAACCTTCTGCAGCCGCCCATACTTGGAGCAAAGAGCCCATCCGGATGGAGATACTCCCATTCTAGCGTTACTTGCATCGTATTCATATTCATCGAATACTCAACACATCTGGAGGCCTGATTTAAATTATAGTTTCCATTGTCGTAAAGCAATAGGTTGCCATTTTCCAATCTTCTGATGTCGTGCTGAAAAGTGAATTTGGTATCGTTGGTAAAAGTGAATTGGCTAGTACTGGAGTTTCCTCCTCCCCACCTCCAAATGATGTCACCGGTTTCACGGTCTATTTTGGTAATTTCATCAATGTTTCTTAAAGATAAAAGGATATTGTCATCGTTATCCACCTCTATGGCATTTCCGTGCCATAAAAAGAGGCTTGATTCGGTTAAGACTAGGTAATTGTTATCAGTTGGAATCAGGTGATCCCACGTCCTCCATTGCATCACCAAACCTCCTGTATCGTCTATCTCTTGTATTACAAGTCCCTCGACCTGACAATTTGGATTTCCGCCAATCACATATTGAGACATATCCAGGGTTTGAATATCATATGCTTGCATGAAGCGAAGACCATTGGGCAATATGACTAATTCATGATCATCACAATTATAGCCGTTTACCATATATATCGTTTCGTAGTTTACGGCGTAGTCGTCCATTAAATTCCACCCGAAAGTAAAACGATTATAATACGTGAGAATATTATCACCATTCGGCTTGAAATCATTTCCGTTTAGTCCTGATTCAATGTTCCAAATAGGCCCTGTAGCAGCACTGTCTAGTATTGCAATATATTTTTCGGTACCCGTCGTGGACATGAAAATATAACCTGGTGATGGATTTGTATTTACCAGGGTAGCGATGGAAGGATAAACTCTGTCGCCTTCAATAATTTCTTCGTCTGGGTCAATGCCCAATTCCAAAAGAATTTCATCTTTTCGATAGGCATCTGGAATTTTTGAGGAGGTACTGAAAGAAAAAGTGAGGCTTGGAAGAATTTCGCCCGATTGAGCTATGATAATACCGGAGATGCTTACTGATATAAATGTGTTGAGTTCGAAATCTTCAATTGGATCAATATTTATCGTTCTCCCATCATCTAGAAGTCTGAGGGTATATTCATAGAGAACGCCAGTTTCTGAGACGATGGAAACATTCTCAGGATTTTGTATGATGTCATCAATGTTGATTAACTCACCTTGTCTTATAGCAATGAGTGTATTGATGTTGTTATACTCTGAGTCCGGATACGGACATACGAATTGAAAGTATTGACCCGATGAATCCACAAAGTGTTTTGCGAAGGAGATCAATGCGGAGAAAACAAAAACTCCGATGATAAGTGTATGTCTAATCATAATCTTGGCTAAAAGTTCCTACAAATCTAATGTTTCTTAGTTGACAGAATGTGATTGGTTGAGTAATTTCGTAGCTCAATACTTGGAAAGCAACGATTCATAAATCAAAATATGCGAAGACTTTTTGTAGTTCGCCATGCAAAGTCGAGTTGGAAAGATCAAGGACAAGACGACTTCGACAGACCATTGAATGATAGAGGCATCAGAGATGCACCAGTCATGGCGCAAAGACTTCATGAGAAAGTTTCAGGTTTTGATGTCGTACTGTGCAGTCCTGCGCGCAGAACATCGTTTACTTTAGATTTTTTCAAACATGAATTCGCTTTGCGAAATGATGCAATAGAAATGAAGCGATCTATATATGATGCGAGTTTTGGTGAGTTGGTTTCGATCATTTCATCCCTACCAGACAGTTATCGAAATGTCATGCTCATTGGTCACAATCCAGGGCTGAGTATGCTCGTACATTACTTCACCGGCCAAAATGTAAATATGCCAACCTGTGCCATAGCTGAAATTGGTTTTGGTAGCTTCACATGGATGGAAGCTTCTGAAAATTGTGCAACTCTAGTTAGTTTTGACTATCCAAAAAAGACTTCATGAAAGAAGGTAGAAACACTCGATATGGACTAATTATACTGGGATTGATCATATTGATTGTCCTTGGGTGGGTTTTCAGGACCATCATTGCCTATGTGATTATATCCATTGTAATTGGTTTTATGGGCGATCCTATCGTTTCGCGACTCAAGAGAATCCGAATGGGGCGTTTCCGACTGCCTTCTTGGTTATGCGCTCTGATTACATTAAGTCTTTTTATTGGCTTTGTGGGTGGCTTTTTCTGGATTTTGGGACCTGTAATTGCCGACGAAATTGAAATTCTAATGAATATGGATACTTCTCAAGTATCTGTATTGTTAGATCAAAAACTAGCTTCTTTCAGTTTATGGATGGATAATTTGGGTCTCGATTTTGACGCAGCTTCACTTTATAAAACAGCTATGATTAGCGCGCAAAATACGCTGAGTGTCGATTCTGTGAAGAGTACATTAAATGAAATTTTCAGAATTGTGAGCAGCATACTTGCGGGTGTTTTTTCTGTCATGTTTATTTCTTTCTTCTTTTTGAAAGATGTCTCACTCTTTCATAAAATGGTATTTACCCTGACCCCTGATAAGTACATCGAAAATGCAAAAAACATACTTATACGATCGCATAAGCTTCTGACAAGGTATTTTGTGGGAATTTTCCTTCAAACCGTCATTATGATGGTGATACTCGGATTGGGACTGTATTTTTTGGGTGTAGAAAACGCATTTATCATAGCGGTTTTCGGGGGATTGGTAAATGTGATTCCCTATCTGGGCCCATTTGTATCAATCGGGTTCGGACTATTTGTAGGACTCACCTCCGGTCTGAGTATAAACCCCGAAGTTTCGCTTGCAGTATTGAGTGTAAAAATTCTCGTTGTTCACTTATTCGCTTTTGGGGTCGACTCCTTTCTGGTTCAACCATTGATCCTTGGTGAAAGTGTAAAGGCACATCCGCTAGAGATATTTATTGTGATACTAGCCGCCGGAACACTCGGTGGAATCATGGGAATGGTGCTAGCTCTGCCCCTATATTCCATTTTGAGAATTGTGGCAAGCGAGTTTTTTGTACAATTCAAAATCGTTGAAACCCTTACCAGACGGATAGATCAGGGCTAATTGCCGATTTGTTCAAAGTTTCCCGTTCGGGGGGGGTTGCATGCTTTATCTTTGAACCCCGTAAGTACGCTTTTTTAGCATAACGGGACATGTCAGAAAATACCAAATACATTTTTGTCACTGGAGGAGTGACATCCAGCCTTGGAAAAGGCATCATTTCAGCCTCACTAGCCAAACTTTTACAGTCGCGCGGTTATCGGGTAACTATCCAAAAGTTGGATCCTTATCTGAACGTCGATCCAGGCACTCTCAATCCTTATGAGCATGGAGAATGTTATGTCACTGAGGATGGAGCAGAGACAGATCTCGATCTTGGGCACTATGAGCGTTTTTTGAATGTTCCGACCTCTCAAGCCAATAATATTACTACTGGTCGTATTTATCAGAGTGTAATAGATAAGGAGCGCCGTGGTCAGTATTTGGGAAAGACTGTACAGATTATCCCACATATCACCGATGAAATAAAGAGATGCATTCAAATTTTGGGCTCAAAGAGCGAATTTGATTTTGTGATCACCGAAATCGGAGGAACCGTAGGCGATATGGAATCTTTGCCATATATCGAAACAGTTCGACAGCTCAAGTGGGAGCGCGATGAAGATTGTTTGGTCATTCACCTAACCCTGGTTCCATATCTAATGGCAGCCGGAGAGTTGAAGACAAAACCTACGCAGCACAGTGTAAAAATGCTGCTCGAAAATGGTGTTCAGCCCGACATATTGGTGTGTAGAACAGAGCATGAATTGGGTGCTGCATTGAAGAATAAAATCGCCAAATTCTGTAACGTTACTCAAGATGCCGTCATTCAAAGTATCGATGCAACAACTATCTACGATGTGCCGATCATGATGCTCGAAGAAAGGTTGGATGAAGTTGTGCTGAACAAGTTGAATGTAAAAAATCGCAAAAAGCACGATCTAAAAAAGTGGACTGATTTTCTAGAAAGACACAAGAATCCTAAAAACCAAGTAACCATTGCTCTTGTTGGAAAATATGTGGAGCTGAAGGATTCTTACAAGTCTATTGCCGAATCTTTTATACATGCAGGAGCTGCAAATGAGACTGCGGTAAACATATTGTGGGTTCATTCTGAAGAAGTGAATTCCAGAAATGTTGCGAAGAAACTTGAAGGAGCGATGGGAATTCTTGTTGCTCCAGGCTTTGGATCGAGAGGCATCGATGGAAAGATTGAAGCCATTCGTTATGCGCGCGAAGCAAAGATCCCATTTTTTGGAATTTGTTTAGGGATGCAATGTGCAGTAATCGAGTTTGCTCGCAATGTTTTGGGTTATGCCGATGCGCACAGCACGGAAATGAAGGAATATACTGCTCATCCTGTAATAAGCTTAATGGCAGAGCAAAAGGCAGTAACTCACAAAGGTGGAACAATGAGACTCGGTGCTTATGCCTGCCGCCTCGAAAAGGGAAGTCTCGCATACAAAGCTTATTCAAAGGACCTAGTCGAAGAGCGTCATCGCCATCGATTTGAGTTCAACAACATTTATAAAGATCAGTTTGAGAAAGCCGGCTTAAAGTGTACCGGTCATAATCCGGAAAGTGGTTTGGTTGAAATAGTAGAAATACCTGACCATCCATGGTTTGTTGCGGGTCAGTTTCACCCCGAATACAAAAGCACTGTAGCAAACCCACATCCACTGTTTGTGGCTTTTGTGAAGGCAGTTTTGGAATATTCGAAAGTCGAAGTATCAGCGCAAGATCAGATTCATCAAGATGCCTGAGTTTCGTTGGTGTTGAGAAAAACTAGGCTGAAGAAGCAGAAGAATACAATTCCAGCTTGAACTTCTAGAAAGGATTCGAATAGAAAATTGAATCCGCAGATGAGCAAAAACGCCATGAAAATCCATTCTTTTCTTTTGATAGATCTTATAAGCATCATAGCCATAGATGCAACTAGCAATAAGAGAGCTGGCCATCCATGTTCGCTTGTCACTTGCAAAAACTGATTGTGGCAGTTTAGATTTCTTTCGGCAGCATACGTTTCTCCCATTTTTTCGTACTCTTTCACCAATTCAGGGGTTGTATCGCCAGTGCCTACTCCAAATGGATTTTCGAGGATCAATTTTAATGAGGCCTTCCAAACTACTTGTCTTAATTTCACACTGCTGTGTGCCACTTCAGAGTCTGCTTCTGATGTCCCAGTTGTTACGGTTTTCAGTGCGGCATCTATTCTTTCTCCACTTGTAGGAATAAGCTTAAAAGATGCCCAAGAAAAAATAGTACAAGCCATCAAAGGAAGAATGAGTCCTTTGAGGTTTTTCTCCTTTGAAAAGAAGAATACTCCAAATAGAAGAGGAATACCCATGCTGAGAATACCTGCCTTGCTAGCTAGCATCATAATATATGCACCGCTAGTCATGAGGCAAACGATACCAATAGATTTTACGGTTTTATTTGACTCAAATGAAAGTCTGTACAAAACCCATGTCATAGCCAAGGTGTGGTACACGGCCATGTATGTTGGATGAAATGGATGGGACAGTTCTCCGTATGATAGCAAAGTCAATTCTCCGGTTTGTAAATAAAACTTTATTCCCCAGGCAACTGATCCCAAGGCAAAGGCCATGCAACCCAAAGTGAAAACATCCAGTAAACGATAGATGTTTCTTAAGCGAAAGGAGGGAACCACCAAAGAGAGCAACGGGAAGACCATATAGGACATTTTGTATTCCAGTTCTTTTTTTGCTTCCGGAATATGCTCGCTGTAGAGCATTCCGGAGAGATGCAGCACAAAGATCAATGCCAAGAGATACAAAGGAATAAAAGTTCTTGATATATCAACCTTTTTGAGAAACAAACAAGAAATAAATGTTAGAACTAGGAAACCAGGAATCAAAACTTTGTTTACAGGCAATAGAGCAGCGATTACTCCGAATAAAAGAAGGACCCTGTTTAATGGGTCTTTCAACGAATCGGTATATCCGTTCAAAATTTTACGCATTGTGAAATGCCTTCAATCTTTCCAACTGATACATGTGGTGGTGTATGTGGTTCATCAAGAAGTGCAAAGTTTGATACAGATTTAATTTCCCTGCTGCAGGTTGATTGAATATCTGTCTGTGATAGAATTCTTCATCGAGGCTTTGCATGAAGGCATTCATTTTATTTCGGAGTTCGGACCAATTCATGCAAATAGCTTCATAAGATTGGATTACTACTGGTTCTGTGAGTACCGCAGGGATTTTGTATTGCTCACGACCTTGAAGTCTTTCATTTAAAGCTTGGCTCATGCGATCGTGTTCCTCATTGGTAGCCTCTATTGTTTCCCACCCACTCGAAGTCTTTTTCATCATATATCCCAAAACACCTCTTTCGCTCATCATAATGTGATCAATTATCTGCAGAGCATTCCAATGTCCTTCCGGAGCTGTATGAAGCGACTGCTCAGGCCATGAATCTATTTCACTTAGGAACTTACTTTTTTGTTCTTCAATTTGGGCCAAGAGATTTTCTAATTCTGAATTCATTTCTATGCTGATTATAATTGAACAGTCATTTCAATATGAGGTATGTCGTCTTCGAGGTAAGTTTCTCCTTGAACTATAAATCCGAATGACTCATAAAATTTCCGCAAGTAGAGCTGGGCTGAAATGCGAACGGGCACATTGCCATATTGTTCTTCAATGAAAGACAGCCCTTGCATCATAAGTTCCTTTCCAAGACCGGTTCCGCGCAACGCCGCTGAACTAGCAACACGTCCAATGCTTATTTCTTGGTAAGAAATACCGGCAGATACAATTCTCAAATATGCGTGTACTTCTCCCGTTTCATCTTGTGCAAAAAGATGAATGCTTTTTTGGTCTTTGTCGTCACATTCAGGATAGGGACAGTTTTGTTCTACTACAAAAACATTAATCCGAAGTTTGAGCATTTTGTAAAGCTCATCTGCGGTTATTTCCCGCCATTTCCGAATGTGCCATGAAAGATGCATGGGCGAAATATACTCCTACCTTACAAGAAAAAATCCCCTGCTCTTTGAGATGAACCAATGAGCAAGGGATTTTATGGGTAAAAGATGTAAAATTCTTTAAGAACTGACGCTATTCAGTGCATGCTTGACCAAAATAACTCACGAAAAATAGCAAGTCGGAAATAGCGGTCACTCCATCGTTATTAAAGTCAGTTGGGCCAGAAGCATTGAAGTCACAGGATCCATCGTCTATTGTTGCCTCTAAATTGTAGTTGGCCGCTGCACTATAAGTACATCCACCAACAACACAGGAACCGTCATCAACACTGGCGCCGGGGTGATAGTTTTCTGCATCGGGATTTGTGCATCCTTCGAAGCCCGGACAGTTCACATAAATGCAGGAACCATCATCGGCAATCATTGCAGGATTATAGTTGCATGCGGCGGGATCTGTACATCCGGCTGGAATTTGATTCCCTGAAAACACATCACAGGTGGCACCTTCAATGGTTTTACCAGATAGTATTCCAGCAGAATACGATATTTCAAAACGCCGCCAACTGCGGTTGCACCTGTCGAAACGAATCCACTTTGACCTTGTGAAAATAGTACCGACAGAACCAATATTGAAATCAGAAAATGCCGGATGTAAGATGTTTTTTTTGTTTTCATGTTCATTTAATTTTAGTTAAACACGATAGCGGATACGAAGCCCCATTCACCATTATTCCAATTAGTAAAATTACTCGACTGTCCTCCTAGTCCAAATGTGTATGTGCCGGAAGCCAATCCTGTAAAGACATGGGAAAGTCCAAATATTTGTCTTTGGTTTTGAGGAACCGTCAGTGCTAAAATCCCACCTCCTGCTAATTGAACAAGAGATCCATTTGAACTACAGGGATATAGATTGAGCAAGGTTCCACCTCCAACACTTGTTGACCCAAAAGCTTGATGAGCAGTGAGCATTACTTTTTGCCCCGAAAGGATAGTCAGGGAAACCGTCGGGCCCAAGAAGGCAATATCTGCTGTGACCGCTACCTGCGAACCCGAAGTTGTGGCAAATCCAACAATACCTGTTGCCCCAGTTGCCCCTGCTGGCCCTACCGCCCCTGCAGGCCCCGTAGTCCCTGTAGGTCCTGTAGCACCTTGTGGTCCTTGAGCACCAAATGCACCTTGAGGTCTTTGCGCTCCCGTTGCTCCCGCAGGCCCTTGCGGTCCTGCTGCTCCTGTGAGTCCAGTTGCACCCTGCGGTCCTGCGGGTCCTTGTGCTCCTGCCGGGCCAGGTGTTCCATTTGCAGAGAATAATGCATAAGGCACACTAGTAAATTGCGTTACACTGCTTACAGAATAGGAAGTGCCTCCGGCTGGGTCTATATCGAGTTTTAAGAAGTAGGGTCCGCTCGCCCAGGCGATGGTGCCAATACTGCCCAGAACTGGTGTTCCCGTGCCAATATCAAAATTGGCAAGCCCGTTTGAATTCGTGAGGGGAGTGTGTGTTTCCACCAATACGGAAGCACCAAACATTGAACCCTGTAGAATGCTCACTCGAATCCCAACAGTGGCATTAGCTATAAGTTGATCGCTGTTATCGCGAATTACGGCTTGATAGGCTAATTTTAGAGGCGCTTAGGAAAAAGCGTTAGATGTAAAGGCCAACACCAAAGCAAAAAGCAATGAGATTGGTTTTTGTAGAATTTGACGCATATTGAATTGATTAAGTTTAGAGATCAAATATATCTGAAGGAATATCAAAGGTCAGATTATGTTGATGGTAACTTTTGTGATCATAAAATTTAATCTCGAAGCTGTATTTTGTAAAATTTTTTTTCTTCCTTTTCTCTCATCTTTATGGCAGTGTTCAGCCAAATTTCAAGGACCTATGGACTACCTTTGCCCAATGAATGTGCTCTCAGTAGAAAATGTATCGAAGTCGTATGGTGTTCAATCTCTCTTCGAAGGTTTAAGTTTTGGCATCAGCAAGGGGCAAAAGGTTGCCTTGGTAGCTAGAAATGGTGCGGGAAAGAGCACATTGATGAAAATCCTTTGTGAGCGAGAAACGGCAGATACAGGTCTAGTAGTGTACAACAAGGATATCCGTGTTTCTTTTCTTGCACAAGAGGACTTTCTCCACGATGAGCAAACGATTTTGGAGAATATCTTCTCTGCTGAAAATGACATGACCAAGGCCATTGCTCATTACGAAGCCGCTATGATAAGCCACGATGAAAGGGCAATTCAGCGCGCTCACGATGAAATGGACAAGACAGGTGCCTGGTCATACGAAGCCAAAGCAAGACAAATATTGGGTCAGCTTTCTGTACACGATTTATCGCCTATTGTAGGAAAACTTTCAGGCGGGCAAAAACGCCGTGTTGCTCTAGCTAAAGTGCTGATTGAAGAACCGGATTTTTTACTACTCGATGAGCCTACCAATCACCTCGATTTGGATATGATTGAGTGGCTCGAAGATTATCTGATTCGCTCTCAGATGACTCTGTTTATGATCACCCACGATAGATATTTTCTTGAAAACATCACAGATGAAATTCTGGAAATGGAAAATGGTATCCTATATCGCTACAAGGGTAATTTTTCGTATTACCTTGAAAAGAAAGCGGAGAGAGAAATGCTCGATTCTTCGACCAAAGAAAAGCAGTTGAATCTATATAAGCGTGAGCTTGAATGGGCCAGAAAAATGCCACGCGCTCGTACCACAAAGAGTAAATCGAGGATGGGAGAATTTGCCGAACTGAAAGAAAGAGTAAGCAAGCGATTAGATGATGACAGCCTCGAATTGGAAATCAATGTGCAGCGAATGGGCAGTAAGATCATAGAACTGTATAAGCTGAAAAAGACAATGGGAGAAACTGTTGTTGTCAATGGCTTTGACTACGTTTTCAAAACGGGAGAGAAACTCGGATTGGTCGGTAGGAATGGTTCTGGTAAAACTACATTGCTTAACCTGCTAACGGGTAGGATTGAACCCGATGGAGGTAAAGTAATAGTTGGAGATACAGTAGTTTTCGGATACTACAGTCAGCATGTAGTCACTTTTAAAGATGGCCAGCGTTTGCTCGATGCCGTGCGTGAGGTGGCAGATTTTATTCCTCTTACAAAAGGTAAAACGATTTCTGCAGGTCAAATGCTCGAGCGGTTTATGTTTCCAAAGCACATGCACTTCAACTTAATTGAAAAGTTGAGCGGAGGCGAACGCAAGCGACTGCAGTTGTTGTTGGTCTTGATGAAAAACCCGAATTTCCTTATTCTCGATGAGCCGACTAATGATCTCGATGTATTTACTCTTGCTGTTTTGGAAGAATATCTTTTGCAATACCCGGGCTGCTTGGTGATAGTAAGTCATGATAGGTACTTTTTGGACAAATTGGTAGATCACCTGTTTGTTTTAAATGGCAAAGGCGATGTCAAGGATATTTTTGGAAACTATCATGCATACCGTGTAGAAATGGATCGCGAAGAGTCGGCGAGAATCGCTGAGGAAAAAAGGAATCAATTACCCAAAGAGGAGAAGTCAATAGATTATGGACCGAAACCTAAGTTGTCATACAAGCATAAGTTGGAGTTTGAGAATATTGAGAAAGAGTTGCCTTTGCTAGAAGCAGAAAGAGCTGAGCTAGAATCAAAAATTGCAGCAGGCACCACAGATCACAGCGAATTGATGACGGCCTTTGAGAGACTTGCCATTGTAGTTGAGCAATTGGATAAGAAGTCTATGAGATGGCTCGAATTGTCGGAGTTAGTCTAGTCTGAATTTTCTGTTTGCTTTTTTTATCCCGTTGAGATATATTCAACCCAGAATCCTCATTGGAAATCTATTGCAGCGCTAACCCCCTTTGATATCAAGCACTTTCTCGATTTTTATTCTTGATGTATGAATATACACCATCAAATAATCCCGCATTGCGCATTGGAAGTGTCTTGAGGTTAATGCGCTGCGGGATTCTCGAA
>JAWXBG010000236.1:0-4445 GCA_034439875.1 Flavobacteriales bacterium
GTTCCATTAAAGGCATTGCTGGGAATGCGATACAGTCGATAAAGCTACTTGAACTCTCAGAAAATGAAGCCATGGAAGCAAATGGTGACGAGGACTAGTTGAAAAAGGGGGGGGGAGAGAGAACAGGATGCTTAAATGTCCAATAGGCCAGAAATAAAAAAGCCCCGTATTGGAAGACGAGGCGGCTTAAATGTTTTCACAACGGAATAATCCTTATTGTGATTTGCTTTCGAATAGCGAAAATACGATATTGCATTATAAAACCTATTAAAAAACCAAAAAATCATGAAAAAAATATTGGGACTAGACCTAGGCACGAATTCCATTGGATGGGCTTTAGTCGAACAAGACATTGAAAATAAGCAAGGTAAAATCCTGGGCATGGGAAGTCGAATCATCCCTATGAGCCAGGATATCTTGGGTGATTTTGGCAAGGGAAACTCAGTATCGCAAACTGCCGAAAGAACAAGATTTAGATCTGTTCGCAGGTTAAGAGAGCGCCATTTATTAAGAAGAGAAAGGTTACATCGTATTCTACATGTTTTGGGTTTTCTACCGGCACATTATGATCAACAGATTGACTTTAAGAAGAATTTGGGCCAATTCTATCCTGAGACTGAGCCTAAATTGGCCTACCACAATGGAACCTTCATTTTCAAGAAATCATTTGTGGAAATGCTGGAAGATTTCAAACAATCCCAGCCTGGCCTGCTCAAAGATTCCCGAGGAGAAGATAAGATCGTACCCTACGACTGGACTATCTATTATCTAAGAAAGAAAGCCCTGACACAAAAGATTGAAAAGGAGGAATTTGCATGGCTCATACTTCATTTTAATCAAAAACGTGGATATTATCAATTACGCGGAGAGGAAGAAGAACTAAACCCAAACAAACTTGTCGAACTTCATACTTTAAAAATCGTCGATGTCATCTCCGATGAGCCCCAAAAGGGCAAAGATGAGGTTTGGTATTCACTGCTTCTCGAGAATGGATGGACCTATCGAAGGTCAAGTAAAACATCCATGTTTGATTGGAAGGACAAAGTGCGTGATTTCATAGTGACTACGGACCTAAATGATGATGGAACCATAAAGACTGACAAGGAAGGCAAAGAGAAAAGAAGTTTCAGATCTCCAGGTGAGGAAGATTGGACTTTAGTAAAAAAGAAAACCGAACAATTTATTTATTCTTCTGGCAAGACTGTAGGAACCTATATATACGATACTTTACTCCAAAACCCAAAGCAAAAAATAAGAGGTAAACTCGTCCGAACGATCGAGCGCCATTTTTATAAAAATGAGCTAAACACGATTCTTACTGTTCAAAAAGAATTTCATAAGGAATTTTTAAATGAGGAACTCTTTAAAACCTGTTTAAGAGAACTCTATAGAAACAATGACGCCCACCAATTTACTTTGAGTAAACGGGATGTTGTTCACCTTATACTATCAGACATCATCTTTTATCAACGACCGTTAAAATCAAAAAAATCCTCCATTAGTAATTGTCCGCTTGAATTCCGTAAATACAAGAACTCGGAAGGCTTGGAGGTCATTGCGCCAATTAAAGCGATTCCCAGGTCCCATCCTCTGTTCCAGGAATTTAGGCTGTGGCAATGGCTGGCCAACCTGACTATCTACAGAAATGAAGATGATGCTAATATGAATCAAGAATTTATTAGCAGCGCCATAGAATATGAATCACTATTCGATTTTCTCCACAACCGCAAGGAAATCACCCAAGACATACTTATCAAGCATCTACTAGAAAAAACAGGACTAAAAGGCAGGGCACTGACTACAGAAGCAGCCAAGTACAGATGGAACTTTGTGACGGATAAGCCATATCCCTGTAATGAAACACGGGCACAGATCGCATCCAGACTTTCAAGAGTGGACAAAATAACAGATGACTTTATAACCCAGCAAATAGAGTTAAAGCTATGGCACATTATATATTCTGTGTCAGATAAAACAGAATATGAAAAAGCTTTAGTCACGTTCGCCCAAAAACACCACATTGACGAGCATAGTTTTGTAGAAAGTTTCAGAAAATTCCCGCCATTTAATCAAGAATATGGATCGTATTCTGCAAAAGCTATTAAAAATTTGTTGCCGCTTTTGAGGATCGGAAAATATTGGCACTGGGATGACTTTTCTGCCCAAACGAAAGATCGTATTCAGAAAATGATTACAGCGGAATATGATGAAAACATTAAGGATCGGGTACGTGAAAAATCAATCCATCTGACCCGTCCGGAAGACTTCCACAATTTGCCTCTCTGGTTGGCTAGCTATATTGTATATGACCGCCATTCGGAGGCCTCCATGGCTGAAAAATGGAACTCTGTTTCGGACCTTGACGAATACCTTAAAAACTTCCGGCAGCATTCCCTGCGCAATCCAATCGTAGAGCAGGTCATGACAGAAACCCTCAGAGTTGTTAGGGATATCTGGGTACATCATGGCAAAGGTGAAAAGAACTTCTTTAACGAGATTCATGTCGAACTTGGCCGTGACATGAAAAACACAGCTGATGAGCGAAAGAGAATAACTGAGCAGGTCACCGAGCAGGAGAATACAAATCTCAGAATCAAAGCCTTATTGCTCGAAATGATGCGTGACAGCCAGGTAGAAAATGTGCGTCCATACTCTCCAATGCAACAGGAAATCCTCAAAATCTATGAGGATGGTGCCTTGAGTGCAAATGTGGAGATCCCAGATGATATTGAAAAAATCAGGAAGAAGTCAGAGCCCACCAGAAGCGAATTGCAACGGTACAAGTTATGGTTGGAACAGCGATATCGCTCCCCATACACAGGACAGGCTATACCACTCAACCAGCTGTTCACTCCGGCGTATGAAATAGAGCATATTATTCCGCAAAGTCGATATTTCGACGACGGCTTCAGCAACAAAGTTATTTGTGAGGCAGCTGTCAACAAGCTCAAAGACAATCAGACCGGTCTTGAGTTTGTCAAAAATCACTATGGTGAAACTGTAGAATTAGGTGGTGGAAGAAAACTTCGCATTCTTGATGAAGAAGGCTACACAGACTTTGTTAATGAACATTATGCAAAAAACCGCTCCAAAAGGAGTAAGCTGCTGTTGATCGACATTCCTGAAAAGATGATTGAGCGGCAATTGAATGATACGCGTTACATCAGTAAATTCATTTCATCAGTGCTATCCAATATCGTCCGGTCGGCGGAAAAGGATGATGGTGTAAACTCTAAAAACCTGATACCCGGCAATGGAAAGATCACAGCAGAATTGAGGCAGGATTGGGGACTGAACGATATCTGGAATGAACTGATCTTGCCAAGATTTGAGCGAATGAACGTCATTACCGGAAGCACTGATTTTACATCCTACAATGAGAATCACCAAAAGTATCTTCCTACGGTACCCTATGCCCTTTCTAAAGGATTTCAAAAGAAGCGCATTGACCATCGGCACCATGCGTTGGATGCGCTGGTGATAGCATGCGCCAGTAGAAATCATGTCAATTATCTAAACAACCAGCATGCGCTGGACAAAACTAAAACCAAACAAGCCAGACAGACCTCAAGAGAAGATCTAAGGGCTGTGCTTTGTATTAAGAAATATCAGGAGGGATCTGACAAAAACTACAAGTGGCAATTTAAGAAGCCGTGGGACAACTTCACCTTTGATGCCAGAGATAGCCTAGAGAAGATCGTCGTGAGCTTCAAACAGAACCTGAGGGTGATCAATAACACCAGCAACAAACACAAAAAATGGGTAGATCATGATGGAAAAAAAGTACTTTCTATAGTCACTCAAACACAAGGTGAAAGCTGGGCTATTCGAAAACCAATGCATAAGGATACCGTATCCGGGATCGTTCGCTTGCATAAGACAAAGGTTGTCTCGCTGAGTGTTGCATTGGATTCTATCCAGGACATCGTGAACAAGGACATTCGTAAACACATTCAATCGCTCCAGAAATCAGGGTATGACAAAGCACAATTGACCAAACACTTTAAAGGATTAAATAACGAATGGGAGAATAAGGATATATCCCGACAGGAAATATACTATTGGGAGAATGAGCTTGTTGCTTCAAGAGTCAGCCTTGACGTTAGCTTTGACAGAAAACGAATAGAGACTAGTGTTACTGATAGTGGTATTCAAAAAATACTTCTCATGCATTTGAATACATATACCGGTCGAACAGATGAAAAGGGCATAGAGATTACACCTGAACTATTGGCCTTCTCCCCTGAAGGAATAGACGAGCTGAATAAGAATATTATCGCACTTAATCATGGAAGATTTCATCAGCCTATCTTTAAGGTACGGACATACGAACCCAAAGGCAATAAGTTTGCTGTAGGACAGACTGGAAATAAGAAAACTAAATATGTAGAGGCTGCAAAAGGCACCAATCTTTTCTTTGCCATTTACCAGGATGACAAGGGGAA
>JAWXBG010000237.1:0-3898 GCA_034439875.1 Flavobacteriales bacterium
ATACAGCTCTTGTGGAAGCGGGTCTACCAAATGCTAAATTCGTTTTTGGAAATGTAGATGGCGAATGGGTGAAGGGTATTCACATTTCTGGAGAGGATGAAAACGGAAGATTCAGAAGCCATTTGTTGATATATCATCGACCACCAACCTCTAGCAATGCTTTTCGATTGGATGGAGAATTTTCACTAGAGCATTTTTTATCTGCAATGAATGGAGGCAGTGGCCCCAAATATCACATGGGTGCATTATTGCGAATAGAATGTTACGAACCGGCACCTATAGCCTTTCACACTGGTCTCGCACTCAAGAGAACTGCAAAGGGAAAAAAGCGCATTGAGTCTGCTCGCAAACCCGGTGGGGACTTTATCGAAGGTTTAGATCCCTATTTCCTGAATTCATTCAAAAGCAGGTCATACAGTTCGGATTGGACGCTTAATTGCGGTCCAACTATTTTTATGGATTGGTCGGTGGGAGGGAATCTTTCCCTCAGATACTTGTTTTGAACTATAGGTGAATTACTTCGCCATAAGCAGCAGCAGCAGCTTCCATGATGGCTTCACTCATTGTTGGATGTGGGTGAATGATCTTCATAAGTTCTTCGCCTGTAGTTTCCAGTTTTCTGAGCGCCACACATTCAGCAATCATTTCAGTGACATTGGTGCCAATCATATGAGCACCTAGAAGTTCGCCGTATTTAGAATCGAAAATCAGCTTAACAAAACCTTCCTTATGTCCAGCAGCACTGGCTTTTCCTGAAGCGCTAAATGGAAATTTACCGATTTTGATGTCGATTCCTTTCTCTTTCGCCGCTTTTTCAGTAAGACCTACCGAAGCTATTTCTGGAGTACAGTATGTACAACCTGGTATGTTTCCATAATCTATAGGTTGTGGATGATGTCCTGCTATTTTTTCTACACAAGTAATTCCTTCAGCACTGGCTACGTGAGCAAGCGCTTGACCGGGCACACAGTCGCCAATAGCATAGTATCCCGGAATGTTTGTCTGATAAAATTTATCGACAATGATTTTTCCTTTGTCAGTTACTATTCCTACATCTTCGAGCCCGATACCCTCGATATTGGCAACGACACCAACAGCGGATAGTACAATGTCACATTCAATGGTTTTTTCTTCCGCTCCAGATTTTGTAAATACTTTGCAACCGCTACCTGATGTATCTACTTTGGTAACCTCTGTTCCGGTCAAAATTTCGATGCCAGCACTTTTGAAAGATTTGGCAAGGGCTTTAGAAACCTCTTCATCTTCTACAGGTACAATGTTTGGCATGAATTCTACCACTGTCACTTTTGTGCCCATAGCATGATAGAAATATGCGAATTCAACTCCAATGGCACCACTTCCGACAATAACAATATTTTTTGGTTGACTAGGAAGAGTCATTGCCTCGCGGTATCCGATAATTTTTTTACCATCTTGCTTAAGGTTTGGTAATTCTCTCGAACGACTACCTGTAGCTACTATTAAATGAGCGGTACTATATTCCGATTTAGATCCATCTGCGGCAGTTACCTCTATTTTTTTCCCCGGTTTTATTTTCCCAGTTCCATTGATGACTTCGATTTTGTTTTTTTTCATCAGGAATTGCACGCCTTTGCTCATACCATCAGCAACGCCTCGACTGCGTTTTACAACAGCAGAAAAGTCAGCTTTGGAGCCTGAAACTTCTATTCCATAATCTTTTGCGTGATTGATGTATTCGAATACAGAAGCACTTTTGAGCAATGCTTTTGTAGGGATACAACCCCAATTAAGACAGACACCACCAAGCGATTCTTTTTCGATGATAGCAGTTTTGAGTCCAAGTTGTGACGCACGAATGGCAGCCACATATCCGCCGGGACCGCTTCCAAGTACAATGATGTCGAAGTTCATAGAATATTTTATCTGATTGGCTGGCGAAGTTATTCAGTAGGAGGCGAATCACCTTGACTAAAAATTAAAATCCTTTACTTGTTTTTGATGAATAGAATCCATGATTTCATAAGTATCACAAAATGAAGGAGCTAACAATAATTTAGAAAAACTTGATCATTGGGAACCTTCATTGTTAAACTACCGCTCATAGGAAGAGAAGGCCCAATAATCCGTACTTTTGCCGACTTGTAAAGATTCATAGCCTATGATGCTCAATATTGTTCTCTTTGGTCCTCCCGGTGCCGGCAAGGGTACGCAGAGTGAGAACCTCGTTGCACGTTACGGATTGGTTCACCTTAGTACCGGAGATATTTTTCGAAGAAATATCCAAAACGAAACAGTACTGGGTCAGTTGGCCAAGAGTTTCATGGATAAAGGGGAGTTGGTGCCGGATTCGGTAACAATCAAAATGTTGGAGAGCGAAGTGAATGGCCAATTGGATTCGAAAGGGTTCATTTTTGATGGATTTCCTCGGACGCAAGCGCAGGCAGAAGCATTGGAGTCATTTTTGGCTGAAAAGGAAACATCCATTTCTTGCATGTTGGCGCTAGAAGTAGAAGAACGGATTTTAGTGGAACGTTTGCTAGGACGAGCTGCGGTGAGTGGTCGAAGTGACGATGCAGATGAGACTATTATCAGAAACAGAATCGCGGTTTATCACTCACAAACTGCGCTTGTGGCAGAACATTATAAAACACAGGGAAAATATATAGGCATCGATGGGATTGGAACAGTGGATGTTATAGCATCCCGCCTTTTTTCATCGATTGATGGCTTGCTGGCCGGTAAAGTTCAAGGCTGAGATAAGCCCAAATTGAAATATGGCATCCTCTAATTTTGTTGACTACGTAAAAATTTGTTGTCGCTCCGGAAAGGGCGGTGCAGGATCTGCACATTTCCGTAGGGAAAAATTTGTTCCACGCGGTGGTCCCGACGGAGGTGATGGCGGACGCGGAGGACACATCATACTTCGAGGAAGTGCCCAACTCTGGACACTACTCCATTTGAAATACAGGAAACATGTTATAGCCGAAGAAGGAGAGGGCGGCATGAGTGCTTTAAAATCCGGCAAGCAGGGAGAGGACGAGATTTTGGAGGTCCCACTCGGAACAGTTGCCCGTGATGCTGAAACTGGTGAGGTGCATTTTGAGATTACAGAAGAAGGGGAAGAAAGAATTCTCGTTCCCGGAGGAAGAGGAGGTTTGGGTAATGATCATTTCAAAACATCTACCAATCAAGCTCCCAGCCATGCACAACCTGGAGAGCCGGGTAGAGATGAATGGAAAATTCTTGAACTAAAAGTGTTGGCAGATGTCGGGTTGCTAGGTTTTCCCAATGCAGGTAAATCTACTTTGCTAGCATCGGTGTCTGCCGCAAAACCTGAGATTGCCGATTATCCTTTTACAACCTTAGTGCCTAATCTGGGCCTTGTAAAATACCGGGATCATAGGTCTTTTATAATGGCTGATATTCCTGGAATAATAGAGGGAGCGGCTGAGGGGAAAGGTCTTGGACATCGCTTTTTGAGACACGTTGAAAGAAATAGCACCTTGCTTTTTATGATTGCATGTGATACATCTGATATCAAAGGAGAGTATGAAATTTTGTTGAATGAGTTGAAAAAATTCAATCCAGAATTGCTTGATAAACAAAGAATATTGGCGATCACTAAATCGGATATGCTTGATGAAGAAATGATGAAGCAAATGGAGGCATTACTTCCAACCGGAATGCCGCATATTTTCATTTCAGCCATTACGGGTTACAACGTCGACAAACTGAAAGATATGATCTGGAAACAGATTAATTCGTAGGGAAGAGGCGGGATAAATCAAGTGTAACTTCTGTTCTGAAAGTTTAGTCGATTTTCTTCCTCTTTGTATTTAGAATCCGTACTGCCATACAGTGAGTTGTAATTGCGAATGATTTATCCGGTTTGTTAAAAACACGATTCATCGCGTAT
>JAWXBG010000238.1:0-7112 GCA_034439875.1 Flavobacteriales bacterium
GGGATAGTGTCAAATTGGGCTTCTCAAAACGCCTGAAAATCATCCTAAAGAGCCCACTTTTCATCTAACTCTATGAAAAACGAAGTTTTTTCACATCCTAACGGGTGGCGGCTTGTCGCTGGGCTTTTTTGCTCTTTACTGCACTTGACTAAAAGGAGAAAAGTTCACACACCACAACTGCACTCTGCGCGAAGGACGAAGAGCAAAAAAGACTTGCGCCAAGGTGCGGTTATGAGATGGCGTTCTTTCAGAATTTTACTATTGGGGATGTTGTCCTTTGTCTATTCACGAAGGTTAGTTCACATATATACATCCCCGGTGGAATTAGTGACAAGTCCAATTGAAAGTTCTTCTTTCCTTCTGAATCTTCAATCAGTATTGAGCCAATCAAATCGCGGATAACAATTTTAAGAATTGGGATTTCGGATTTAATGAAAACCTCTGAACTCACTGGGTTCGGATAAATAAATAAACTTGGTGGCGCTTGAATTTCCAATATGTCAACAACAAATTCACAAATTGAGGTGCTGCTTGTTAACCAAGGGTTTTCATTTGCGTCAACTTGGTAAGAAATATCATTTATAGAGAAGCATTGAAACATTATTGAAAAATCTAGTTGAGGCTCACCTGAATGCCATGGTCCATAAGAACTTCCCACACCCTCGATAATCTTTGGAAATACTTCTATCCCATCTGCGTTTGTTGTACTGATTACTTTACGTTCTATTCCACCAAGGAATATAGTGCTTATGTCCGCCACAAATAGTTCTTCATTTATTATGCTTGCGCTAATTGGGAAAACATCACCAACCGCCACATCAAAGTGGTAAAGCAATTCTTCAATATTCGATTCGGAATTCCATTTGAACATATTTTCATTCTGTGAACGAAGAAATGCGATAGGTACTGGGTTCACATAAGGGGTTTCAGTGAAAAGTCCATTACCAGTTCCGTTGTCGTTTGCTCCTTCTGCATACGAAATGCCTTCTTGGAAGATTTTGACAAACAACGCACCATTGAGCAGTGTGTCACCAAGAACAAAATAAGTAGTCTTTGTGCCAAAGACTGGTGCAAATTGCGCCCACTGATGCTCTTCTATCATTCCCCACTTCGGGGAATTCAGAAAGTACTCGTTCTGCGCTGAAATGACTAATTGAGAAATGCAAAATGAAATAATAAATATAGTTTTCATGTGACTTAAGTATTAGTGTTCAACAAAGATTTTTTGAGTGGTTCTAAATCCCGCCCCCTCGATGGCCAGCAGATAGGTTCCATTTTCTAAGAGGATGCAGTCCAGCATGTATGTAGCTTGTGTATGCGCAATTGCAACTGACTTCACCAAACTGCCTTGCATATCATACAGTTTTATTTCGGCTTGCCCTAACGATTCATGTTTACTGAAAGCAATGTTGATAAACTTGTCAACAGGATTCGGATATGCTGAATTCCAGTAGAGATTTTCTTCCGAGACTAACAGATACTCTGAGTTTAAGCAAAGAACGAAAACGTCCTCTTGATAATCCTCATTGGTGTTGGCAGAACACGCATCAATACTTGTCTCGTAGGTGAAGTACCCCGTAAGTAAAATGCGATTGTCGCTAATGGCTACTCCAGAAGCTCTGTCGAAATGCCACCCGCCAAATTTTTTTGCTTCCTTGAATTGGCCATCTGATGACAATAAGACAACAATTGCATCAGGGTAGAGGCCTTCAACAGTTTCTGCTACACTCAATATGAATTCAGATTCCGAATTGTCAAAATCAATAGACATTTCAAATGACCCCGCTGCTGCTATGTTACCGAATTCATCAATAGCTATGTCGTTAAAATAATCTGGTTCTTCGCTGCCAACGTTATACGACCAGACTAAGCTAAACTCAAAGTCTAACTGCACGAGGAACGCATCATTGTCTCCATATGTTACAAAATCTATGATACCTGAACCAGGGTCGAAATCGCCACTACCCGAATAGGTACCCGCAATCAGGTAGCCTTGAGCGTTAGGAACCATTGACACGATGTAATCATCATTTGTACCTCCGAAAATTCGAGCATCCAATAGTGCGCCTTCTGATGAATACTTAGCGACAAAACAATTGGGATGGTTGAGTTCATCAACTTGAATGTTAGCATATTGAATATCTTCAGATAAATCGAAGTCTGGATTAGCTTCGGTCAAACCGGCAATCACCAAATTATCGCCAGCATCTATGCAAAGTGCAGCGGGAAATTCGAACCCTTGGCCACTGACAATTCCTCCCCAAACAAATTCGTATGTAGATGATAACTTGACCAGATACATGTCCAGAGATGCTCCTGTGTATTCGTTAACTATATAGACATTGTTTGAGGGGTCAATATCTGCAGAAACATAAAAGTAGCCCCCGAAATAAAAATTGCCTTGTGAATCTGTAACTGCATCAAAGGCCACATCATCACCCAGAACTCCGCCTATACTTACAGCATTAACAAAGGAACCCTCGCTGGTGTAAATTGCCATGAAGGCATCGCTAAATCCATTAGACTGTAGAAGGAATTCATTATCACTAAAATCGAAATCACATGTTTGGCTGAAATTTCCGCAAAGCAGAATTCTTCCATCATCCAACACATGAATTTTGTTCACAAACTTCGAGTTACTTCCGCCAAAATTGTGGGCCCAAATCAACTCTTGATTTGGTGAATATTTAGCCAAAAAACAATCCAAAAAGTTAGATTCCATCAAATACGTATTGACGGATGGGTCAATGTCAATTTCACCTGAATAATGACCTACTATAAGAAAATTACCTTCGCTGTCAACGTCTGCATCAACACCTCTGTTTTCGCCAAAATTGCCGAATGTGTGCAGCCAATCGCAACTGAGATTTTGTGAGTGGAATGTATTTCCAATCAGGAGGAAGCACGCCAATACTATAGTCTGAAGAATTGTTTTCATTGTTCGAAAATTTTAGAAACCCTCCCACGCTGAATTCGCAGGAGGGTTTTGATTAATCTTCTATTCAACAATTTGGAATTTCTCGGTAGCCACTTTTTGGCCGTTGAGTACCAACTCAAACACGTAGCTTCCTGCTGCAAATTGTTTTGCATTCAGGCTCAGTATGCCATAACCTGAGGTGATGTTTTCACGCTGAACAAGTTTGCCTTGCAAATCATAAATGTTCACATAGGCACTCTCACGTTCATTGGGCAGAATGTAAGTGATGTAAAACTCACCTTGTGCAGGATTGGGATAAACACCTACCAATGAAGGCCTGCGCACATCGGCTTTCACTTTCAATGATTTCAAACCGCCATGTGGCAGATTGAGTTCTTCCTCAGGTTGCACACCTGTGAGTACTTCAAGCAATGCACTTGCATGGTGGTTGCCTTCTTTGCCAGACGCTGCCAAGTTTTCAAGCACAGTAATGTGACTTGAAGTTGCTGCGTGATAGCCGCCTGCTGCATCAATTGAAAGCAACACCGTCATAAATTGTTTCCACACATCGCTGTCTGGAATTTCATTGTATTGCTCAAGCAATGTTGCTGCTGCCGTTGGATTATTTTCCTGACGAAGTATGGCAACTTTCTTTTTTATTTCGCGGTTCATTTCATCGCCCGTCATCAATTCTTTTACTTCTTCCAAAAAGTAGTTTTCTTCATCTTCATTGATGCGTGTGCGGATGAAACTATTGAGCGCATTGGCCTTTTCAAGTTCCGCTTGTTTTAGTTGAGTCTCTTTACTCACCCTGCCGTTGGTTCCGTTTTGATAAGCGGAAAGCAAACCAAACAAAAAGTCGGAGAGCGAATTGGCATTGTCAACAGATGTAAAAACATCTGGACTTAAAGGAGAACAAGCAATAAGAATTTCGCACAAGTGCCAAGGATTCATTGCGGGTTGTCGTGCAATCAAATCAAGAAGTACATCATCACTTAGGTATGGAGTAAGAGGCAAAAGATTAGCACGAATGCTTGCACTGGTATTGCTTGCGCTGTTTACAAATGTTTGCACAGTTGCTGTGTTTCCACCATCAATCAATCCTTCCAACTCACCCTTGATGGCTTCAATTTCTAAACGTTTTACAAGTACCAAAGAATGAAGAATGCCCGGAGTGTGAATAATACCTTTATTGATGGGGCAAGCGCCTTCGCGGGTAGTGAACATTACGGCATTGTCAGATGTTTCCACCAGAAGTGGGTCTATTTGAACAGGGACAACTGGCCACAAACTGGCAGGGTTGTGATGTTCATATATGATTGGGCCGCAATCACCATCGGGGCAGATGAAGTAGTCAGTTGATATTTCCGAATTGCCCCAATTCGTGTGTGTGAAAAGATTTCCTGCGGGGGCCGTTTCATCATCATCATCAGCCATATCACCCTGCCTTAGGCCGATTTGACCAAGTTGATTGCTGTACTCGGTAACTGCTAAATTGTATTTACTGTTTTCATAAAGCCCGCAGAGCATTTCAAGTCCTTCCAGATTGAAAGCACCTCCTGTTTGCCAACCTTGGGCAATACTGCCTGCAAACAGACCACTGAAATCATTGAGATAAATCTCGTTGGATTCGTCATTGCTGTCGGTAATCCAAATACCCGTATTCAATTCTTCAAGGTCGCCTGTTCCTTTAAAAATATTGCGCTCTACCTCGTAGCCTGTGCATCCAAGCAATGAAGCACCGTAGCCAATGAAATAGTTTTGCTCGTTGACATTAAAACGATTGCGTGTAATGGATGCTTGTTCAACCGCCTTCAAGAAGATACCCATCTCATTATCTGTAAAAATGGTTGTGTTTACAGTTGTGTTACTAAATCCATCTGGCCCAACTGAGCGAATGGCGAGCAAATAATTATCGAAGTGGCTTGGTACAATGTCACTGCCGGGTTCACCAAGTGTTTCTGCGGTAAGGTAGCCCGGGTCGCACTCGCTGCCAAGTGGAACATACACATTACAACGGCCGTTCACAGTGAAGCTGGATACCAATGAATAGATTCCAACACCTCTGTTTTGAATCGTGTAGTTGCTTAGAGCATCGCCTTCAATGTGGAAATTACAAGCTGTAAATCGAAGACCATCTACATCGTACAAACTCACTCGCTGACTCAGATTGTTCATGTTGGGCAACACCTCATTCACTAAAAATTCTGTGTCACGGAAGTAAGAAACGTTCTTTCTAAGTTGATACTGTCCATTTACGATTTGATAGTTTTGGTAGGCGAGAAATTCAATATCCTTTCTGTTGTTTCTGAAAACAGAATTAGACATGCCCTTTACTATTCCTCCGGTCTTTGTCCAGTCATAAGTCCAAGGGTCAGTAGAAACAAGATGTCCAAGACGAACAGCGCAACCTGCGTGTTCAATTATGGCTCCGTTCTTTAATTCAAGTGTGCCTTGGAGCGATGCAAGTTGGCGCTCGGTAGATTGGCCCCAGACTTCTATGCCGCACCAGTATTCATCCGGGCATGAATTTGTGAGAACGCCTCCGTCCACTATTACCTTTCCCCCTGGTTCAACAACCAACTTGCAGTCTGGAGAGAAGTACACATGCTGAGAAGTGATTGTTAAGGTGACATTTGGCTTCACCAACACATCTTGTCTGAATCTGTAATTCGGTGAATTCCAACTGGTATTGGACGTGATTAGAATTGGTTCCTCAATCTTTTCACAAGGCAAATCATTTTGCCAAACACCTCTTCCATTAGTTGCAGCGCGCAATTTATTCCGATGAAAGTTGACGTCAATTTCGGTCACATTTGCATGCGGCAATTCTATACCATATTGCGTCCAAACTTGTGCGCTAGAATTTCCAATGTTGTCTACGATAGTGCTAATTCTAGAATAGTAAACGCCTAAGTCGCTGCCAATCCAAACTTCATCTGTTCCTCTATTGATATGCATATCACTGGCGTGGATGTTAGGGAAATTGAAAGTGATTTTGGAAATTTGAAAAGCGGATGTTGAGCTAAGCTGGTCAGTTAAGATATTTCCCTGATAAGTATATTGTAAAATTTGAAACTCACCAGAGACACCTGAAAGCACATAAAAAATATTGGGATTATCTGGATTTGAAACTATGGTGCTTGCCCAAGACCCGTTGCTGTTTGGAAAACCACTAGGCCAAGGAATTTCTGCCCAACTTGATTGAGCGGTGGCCGCACTAGCTGTAGATTTATTCCCAACGGCCATGTAATAATGACCAAGATTCCCATTTAGTACGGTAACAAATAATAAATTCTTATTTGACAGAGATGGGTAAATGCCATAGGCCATTGGAGAACCTGCATTATTTGCGAGCCAAGGAATTAGAGTACTAAAGTCAGATATTTTCACCCATTCATTGGGAGTATCGCTACCACGATTGTCATGTCGGTATATATTGTCACTTTCACAATAAATGATTTTGTCATCAAATGGATTTAGTGCCATTTGTCCATCCTTATAGCTTCCTCCAAAAGACAAATAAGCGCCAGAAGGTGTCGCATAATTATTGGAATTCTTGTACGCACATGTCCAACCACTGCCTTGATAGGCAACCATATCAGTTGAATTTGGAACTATAGCTTTGTTGCCATCACCACCATCAACTTGTTTCCAATTCATCTCATTGTTAGCAGTATTGACATATGAATTTGCGGACATTGTGCCTTGATGGAAGAGACCGATATTCATTTTCTGCTCCTTGTAATTTTGATTTGAAAAGCCCATTACTTCTGCAACACCAAGACCTTCTAATATAGGCTGCCAAGTCCCCAAGAGCGCAGTAGTCGGTAATTTCTCTTGGAAACCGTAAATATAAATTCATTAGCAGGTTGCTGTCATGCAGAACTTTCAACCGATTATGATTGCTATATCAGGCTCTCTGGCTCTGTGTAATATGTGTTCTCGCTTTCGCATTACCGCTGTTCGTTTTGAAGGACTGCTGCTGGCGCAACGGTCTCGTATAACGTTTTGCAGCTACCCGAAGGGCGGGATTTTACCACTAAACTTCATTCGGAGAACTGAACTTTCGGCTTGAACAAATGTGTCTGCGAAGCACGAAACCCCGCCTTTTGGGTAGCACCTATGTAAAAGCAGTGAGCTGAGTTCCATCAAAAATAAATGTAGTCTAGAATCATTACATTCATAGCTACCA
>JAWXBG010000239.1:0-5529 GCA_034439875.1 Flavobacteriales bacterium
ATAAAATCAGTTCTTCAGGAAGAACATGGCTGATCAACGATGTATTCAAATGATTTGATTTTACACAAATCTATCATTCTCCCTGTAAAATTTACTTGAACCGTTAAATTGAAATATTCTCGACGCAAGCCTATGGTTGCGTGTACTAGGGCCATAGACCGAAAGCACACAAAACAGCACAACAATCTTGCAAGCGGAATTTTATAAGCCCATAGCAACAATTAGAGCCACTACCTCGAGTGTTGAAGGACTATCTCCTTCAAACCAAAGAACGCGATCGAAGATGACACTGCTCGCGCCCTTATATAATTGACCATCTTGATAAGTATAGAGACAGTCCATTGGAAAAGTGCTGTCTCCTTTAAATATTTTTCCATTTTTAACGGTGTAAACGGCGTCAAAGGTCGTGGTAGAGTTTCCATTGTATACAACACCATTTTCATAGGTGTACAATACATCAAAAACAGAGGTGCTAAAACCTTTGAAGATCTTTCCGCCACTCACAGTGCAAATGGCATCGTTCCACATATTGTTCAGTCCCTCTATGACATGCCCTCCAGAAATAGTAATCAATGGCGTGTCCATGTGATGATCTTCATCTCCATGCACAAAAGTTTGCGCGGTGATGTCATGTGCAAACAGCAGAATCGAAATAAAGAAAATACTTTTCATCACCATAGATCCCGCAATATCGTGCCGCAATTGTTTGAATGGATGGCCAAGGATGGGGCTTACACGATTTTTCAATCTTCGCGAATAGCTGCAATTCCCGGCAATACGGTGCCCTCAAGCGATTCAAGCATGGCGCCACCACCGGTACTTACATAAGAAACCTTATCGGCAAGTTTGTATTCGTTCAATGCCGCTACCGAGTCGCCTCCGCCCACAAGACTATAACATGTCCCCGCTTGTGTGGCCGCGGCAATGGCTTGTGCAATTTCACTTGTGCCATTGGCAAAATTCTTCCATTCGAATACGCCCATTGGACCATTCCATAAAATGGTGCGTGAGTTAGAAATTACATCCTTGATCTCTTCAATACTCTTAGGGCCAATATCTAGTCCCATTTGACCATCGGGAATCTCTTTGATGTTGCACTGGCCCACTGTAGCGTCTTCGGCAAAACGATCTCCTGTGACAACATCGCTGGGCAGAATAATTTTTACATTTTTCTCTTTGGCTTTTTCCAAAAGACTTAACGCTGTTTCAAGTTTGTCTTCTTCAATAAGCGAACTACCTACACCGCCACCGAGAGCTTTTATGAAGGTGAAGGCCATACCACCCCCAACTACAATATTGTCGGCCATATTGAGTAGGTTTTCCATGACAGCAATTTTGCTGCTCACCTTGCTTCCGCCAATGATTGCCGTTACTGGTTTTTCCGGATCCTTCAATACTTTTTCGATATTGCCCATTTCTTCTTCCATGAGGTATCCGAATAATTTGTCCTCCGGAAAAAACCGGGCAATGATAGCTGTGCTGGCGTGTGCGCGGTGAGCTGTTCCAAAAGCGTCATTTACATATACATCTCCGTTTTCGGCTAGTTCGCCAGCGAAAAACTCGTCGCCTTCTTCTTCTTCTTTGTAAAACCGGAGGTTTTCGAGAAGCAAAACATCTCCGTCGTTCATTGCATCCACGGCTTCATTGGCCTTGTCGCCAACACAATCGGCAGAAAACGCTACAGGTTTGCCGAGAATTTCGCTGACTTTGTAAACAATATGCTTCAGCGAGAACTTGTCTTCTGGACCTTTTTTTGGACGCCCAAGATGGGACATCAAAATAGCACGCCCCCCTTCAGAAGTGATCTTTTGGATTGTTTTTGCCGCTGCGCGAATGCGGGTGTCATCGGTAATTTTCAGGTTTTCGTCGAGCGGCACATTAAAATCGACTCGAATGAGCGCGCGTTTTCCTTCAAAGGAATAAGTATCGATAGGGTATGACATAGCAAAATTTGGGGTAAACACGAACAAATACAAACAGTAAATCTCAAAGCCGGGACTACTCTCCTTCTATTAGGTTGTACAGTTCATCGAGCTTTGGCTGTAGAATGATTTCAATCCTTCTGTTTTTCGCTTTGTCGGCAGGGTCTAGAGGATGGTATTCACTGCGACCGGAGGCAGAAAGAATTTTAGGTTGAATTTTGCTGTTGGAAGTCATAATTTTTACTACTTCTGTAGCACGCAGAACGCTCAATTCCCAATTGTCGCGCGGGATGGTAGAAGAGCTCAACTTATCGGTATCGGTATGGCCCTCTACGATGATTTCCATGTCTACTTCATTTTCAATAGCGGTGCAGAGGTCTTTGATTGCTGTTACTCCAACAGGCTCCACTTTGGTGCTACCCGAAGCGAACAAAAGCTTAGCCTCCATGCTCACGTATACTTTACCGTCTTTTTGTGTTACTGTAAGTCCTTTCCCTTCGAAGTTTTTAAGCGCAGACGAAATCTTTGCTTTGAGGGCATTGCTGGCAGCCTCTTGTTCTGCAAGTTTTTGCTCCAGAGAGGCGAGTTTCGCTTCGCGGTCTTTGAGGGTAGCTTGCGCTTCAGCTACTGCGGTTTCTTTTTCATTCAGGTTTTTCTCCAGCGCCTTCAGTGCATCTTCTTTGTTTTGAAGTTGTTCTTGAGTAAGGTTGAGGTCACCCAAAAGTTTTTGATTTTCAGACTTCGCATTATCTAGAAGCAAAGCATTTTTCGACATGAGAATATCGTTTAGCTCGTTCACTTTGTCGTATTGATAGCGCAAGTAGCGGTAGTCTTTTCCGCGCTGGGTGCTATCGAGGAGTAATTCTTGACTTGCTTTCTCAAGCATCTCCACATTTGCTTCTGTTTCTTTGAGTTTGGTTTGGCACAACTCATCTTGTGCTTTAAGATCCAGCACTAGTTGATCGGCACTTTCTTTGCGCGTTGCCATTTCATCGTATTTGCGAGCGGTAACGCAGCTTTGCAGCACTAAGGTTATGCAAATGCCGGAGATAAGAAGTTTCCTCATAAGATCATAGTTTAAAAGTTCAAAAGTCTAGTAAAGGCATTGACTTATTTCAACGACATCATTTGTTTTTTAACAACATGAATGTGCAATCACGAAAGGAGGCAGGCACGCAATGCCAATTCGGATTGAAGTTGATAGTTTTCCCCTAAAACGAGGCAAAGGTACGCTATTCTGTGACTTAGAAATTTTACTGCGGGTTCGCTTCTGGGCGCATTTGCGGGAACAACAAGACCTCTTGTATGCTCTCGTTGTTGGTGAGGAGCATCACAAGACGGTCGACACCAATGCCCATGCCCGATGTAGGAGGCATTCCATATTCAAGCGCGCGAAGGAAATCGTGATCGATAAACATGGCTTCATCATCGCCACGTTCCATCAATGTCATTTGAGCTTCAAAACGCTCGCGCTGGTCTATTGGGTCATTTAACTCGCTGTATGCATTTGCAATTTCCTTTCCATTTACCATTAACTCGAAGCGTTCAGTGAGTTCCGGATTGTCGCGGTGTTTTTTGCAAAGTGGCGACATTTCTATTGGGTAGTCGGTAATAAATGTAGGTTGGATCATATGACCCTCACATTTCTCACCAAAAATTTCGTCGATCAGTTTTCCTTTTCCGATATTATCTTCTACGTGTATGCCCGAAGATTTGCAGAAAGCCCTGAGCTCATCTTCATTTTTGTTGTTGATGTCAAATTGCGTATGCTCAAGAATCGCGTCGCGCATAGAGATGCGTTTGAAAGGTCGTTGGAAACTGATTTCCTTTTCGCCGAGCATAACCTTGGCAGAGCCGGTAGCTTCAATGGCAACACGCTCGAGCATTTCTTCCGTAAAGTCCATCATCCAATTGTAGTCTTTGTAGGCCACATATATTTCCATGATGGTAAACTCGGGGTTGTGAGTGCGATCCATTCCTTCATTTCGGAAGTTTCTGCTGAATTCATAGACACCATCAAAACCGCCCACAATGAGGCGTTTTAGATAAAGCTCGTTTGCTATGCGCAAATACATGGGCACATCCAGAGCATTGTGATGTGTTGTGAATGGGCGGGCTGCCGCGCCTCCGGGTATGGGCTGAAGAACAGGGGTATCAACTTCCAGGTATCCTTTTTCATTGAAGAAATTTCGCATCGCATTGATGATGCGGGTTCTTTTAAAAAAAGTCTCACGTACTTTATCGTTAACTACTAAGTCAACATATCGCATGCGGTAGCGCGACTCAGGGTCTGTAAAAGCATCGTGAATATTTCCCTCCTCATCTTTCTTTACTACGGGCAGCGGTTTCAGACTTTTGGCTAAAACAGTTAATTCTGTGACCTTCACACTTATTTCTCCCACTTTGGTGGTAAACATTTCACCTTTTACCCCGATGAAATCTCCGTAATCGAGAAGTTTTTTGAAGACAGCAGTATAAAATGACTTGTCTTCTCCGGGGCATATTTCGTCGCGGTTTACATAAATCTGTATCCTGCCCGAAGAGTCTTGCAATTCTGCAAAACAAGCCTTACCCATGTCGCGCACATTGAACAGTCGGCCGGCGAGGCATACTTTTTTTCCTTCCGTGTAGTCGGATTTGCTCGGGGCAGCGAGATCAGCAACAGGGTATAGAGCGGCAGGGAATGGCTCCACACCCGCTTCTCTGAGCGACTGAAGATTTTTTCTTCTGTTGATCTCCTGTTCAGAAAGGATTTGAGACATAACGAGTAGTTGAAAAATTGGAATGCAAAAGTAATGCGCTGACGTTTTGTAGGCTTGGATAAAAACAAAAGGCCGTCCCATTTGAGACGGCCTTCATTTATGAGGTAGTGAAGGTTATTTCTTTTCTCCTTCTAAAACGTCCTCGGTAGCTTTTATAGCAGAGTCGAGTCCAGCTTCCATTTTCTGAAGACTTTGCTCGAGTTTGAGTTGAGCTTCCTCTTCTTTTTTCTTTGTGGCATCAGCAGAGCAGGCATCAATTTCTGCAGAGTTTTGCTCTGGAGTGAAGTCGGCTTTAGGGTACTTTTTCACCAAACCTTCAATGTAGCAGTCGCAAATAGTGGCTGCATCTTCATCAGTGAACGACATTTTCATTAAAGTACCGCATGTACTTTTCATGTCCGTTTTGTTTTCTTCGGTCCATCCGCCTCCACAAGAAATGAGCGATACAGAAACGATCATTACGGCAAGTGACAATAGGATTGTCTTTTTCATGATTGGATTTTTTTGGTTAAGAAATTATGGTGCAAAGCTATAAGCGTCCGTCAATCTTACGCAAGATCGAAACTTCGACTTTTTAGAATTGAGCTGTGAATAAATAACAACGCCAAACCGCAGGACACCCATTACCAAAAGAATCCATTTCCATACTACAGGCAATTAAAACCGGAGTCCGCATTGGGATATGCTATGAAGTGCTAATACCGTTTATCCCGCAGTACGCATTAGGGCAATTTTTGTAGAATGCTTGCGGGATTCTCAAATCTAAGCGATAGAATACTGCATTCATCGGCAAAATTAGGGTGCAATTTTTCTATCGCTTGATTTGGGTTTATGTATCTGTAATC
>JAWXBG010000240.1:0-9622 GCA_034439875.1 Flavobacteriales bacterium
AAAATTAGGGTGCAATTTTTCTATCGCTTGATTTGGGTTTATGTAGCTGTAATAGTCAAATTCCTTTTCACTCCATTGGCCTATAACAGGTACTATGTTGGCATTTATTATTTCGTGCATGCAAGATGCTGCAGCGCATTACCCAAAAAAAACTTCCAATACGCAATGCAGCATGTACTATTTATTGTGCAGAATTGATGTTATCCCGAATGACACGATGGAGATATCGAAATTCATAGGTCGAACTATTACTTTGCTCCATCGTGTAGATTCGAGAATCCCGCAGCGCATTTACCTCAAGACGCTTCCAATGCGCAATGCGGGATTATTTGATGGTGTATATTCATACATCCAGAATAAAAATCGAGAAAGTGCTTGATATCAAAGGGGGTTAGTGCTGCAATAGATTTCCAATGCGGATTCTGGGTTATAGATTGATCTCAATTACTTCTTTACTTGAGGAGTTTGATATAGAGAGGGTTGAGACTAAAAGCGCGGTAATTCATGTTTTAAATTCTAGAAAACTACCTACATTCGCGAATACTACTATGGAGACGTCACGAACGAGTAACAAAGGGACAAGCCTGTCCGATATACCAGTTATTCTATAATGGGCTCAAAAAGTTTCAGGGAAAGCCGATCCAACTAATCGGGAAATAATAGCATACGAATTGGGGAAAGTGGCCGGCAAAAATGAGCGTGGTCGGGAAATACATCAACTGCTGCATACAAACCTTGAAATGAGCTGTTATTATGGGACGAAAATGTTCGAATTCATTTCGAAAGAATTAAATATAGATTGTTCTTTAGCTACCATCCGCATAGTGTCCTTGAATAGGTTTCATGCTCTATTCGTTATTCCATTTGAAAAATGCAAGATCAAAGAAACGAGAACAAAATTTTTTCAGGTTGCAAACGAATCTAGAAAGGCACTGAAAGTGAAGGAAGTTTGCTTAGAAATAAGTATTATTCCAAATTCAGAACACTTGAGTGAAGAACGTATTTATCAAGATGGCTATTTCTGTTATTACTCTCAAGCAAATTCAGGTGAAAGATCAGCGACTATTAGATAAGGCCATCCATAACCGACAAGTTTGCAATATTCTATTTGCTACTGGTAACGCCTCAGATTGGGTGCTTACAACTGCTTTCTATAGTACAATTCATTTTGTGTACTATGAGCTTTTCCCAGACAAATTTGATATTAGAAACAGACCTGCCTCGTGTGGCACATTCGACGAATACTATCGCATGCTAAATTCGCATGAATCTAAGCATTCTGTCACTGAAGATTTAGTGAATGAATATCTGACTGAAATTGGCACTTCGTTCTCAACTCTTCGCAAAATGTGCTTTAATGCTCGGTATAAATTTTACCAAGTAACGCAGGACGAGATTACCTTGGTTCGGGAATGTATTGATGAGATTCCGGAATTTTGTTGATGAATAGATGTTTATTCCGATTAATTTGGTCCTGTCAACTTGAGTGTAACTAACCATTCTAATCAATTTGGACTATATTTTTTACGAATCCAATGAATTTGTTTGATTAACCGCGACACCATAACGCGTATAATGGATACCGCTATCATCGAAGAGGTGATTGGCGATTTTGTGCATCTGAAAAGGGCGGGCACCACGTTTAAGGGTCTTTCTCCTTTTTCGAATGAAAGAACTCCTTCTTTTTTTGTTGTTCCTCATAAAGGGATCTATAAAGACTTTTCGTCGGGTAAGGGGGGCAATGTGGTCGACTTCCTCATGGAGCATGAGAAGTTGAATTATCCTGAAGCCCTTCGTTGGCTAGCTTCTAAGTACAACATCGAGATAGAAGAAGAAACTCCTTCAGAAGATCAGATTAAGGAAAGAAGTGATCGCGAACAGCTTTCTATTGTAACGGAATTTGCCAGAAAGTTTTTTGAGGATCAAATGCACGACACTGAGGAAGGTCAGGCCATAGGTCTCAGTTATTTTAAAGAACGTGGTTTTCGCGATGATATCATCCGCAAGTTTCAATTGGGTTATTCTCCCGAACAAAGAGATGCTCTGACCAAAGAAGCACTTTCGAAAGGCTATTCGCAAGAGTTTTTGGAAAAGACCGGACTGACAAGACAAAGAGACGGTGGAGCGCCTTATGACTTTTTCCGTGGAAGGGTCATGTTTCCGATTCACAATGTATCGGGAAAAGTAATTGCATTTGGAGGAAGGACCCTCAAGTCAGAAAAGGACATTGCGAAATACTTCAATAGTCCTGAAAGTGAATTATACCACAAGAGCAAAGTACTCTACGGTATTCACCTGGCGAAACAGTCCATAGTCAAAAATGATATTTGCTATTTGGTTGAAGGTTATACCGATGTGATTTCATTGGTACAGGCCGGTGTGGAGAATGTAGTCGGTAGCAGCGGCACTAGTCTTACAGAAGATCAAATAAGGCTTATCAGACGATATACGTTTAACGTCACCATATTATATGATGGAGATGCAGCGGGTATTAGGGCGTCATTCCGGGGGATCAACATGCTTTTGGAGCAAGGGATGAACGTGAAGGTGGTTCTTTTCCCCGATGGTGATGATCCCGATGGTTTTTCTAAAAAAGTGAGTAGTTCCGAATTGCAGGAATACCTCACGAAGAATGCGATGGATTTCATGGTCTTCAAAACCAATCAACTTCTGGGAGATGTTGGCAATGACCCCGTGAAGCGAGCCGGTCTGATAAGAGACATTGTTGAGAGTATTGCGGTTATTCCCGACACCATCAAGCGCAATGTATATCTGCAAGAGTGCAGCAGGTTGATGAATATGCGAGAAGCTGTTTTGATCGCGGAAATGAACAAAATGCTTGTTCAGCGATCGAAAAAGGGTTCTACTGCCAGGCCTAATGAATCAATTAACGAAGAAATTTCCGATTGGACAGATGAAGCGGAAAGAGAAGAGTTTGATTTGTACCATCAGGAAAGAGACTATGTGAGATTGCTTTTGGCTTATGGTGAGCACATCATTGAGCTGCCTGTAGAAAATGAGGATGGTCATACGGAGATGGTTCAAGTGGCCATGGCCGAATTTCTAATTGGCAGTCTTGAGCAGGATGGACTGGTATTGGAAGCGCCTGAATTTGCGAAGGTTTATAATGAATACGTCGATTTTATAGCTCGCGAAGAATTTCCAGAGCCAAGACACTTTACCCTGAATCCCGATCAGGAGATAAGCGCGCTCTCTAGCGACTTGCTTACTACCCAATATGCTTTGAGTTTAAACTGGACTGCTCGACATAATATTCATCCTGAAACGGAGGATATGTTGCTTCGAAAGGCGGCCAAGGATTGCATTTTTCGCCTAAAACTTCGGAAAGTGATGCAGAACTCTAAAAATATTATAAAGGAAATGGAAGAAGCAGGTGACAATCAAGAAAAGCTAGCCGAATTATTATCTGAAAAGATACTCTTAGACAAGGCCAGAAGCGAGATTGCGAAGTACTTCGGTTCTGTTGTTCTCGAATAATAGCTTTCCATGTTGATCGGATACCTTTTTCATGGTATTTTTGCCCCGAAAACCATATTTAGAATACTTCTAAATAATATGGCAAAAGCAGTGAACATATTGCTTTTACGGAGTGTTAAACATACAAAATACGCAAATGATCAAGGTTACGGATTCAGCCAAAGAACAAGTTTACAAGCTGATAGCGACAGAAAAGCATCCTGATGGCTCTTTTGTAAGAGTAGGAGTTGAAGGTGGAGGCTGTTCTGGATTGATGTATCAGCTCACATTTGATCAACAAACTAAAGAGGGTGATCAAGTTTTTGAGGACAATGGTATCAAGGTAGTAGTAGATCGCAAGAGTTTCCTCTACCTAGTTGGAACCGAATTGGAGTATTCCGGCGGTTTGAACGGTAAGGGATTTGTTTTCAAAAATCCAAACGCATCGCGGACATGCGGATGCGGTGAGAGTTTCAGCATATAATTTGTAAAAGAAAAAGACCACATGGCCTACGAAGGTGATGAAATACTGGAATCAGTCACAAACAAAGAATACGAATTTGGTTTTGTTACGGATATTGAATCGGATCGAGCTCCGGCCGGTCTGAATGAGGGTACAATTCGTTTAATTTCGGGAAAAAAGGAAGAACCTGAATGGCTTCTCGAATGGCGCTTGGAGGCCTTTCACATTTGGCAAAAAATGATTGAACCTAAATGGGCTCATGTAAAATATACAAAGCCAGATTTTCAAGCTATATCTTATTATGCGGCACCAAAGCAGAAGCAAGTGCTCAACAGCCTCGATGAATTGGATCCAGAGTTGAGAAAAACCATGGATAAATTGGGTATTTCTCTTGAAGAACAAAAGAGGTTGAGTGGCGTAGCGGTAGATTTTGTGATGGATAGTGTTTCCGTAGCAACATCATTTAAAGAAAAGCTCGCCGAACTCGGAATCATTTTCTGCAGCATGAGCGAAGCTGTGAGAGAACATGGCGAACTCGTGCGCAAATACATGGGCACTGTGGTTCCCCGCTCCGATAACTTTTATGCCGCGTTGAACTCTGCCGTATTTACTGATGGGTCTTTCTGCTATATACCAAAGGGTGTGAAGTGCCCTATGGAATTGAGCACTTATTTTAGAATCAACGAAGCCAAAACCGGTCAGTTTGAAAGAACGCTCGTGATTGCCGAAGAGGGAAGCTATGTGAGTTATCTCGAAGGTTGTACTGCTCCGATGCGGGATGAAAATCAATTGCATGCTGCAGTGGTGGAGTTGATTGCAATGAAGGATTCTGAAATAAAATATAGCACTGTTCAAAATTGGTATCCCGGAGATCGCGAAGGAAAGGGAGGGATATTTAATTTCGTTACAAAGAGAGGTCTCTGCGAAGGAAATCATTCGAAAATAAGTTGGACCCAAGTCGAAACAGGAAGTGCGATTACTTGGAAGTATCCATCCTGTATTTTGAAAGGAGATTATTCTGTAGGTGAGTTCTATTCGGTAGCAGTTACCAATCACATGCAACAGGCTGATACAGGAACCAAGATGATACACTTGGGAAAAAACACAAAGAGCACAATTATTTCGAAGGGTATTTCTTCCGGAAAAAGTCAGAACTCTTACAGGGGTTTGGTTCAAATCGGAAAAATGGCAGTGAATTCAAGAAACTTTTCTCAGTGCGATTCGCTGCTTATGACAGACACCTGCGGAGCACATACTTTCCCGTACATCGAAGTGAACAACAAAAGTTCTAAGGTGGAACATGAAGCCACGACTTCTAAAATCGGTGAAGATCAAATATTCTACTGTCTGCAAAGAGGAATCGATGAAGAGAAGGCAATTTCACTTATCGTAAATGGATACGCTCGAGAGGTGCTCAATAAGCTGCCAATGGAGTTTGCCGTAGAAGCTCAAAAGCTACTCGCTATATCGCTTGAAGGAAGCGTGGGATAGCGACTAGGATTTAAATTTTCAAATGGAATTTCAAAACAATCAGAAATAATATTAGTGATGCTTTCGATTAAAAATCTAGAAGCCCGAATTGAAGAAAACGAAATACTCAAAGGCCTTAGCCTTGAAATTCGTCCGGGTGAAGTTCATGCAATCATGGGGCCTAATGGTTCAGGGAAATCCACCTTAGCTTCAGTGCTTGCAGGTCGCGAGGAATATGTGGTTACAGGAGGCTCTGTAGATTATTTGGGCAAAGATTTACTCGAAATGGCTCCAGAGGTAAGAGCGCGGGAAGGAGTCTTTTTGGCTTTTCAGTATCCGGTAGAAATTCCAGGAGTGAGCAATATCAATTTTCTCAAAGCTGCTATTACTGAAATTAGAAAGCACAAGGGCCTGCCTGAGCTCACTGCCCGAGAGTTCTTAAATCTTGTAGCAGAAAAATCTGCATTGGTTCAGTTAGATGGGAAGTTGGCCAACCGTTCGGTAAACGAAGGATTTAGTGGTGGGGAGAAAAAGAGAAATGAAATATTCCAAATGGCGATGCTTGAGCCAACACTTGCCATTCTCGATGAAACAGATTCTGGTTTGGATATAGATGCATTGCGAATTGTGGCCCATGGAGTGAATACCTTGCGAAATAGGGAGCGTTCGTTTTTGGTAATAACACATTATCAACGATTGCTCGAATACATAGTTCCGGATTTCGTGCATGTGCTGTACCAAGGAAGAATTGTGAAAAGTGGTGGCAAAGAATTGGCTTTGGAACTTGAAGAGAGAGGTTACGATTGGATAAAAGAGGAGATGGCGATATGATGTCAGCGCAAAAAACTTCATTGTTAGATATTGGTAAACTCATTCATTCGGATCATTCAGCATTGTCTGCAATTGCTCCTGATTTGTTGGATACGGCTAAAGATCATTTAAACAACGCGTCTTTTCCTACTACGCGAACGGAGGCTTGGAAGTATACTCGCACTACCCGGATTTCTTCGAAAGAATGGCAGTTGAGAGAGGTAACAACCGAAGTAGATATTGCTCCATACAGAATTGAAAATATCGATTGCAATCTTGTTGTTTTTGTAAATGGTTTTTTGAGAAATGATTTGTGCAAGGTTGAAAGGGGTCTCTTCCTTCTCGAGACTTTTCAAGAAGCAAGTGATTTGAAGTCGTTGATACATCAATTAATATCGGATTCTTCAGAATCAACGGATATATTTGAATTGTTGTCAGTTTCCCATTGCACTGATGGAATGGCTTTAAATGTTACAGGCGTGGTGTCAAAGCCGTTTCATTTTATTTTTCTGCAAACGGGAAAAGATGTTTTTGCTTGTCCAATGCTCATAGTGAATTGTGCAGAGAATGCAAAACTGGACCTGATCGTATCTCATCATTCATCCGAAGGAAGCTCAACGTGGTTCAACGCTTCTTTGCATGTAAATCTTGAGAAGGGTTCTACTTTCAATTATTACAAAGTACAGAACGATTCTTCAGAGTCTTTTTCGCATATCATGGAGAGTATCCATCAATCGGATAACTCAACAAGCAATCTGGTGAATGTGACATTAAGTGGAGGTTGGATAAGGAACAACGTTGATATTCGGGTTGACGGCAGCGGTTGCGAGGCCAATCTAGCCGGGTGTTATGCTCCAACAGGAAAAGAACATTTAGACAATCATACTGTTGTGGATCATATAAAGGCTCGCAGCAATAGCAATGAATTGTACAAAGGAGTAGTTTTTGATCAAGGCAGAGCAGTCTTCAATGGAAAGGTGTTTGTGCGCGAGCAAGCTCAAAAGACAAATGCATATCAGCAGAATGCGAATATTGTAATGAGTGACGATGCAGTAGTGAACTCCAAGCCTGAATTGGAAATATATGCAGATGATGTGAAGTGCAGTCATGGAAGTACTACTGGACAGATCGATGAGGAAGCTCTTTTTTATTTAAGGTCGCGTGGATTGAGTGAAATGAGTGCAAGGAAATTGATGGTATCAGCTTTTTTTGCTGATGTGCTTGATAGAATTGAATTGAAGGAACTTCGAAGTCATGTCGTTTCAAAGTTGATAGAAAATGGAGTGATGTTATCATAAATAAAGTGGAATTAGAAAGAAGCGAGCTACAATTGCCCATCTCAACATTGATGGCACAATACAGGGAGGAGTTCCCTCTTTTGAGTCGTGATGTTTATTCCAAACCGCTGGTGTATTTCGATAACGCCGCAACTACCCAAAAGCCTAGAATTGTAATAGACGCTATTGCCTCTTATTACACTTTGAAGAACGCGAATATTCATCGCGGAGCGCATTTTTTGGCAAACCTTTCTACAGGTGAGTTCGAAGATGTTCGCGAATTGATCTCTCGTTTTATAGGCAGTGTCGAAAAGGAGGAAATCATTTTTACATCCGGAACCACAGAGAGTATTAATTTGGTAGCTCAGTCATTTGGAAGGAAATTTTTGAAGCGAGGCGACGAGATACTTTTATCTGAACTCGAACACCATTCGAATATCGTTCCTTGGCAAATGGTGGCCGAAGACGTTGGAGCTGTTATTAAAGTTATTCCTGTTACCGAAATAGGTGAATTGGATCTAAGTGAAATTGACGCATTACTTACAGAAAGGACAAAAGTATTGGGCATTACTCATGTGAGCAATGCGTTGGGAACCATAAACCCTATTAAAGAATTAGTTCGTAAGGCTAAGGCTGTAGGGGCATACGTGCTTGTTGATGGAGCTCAAGCTGTATCGCACATGAGAGTGGATGTGAATGATTTGGGTTGCGATTTTTATGTCTTTAGTAGTCATAAGTTATATGGGCCCATGGGTGTGGGAGTTTTGTATGGTAAAAGAAGTTTACTCGAACAAATGCCTCCTTACAAAGGAGGTGGCGAAATGATCAAAACGGTATCATTTTCAGGCACTACGTACAATGATCTTCCATATAAGTTCGAAGCTGGTACACCAAATGTTGAGGGTGTGCTTGGTCTTGGTGCAGCTATAAAATTTGTGTTGGAACTTGGAATGGAAAATATTGCTATTCATGAAAATGATTTAATTCAATATGCTACTTCACAGATTTCAGCAATAGAGGGTATTCAGTTTTATGGCACAGCACCTAAAAAATCTGCTGTGCTTTCCTTTAATGTCGAAGGTTTGCATCCCTATGACCTCGGCACTTTATTGGATAAGCAAGGAGTTGCTGTGCGAACCGGACATCATTGTGCCCAACCTTTGATGGAAAAATATGGAATTCCCGGAACTGTGCGAGCATCCTTTGCACTTTATAATCTGAAGAGTGAAATTGATGTTTTTATCGTTGCTTTAGAGAAGGCAGTAAAAATGTTGAAAGCGTGAGTATAGAGCAAAAACAAAAGGAAGTTTTCGCTGAATTCAACATGTTCGATGATTGGATGCAGAAATATGAGTACATCATTGAACTTGGAAAAGAATTGCCTCTCATTGATGAGGAGTATAAGCAAGATGACTATTTGATACGAGGTTGTCAGTCGAGGGTGTGGTTGCATGCAAATCCTACTTCTGATGGAACAATGCACTTTACGGCGGATAGTGATGCCATCATTACGAAGGGACTCGTGGCACTGGTAGTGCGGGTTTTGTCAGGAGCAAAGGCAAAAGATATCGTGAGTGCTGATTTACACTTTGTAAAGGACATTGGATTGATGGAGCACCTTTCACCTACCAGAAGTAATGGACTGGCCTCAATGATTAAACAAATGAAGTTGTACGCTCTCGCAACATCTGCCGGAAAAAATTGAATGAAGTAAAAATGGAAGCCGAAGAGAAAAACGATATTCAAAATAGAATAGTGCAGGTTCTGAAAACGATTTATGATCCTGAAATACCTGTCGATATATACGAACTCGGACTTATTTATGGAGTGGACGTAGATGACAATCGACATGTAAAAATCACGATGACGCTCACTTCACCATCTTGTCCTGTTGCCGAAACCCTTCCCCCGGAAGTGGAGCAAAAGGTGGCAGGTGTTAAAGGAGTAGATTCGGCCAAAGTAGAAATCACATGGGATCCTTCCTGGGACAAAAGTATGATGAGTCAAGAAGCCATGCTTGAACTTGGGTTTTTGTAATAGAATTTCTCCTCAGATCAAGAGTCAATCCTTAAATTCAATTGTAAGAATTAAAAGTTCGTTGTGATCTATTACTTCGTTGTGGTTG
>JAWXBG010000241.1:0-3923 GCA_034439875.1 Flavobacteriales bacterium
CGAAAGGTAAATGCCGTAAAAGTCCATGTTATAGGCCAATGTAGTGAAACGGAATTCGACTATTACAGATTCATAAACGGTATTAGCACTTCATACCGAATCCCAATGCGGATTCTGGGTTAAATGTAATACTGCACTATATATCAGTTGCAGAGCATACAGCTATAAGCCTTTCAAAACTTAGGCGCAAGAAGCTTGTCCTCGACGACAGCGAAATATAAAACGGGTTTTTACTGGTCCCCTAGTATGTCCTTATGCATCTTATTTATACAGTGAAAGTATATGAGTAATAAAAGATCATTTCAAATCAATGCGGTAAATTATTCCTAAGCATCCCATACAATAAGGTACCCAAAATGGCGGATACAAAAACGATAATCATAGTGAAATAGCCATAACCAATATTCACAACCATCGGCCCCGGACAAGCTCCGCTGAGCGCCCAGCCCAAACCGAAGATGGATCCACCAAGGATATACTTCACAAATGTTTTTTCCATCCTAGGAAAGATAATTGGATTTCCCTGAATATCTCTGATTCGATACTTCTTTATAATTGCGACTCCCAATACACCGAGCACAACGGCTGTGCCTATAATCCCATACATGTGGAAGGATTGAAACCGAAACATCTCTTGAATTCTATACCATGATATTGCCTCGGATTTAGCCATAATTATCCCGAAGAGTGTACCAACCAATAGAAATTTTATAAACTTTGTCATCTTGATCTTCAATTAAAAAATAAGTGGGAAAATCAGATGAGTCATTGCAAGCCCACCGGCAAAAAATCCGATCACAGCTATCAAAGAGGGCAACTGCAAGTTTGATATACCACTTATAGCATGACCAGATGTGCAACCATTCGCGTAACGAGAACCGAATCCAACCATGAGACCTCCGAATGACAGTATTAAAAAACCTTTCAAACTCATAGCCGATTCCCAACTAAAAATTTCCATTGGTTGTATAGATTCAGGATTGGAGAAACCTAGAACATTCAATTCGCTTTTTGTCGCTTCCGAAATCTGCACGGCATTCTCAGTAGTTAAAAATTCCTTCGTTATAAATCCTCCGACCAAAGCACCTATCAAAAAAACCAAATTCCATATTTCTGCTTTCCAATTAAAATCGAAGAACTTCATCTTTTTACCAGCGCCTGCCATTGAGCATATGGTTTTCAAGTTCGATGAAAAACCAAAAGACTTTCCAAAGAATACAAGAAGGAACATGATACTTGAGATAAGTATTCCTGAAAACCACCACGGCCATGGATTCATTATGAAATCTTTCATTTAATTTAGTTTATTGGTTTGTTTGTGGACTTGTAGATCCTGTGTGTGTTTTTAAGTTCTCAATAATCTCGTAAGAAAGTATGTCTGTCAATGTCTATCTTTCATATCTTGTCTCACCTTCACTTTTTCAGACCTTCAAGACCTTACTTTGACAAATAAAATCAGTTCTCGGGATTTCTGTTTCAGAAATGGCTTTAAAACCACCTTCTACTTCTGAAAAGTTTCTGTATCCGCGTGCTTGCAATATACTCGCCGCAATCATGCTTCGGTAGCCACCGGCACAATGCAAAAAGAAATGCTCCGACGGATTGATGTCTTTAATCCACTCGTTTACGTATGACAACGGTTTGCTGTATGCATCTTCAACATGCTCGGCAGCATACTCAGTTTCCTTTCGAACATCTACCACAACCGATTCTCCCTTTTTGAATTGTTCGTTGAATTCTTGCGCCGTTATTCTATATACTTTGTCCAACTCGAGACCTGCTTTTTCCCAAGATTCAACTCCTCCTGAGAGATATCCAAGCACTTTATCAAAACCAACTCGACTTAATCTAGTGACAGCCTCTTCTTCCTTTCCTTCATCTGTGACTAATAAAATAGGTTGTTTCACATCGGCAATCAAAGCTCCTACCCATGGTGCAAAATCTCCGGCCAAGGCAATATTAATGGACTGCGGAATAAATCCTTGAGAGAATAAACCGCTGTCTCGTGTATCCAAAATGAGCGCTCCAGAAGATTCTGCCACCGCTTCGAATTCTTCTGACTTAATTGCGGTCAACCCCTTCGCCATAACACTTTCAAAACTGTCGTATCCCTTTTTGTTCATGGCCACATTGGCACCAAAGTAGGCCGGAGGAGGCAAAAGTCCGTCTGTAACAGCCACTATAAATGCTTCTTTGGATGGTTGATTCAAGGCGTAATTCATTTTTTTCTGATTGCCCAAAGAATCAACCGTTTCTTTCATCATGTTCTTTCCACAAGCACTTCCAGCACCATGCGCAGGGTATACTATCACATCATCCGACAAAGGCATTATTTTAGTATAGAGACTATCATAAAGAAGGCCTGCCAATTGTTCCTGAGTCATGTTTGCCGCTTTCTGAGCCAAATCAGGTCTTCCTACATCTCCAAGAAATAAAGTGTCTCCTGAAAATATGCAATGGTCTTTGCCACTTTCGTCAATGAGCAGGTAGGTTGTACTCTCCATCGTATGACCGGGCGTATGAAGTACTTTGATCTTCACCTTACCTAAATCAAAGACCTGTTCATCTTTTGCTGAGATGAAATCAAAATCGGGTTGAGCACTAGGACCATAAACGATAGGTGCTCCTGTCGTTTTACTCAGATCCAAATGACCAGAAACAAAATCGGCGTGAAAGTGTGTTTCAAAAATGTACTTTAACTGCACACCATCTCTTTCAAGTCTGTCGAGATATGGTTGCACTTCGCGCAATGGATCAATAATGGCAGCCTGTCCCTCTGAAACGATGTAATATGCTCCTTGAGCTAAACATCCTGTATAAATCTGTTCTATTCTCATTTTTCTACTGTTGCTTTTTTGAACTAGTAATATTAAAACCAAATTATGAATACTAAACTATACGTTGCATATTCTGCACGAGGGAACCTCTAAAAACCTCTTTCAATTTTCGACCAAACTATGGATTATAGCCGAATACCATAAATTCATTCGGGCCAAATACTTTCGGCTGGATTTATTGCCCACAAATCCAGAACTACCAAGCCATTGTGTATTACAAGCGCTATGAACCTTTGTGGCGTATTTCTATTCGATATTTTCAAAATTAGGCATGTTCTCCACAAATCTGCACTAAACCAATGCTTTTCAAGCACCACTACTTTCTTGGATGGCTAGCGCAATTAAAACAAGTTAATATTTTGATCTTTAATGAAATAACTATCACTGGAACAATTCTTTCCTTTTTTCGTATAAACCCGTCAACAACGAAAGGTTGGAATTCCTTTTCCATACTTTTACAACTCAAGATATTAAACCAAACCATACCATGAAGTCATTTTTACACGGAAGGAGATTCTTCTCCATCGTTTCGCTATTTATCTTTTCGGTACTCTCTTCATTTTCCCAAAATCAAAATTGGCAAGACCAAATGGCCGATCCAAATGTGCCGATTCAAGTAGTGAAAGAATCATTTGAAGTTGCTTGGGAAGGAAAAGAAGTTGTAAAAGGCCAAGGCTTTAAACAATTTAAACGTTGGGAATACTTTATGGAGCAGCGATGCTTTCCATCAGGTGAACGTTTTGCTCCAGACGCTATTTACCGGGAAATGCAAGAAAATCCTGACATGTTCAAAAGTCAGAACATGCCGGGAAACTGGACTTATATTGGAAACACTGGCATACCTGGAAGTGGTGGCGGAGCAGGGAGAGTGAATAGTGTTCGACACATGCCTGGAAGTACCACGACATGGTTTGCGTGCGCCCCTGCAGGCGGTCTTTGGAAAACAACAAACAGCGGTACTTCATGGACTTTGTTGAACACGGATGACCTCGCTTCTATCGGAGTTTCTGATGTCGCCATCGACCCAAATAATACAAATATTATTTATATAGCCACAAGCGATGGTGATGCCGGAGATACATATTC
>JAWXBG010000242.1:0-4610 GCA_034439875.1 Flavobacteriales bacterium
GCGGATACCACGTCAGCAGAATCTCATTATCGAAGTCGTACAGGTTGTCGCCCTTATAGGCGGAAACATGACTATCTAATGGGTTGCCCATATTTTTCCTTTTTATATCAATTCATAACCCCGCCGAATTTGATCTTTAACCTTCTCAATAGGGTTAAAAAACATTACATCGACGATAGAGAGCCAGGGCACGAAAGGTGAGTCGAATTGCTTATATTCAAACGGCTTTGCTTTGATAAATTGAAGGTCAATCCCGCGCACACCGAACTCGCCCTTATCATAAAGGCCAGTGCCGCCAATGGTATTGATATATGTATCCGCGCCCAGCGCACCGCACAGCGCGAGCACCTTGTCCTGCGCTTTCAGTTCGTGATCAATTGCGATACTGGATGAGATGCGTACTTCCGTATCGATGCCTATGTGTCGGCAGGTTTCTATAACGGAGTGATAGAGATAGCGGAACAGATTGCCTTCTTCGTGCCCCACAATGCGTTCGAGTAGCGGGAATGTTTGTGCGAAATAAGGCGCCCGGCCGTAAGCCCCTTTGAATTGGTTAAGCAGCGTTGATCGGTCGAAGTCCGCGGATAGTTCACGTTGCACGACATCGAGCGAGTCCGAGTCCTTTTTCAAGGGCAGCGAGAACATTTCATCAGCACCATTCAGCAGCATGCGGTTGCGATTGATCCAGCCCTTCTTCGTATATTTGATGTTGTCGTAAATCACAAACTCGTCCACAGCATTCATGAGCTGAAAATATCCTAGATAAGGCAAAAAATAAGGTTGCATAATGGTTATCTTCACAGAACTCCATCCAGCGATTGATTAGTAAGATGACTGATTAAAAGCACATCAGTCTTTGTCAACTCTGGGAATAATGGAAGGCACAAAACTTTTTTTACAATCTCATCACTGATTTTCATGGTGCTTTTTCCTAGATAACACAGTGTGTTCAAGCTTGGGTAAAAATACCGTCGTGGATTGATGCCATTGCGATTCAATGCATCACGAGCCGCAAGCATTGATTTCTCCGATGGAAAAATCACTGGAAAATAAGCATAATTGTATTCTGTCCCGATGGGAATGAGGGGGAGCTTGAGCCTGTCGAGATTTAGATGTTTCTTGTAAAGCTCGCTTAATCTGCGGCGTGCCTGAAGAATTTCATCTATGTAGGGCAACACAGCCAACCCCAAAGCCGCATGAAATTCGGATGCCTTCCCATTGACTCCCACATCAATAAATTCTTCGGGGCCATTATGCCCGAAATTGTGCATCGAGAATATCTTCGCCTGAATGGCCGGTTCTTTGGCTATAATCCCGCCGCCCTCACCAGTGTGAAATAATTTTGTAGCATGAAAGCTGATGGTGGAAATATCTCCATAGTTGAGGAGGTTTTGCCCTTTGTATTTCACACCAAAACAATGAGCTGCATCATAAATCACCTTTAGTCCATGCTTACGGGCGATGACTTCAATCCTCTCCACGTCACAGGGAATTCCATAAACATGCGTCGCGAGAATGGCTGATGTCTTCTCTGTGATGGCCGTCTCTATCTTACCCGGATCGATACAAAGTGTTTCCGGGTCAATATCCACAAAAACTGGGGTACATCCCTCCCATACAATTGAAGATGTTGTCGCTACATAGGAAAAGGGAGTCGTAATGATCTCTCCCTTCAGGTCAAGAGCCTTGATCGCAATCTGAAGAGCGATTGTGCCATTGCAAACAAATAGCAGATGGTGCAAGCCCAAATACCTGCACAGCTTCATCTCCAATTCGCAAGCCAGTGGGCCCCGGTTGGTCAGATGCCCACGTTCCCATATTCCTCGCAGTAGATTCTGATACTCCTCTAAAGGAGGCATGAAGGTTTTTGTTACGTTAATCATGAATTGATGAAATAAAATGGTGTAACTGACTTTATGTTTTAATTTTTGACAGTATGATTACAAATGTGTGCGTTTTATTTACTATCATGAGGTTTTTTGATTCCAACATAGAGGACAGAGCGCCTATGAATTGCATATTGGTTGAAAGCATCAAATCCAAAGTAGTCTCCTCCAAGTTGAATTATTTCAAATCCAACATTTTCTAATCGTTCTACATAATCATATTTGGCGTACCTTCTTACGTGATCATTTTGACCAAAATGCCTCCATCTCATATCCTCGCTAATGATGGTATCATCCTCATAAGTGTTTTGAATTGAAAGATCTATAGGCACCATGAGAAGGGCATGCCCATGGTTTTTAAGCACACGGTATATTTCACTCATGGCTTTGCGATCATCATTTATGTGTTCAAGGACATGAGAGCAAATGATTATGTCAAAAATATTTGAATCGTATAAAGACATGTCTGTGATATCTATACGATCATCTACATTAGCCATGGAGAGGTCAGCCGTACGCAATATTATCTGTGGCCACAATTTGAGATATTTCGATAATGGTGGGGACGGCGCAATTTCCAAGACTTTGATTTTAGCTTCCTTTATAGCAGGAATGATTTCATTCAAATAGAGGGACATTAATCTATCGCGATCACTACACCCGCAATGTGAGCAGGAATAATTTTCAAGATTCATGGTTTCACTGGAAAATACATTAAAATCGACTTGAATATCATTAAATTTGGAAAAGCACTTCATGGGAAGTTCATTAAATGTTGCATTCTTTTTTCCGCAGACGGGGCACGCCAGATGAGGGAAGTTGACATTCTTGATGGCAGGGATAACGACCGCCCTGCCTAAAAGAACCTTAACCGCATCCTTTATTCGCTTTGGTATATAGTTTTTAAGTGCAATCATTTTTTTGCTCCATTCTGAAGTCCCACTGTAGTGTTGGTCTGACGATTCCAATCCACTTGCCATGCCATGCGCCATTACGTTCTATATCAGTCACTTCAAAACTGATGATGTTATCAACATCAATCAGTGCTGTTGATGTATCTTTGACAACTAGAATACGGACAGTGTAATATTCACTATTCAACAGATTGGCAGGGATATGACACCATGATCTATAAATTCCTTGTTCACCCCTTATTGCGTCCGATCCACTATTGAAAACGCAAACACCTTCACGCGTGTAAAGTACGAGACTCATGTTTAAATGATCCGTATTGACATAACATTCAAACTCGAAAAAAATACTGAATTTGGTGTCAGTTTTCAGGACTTCATTATCTGACTCAATGGAGGCTTTCTTAAATACTACTGCCTCATTGCGAAGGGCTTTGTTGTCGTTCCAACATAACGATTTTGAAAGTGATGATGAAGACGATTGCGATAAATAGCTATCAATGCCCCAATTAGTTTCTCCCCTGCAAGTTATACTTCCATTATCAAGCACTATTATTTCCTGGCATAGTGATTTGACAGCCGTCATGTTGTGGCTTACGAAAATAACCGTCCGTCCTTGCGTTGATACGGAGTTTATTTTGCCAAGACATTTTTTCTGGAATTGTATGTCTCCGACCGCTAGAACTTCATCAATAACCAGTATTTCCGGCTCCAGGTGAGCCGCAACGGCAAACCCTAATCGCATATACATGCCGCTGGAATAATGTTTGGCGGGAGTATCGATAAACTTCTCCAGTTCCGCGAACTCAACAATCTCGTCAAATTTATTGTTAATCTCCCACCGCTTCATCCCAAGAATGGCGCCGCTGAGGTAAATATTCTCGCGTCCAGTCAGTTCAGGATGAAATCCGGTTCCTACCTCGAGCAAAGCTCCTATACGGCCATTGACGACAACCCTGCCTTGCGTTGGCTCTGTAATTCGGCTGAGTATTTTTAATAAGGTGGATTTACCGGCCCCATTGCGTCCAATGATACCCAAAATTTCTCCGGTTTTTACCTCAAAGGAAATATCCTTAAGTGCCCAAAACTCATTTTTAGGATTACCCGCCTTAAACGAACTCAATGCTTTTCGAGGCCATGACAAAAGAGTCTCCTGAAGCGTTTGATATTTACGGCCGGGTGCGTGTGAGCCTCCAATGGTGTATTTTTTACCCAAGCCCTCAACACTTATGACAACATCAGACATAAAACCTATATGTAATCCGCAAACTCACGTTCGACAGATTTAAAATAAAAAACTCCCGCTAACGACATGCCAAGTGCCATGGCAACACTGGTGACCAATACGGTTAGTGTCAGTCCGCTTGAGCCCAAAATAGACCACCTGAATCCTTCAATGATCCCCACCATTGGATTCAGAGCGAATATCCAACGCCATTTTTCTGGAATTAGACTGGAGGCATAGACAACCGGTGTTGCATACATCCATAATTGAATCAGGAATGGCATGGCATACATAAAATCACGATATTTCACATTGATAGCTGATAGCCATAGGCTGACACCGGTTCCAAGGAGAACTGTCAATAATAACCACAAGGGAAGAGTCAGAATCTCTAGTCCTGGACTTACTCCATAATATAACATCAAAATAATGAGAACGATGAGACTGACAATAAAATCCACAAGTACGGCAACTGTACTCGCCAAAGGTACCAGTATTCGTGGAAAATATACCTTTGTAATCAACTTTGAATCCGTGACAAGACTGTTGCCTGCTCTTTGAATCGCACCGGAAAACAGATTCCAAGCC
>JAWXBG010000243.1:0-3094 GCA_034439875.1 Flavobacteriales bacterium
AAAGCAACGGTTTCGCAAGATTACTGTACGTGCAAGTAAAGCATTGCGTAGACGGATGAATTCAACTTTTGATAGTCACGTTTGCTGAGTTATCGGCTGATTTGGCATGCTTTCGAATATAGACGTAACCTAGATAAATATTATTAATTAAATAATACAAGATAATATTTCAAGATCTCACCAAAACGCATTGAAATTAATGATCTTCATACAATAGATAACCTACAGAATAAAATTTCTGAGAGAAAACGAAAGTTTCACTTCCCCTCAGAGAAATTATTTTGAAGTTTAACTAATGTTAAAGTCGGTTTACTAAAATTAGGATATGATATTGCAAATCGCCTTTGAACTCGTTGAGGAAAATATGATGACACGTATCTCTGCACCACCGCCACCTAAAGATTTAATAGAACAGATGAAAGCCCAAAAAGTTGTTCCAATTATTGGTGCAGGTTTGTCGAAATCTGCTCAAATCATGGGCAGCTATGTTTCGGCTTTGCCTACATACTATCAATTATTGGAGTCCTTGCTAGAACGTTCAAATTTGGAACCAAACGTTGAAAACGTAATTCGAGTGTTGCTCGATGCTGGGGAAAAAAATCCCCGGGCATTAGAAAAAGCAGCACGAGAATTACGAGAGGAGATGGGTGATTACCCATTCTATAAGGGGATAAGAGCTGTACTAGAGCCTATTGATGCACATATTCAAGAATCGATGGGGCATAAATTGCTCCGGATGCTAAATTTTAGACGCATATTAACTACCAACTATGATCGTTTCATTGAACGCTTCGTTGCTCCAGATTTTGAGGTATTTACTGCTCGTGATATCGAGACATTTCGTATGTTTTTGGCAGAACCTGAGAGAGGATTCATTCTAAAGTTACATGGTGACATTACCCGTCCAGAAACTATACCATTCGGATTAAGCGATTTATATAGGCATTATGGTTATGAATCCGATGGGACAAAATTGGTTGCAGATCCATCAGTAGCCACTAAACTTTTAAGAGAATTTCTTGAAAGTACGTTTAGAACTAATACAGTATTATTTTTGGGTAGTTCTTTATCCGAAGCGGAGGGATATGCTCGGTTACTAACTAATTTGGTTAGGGAGTGGGGAGGTTCATTACCGAACACACATTATGCTTTAGTACCAAAAAACGTTGAAGCCTCCGCCTTGCGTGGTAACCTTGCTCGAGAGATGAATATAAAATACATTGAGTACGAACCTGATCAAGCACACAGTCAAGTCTGGGAATTTATTTCCTATCTCAATGCTGGTGTTTACGATGACAAACCGCAACCGAATCGAAAATGGGGACAATCCTACCTGCCAAGCCGTCGAGTGGAATACCTTGAGCGTCAATTGGAGCGTGAGCAGACTGCTCATTGTGTATATTTTCTCACTCCAAGTCTAACCAATGCAATCACCATAGAAGAAGAGTTGATTGCAACGAGCAAACAAAAGTTAGAAGAGAGGTTTTCGGATATTGAGTATATTGAAGCAATCATCCAGTCGATGACTCAACGACAACAAAATCTAGAGGCTCGTTTGGTGAGCGGCGACTTGGAGGTACATGTTCTCTTTTTAGAAACTGAGTTGAGTAAAGCCTTTGATGCTTCAGGTGAGCAGTTAAGAAAAACAATAGAACGCTATACATATTTATTAAAATTGATTGCATATCCTAATTTAGAGGTTCGCCTTATACCAAGGCTAACGGCACAAGAATTACGTGATAATTATTCAGCAAGTTTCGCAATCATTTTTAACGACACCAATTCTAATGAGTATCCCGAGTCAGATGTGACCATTGCGTATGCGTCACAAGCCACCGTGAACTATTTCGAAATACATATCATACAGATCAATACGACGGAAGTACGCGATAGAGTATATCAGTTTGAACGATTTTGGAACTCTGCAATAGCAGAGAAAAAAACCATCCAAATTATTGCAGATTTAATTCAAGATGCACAAAGGAAGATGTAATAATGAATATATCACTAGTATGTTTAGGAGTTGGAAAAGGAGCGTCATATGTTATGAAAGGAATCACAAGTACAGCTTTCGCAATAGCTGTGAATGACACTTTTGTGCTCCTGGTAGATGCTGGCGCCGGTGTAGCATTATCTTGCAAGAAACATATACAATCAATTCCCAATACAATTTACCTTACACATAATCACATGGATCATACTGGGGATCTACCTGTAATTCTGACCTCTAAGTTAGCGGAGGGGACAAAAACACGAATTCTTGGAAACGCTGAGGTTTTAAACATTGTAAGAAGTCATCGGCTACATGATCCTAGTATCAATGTACATACTATTGCAGACTGGATTGTTCCTGACAAGGAGGGATTAATCGTCATTGGTGAAGGTTTGAGCATTCGGCCAATAAAAACTAGACATTCTTATGTATGCTATGGATTCTTGCTTTATTTTGACGGTGAAGAAATTTTAGGGTACGGTGCAGACAGTCCTTTTGATGAGCACCTTCTATCCCAGGTCACTAGACCGTCAATCGCGGTGATTGATGCACGCGATGATGCTACTTTTGATCACGCGTCCTTCCAAGAGATTCAAGATTTTGCAAAGAGAGTGCCAAACTGTTCGATTTGGATCGTTCATTACGAGAAAACAGATTTTGTGTTTGAACAACCTAATGTCAAACTCCTTCTTGAGGGACAAAAAGTCGCCCTAAAAAAATAAATTGCTGGCGGAAGGCTATACACACTTTGAGTATCATCAAATCGCTCTCTCGTTCAACATCGGGTGTCTCTACGGACTCATAATGGGCATTCATAAATGCTTACCAGATTAAGGTAGTAGCCCGGCGAAACACCGGGCTATGCAGCTATAGCTCAAAATCGGGTGAGCTGGATAGAGGTGAAGGAATTACATCCTCGTCATTGATGGCATGAAACTCTTGGGAAAGATTACTGTAATTTCCCTCTGCTGTCATTTGTACATTGCGCTCTACGTGTGGATTATGCAGATGCCAATCGCCTTCCGCCCGCACAACCGTGCGCCTCCCGCTCATATAATCGACGATGCCGCGATAGTCCATGTCCTGCCACTCACCGGATAA
>JAWXBG010000244.1:0-3340 GCA_034439875.1 Flavobacteriales bacterium
AATGATGTCGGGATTCTCTTTCTCCAGCCATTCCCAAAAACCTTTGGAAATGGCAGAGCGGATGCCGTTGACGTTGTAGGTGATGATGTTGAGCATGTTTGTGTGACTGTTTGTCAGGCAAGGTCATATTCCTCGCCGGGAAGCAACTCTCCTTTTTCGACACGGCTCAGCAATTGTCGATAACTATTTATAAGTTTGCTGATTTCCTCGTCTAGTTTGCGTGACTTGCTTTCCCTCGCGTATGATTCTATGGAATGAATCAATGAGTCAAAGTACAAAACCCTTTTCGGCTCACTGCCGAGCCCTCGACAGGCGCTATTGGATCTGCGAAACCCATTTTCCAATGGCACACCAAAATCCTGCAAATAAAGATCAAGCCAATCAGCACGTTGCGCGAAACGGGGTTGTTGACGAATTTTGCAAAGGGAGTTGAGGTGCATTTTACCAATCTTTTTCAGTTCAGGTAACAGATGGGCGAAATACTCATTAAGTCGGTTTTTTTCCAATGCATTATGGGCATTGGGGCTATTATCACTAATGAATTTCATGGCGTATAAGAACCCGAAAGAATTGCTCAGCGAGGCTAATGCAGCTTTGCCTTTGTAAGTAATACGGATGCGGTGAGTTGATTCGAGTTGTTGCACTTGAGTTATGCGATCACGTGTCTCTATGACGACAAACATGGTGTATTCCGAATTGGGGTTATAGAGCCGTAGAATGGTTTGTTTGATTTCTTCGGAAGAGTATCCAATGTATTGTAGATTGGTGATTACCCGTTCGATGGTTGGAATCTCGAAAGTATCATCTCTTCTTACACGGTTATTCAGGCAGAGATTCCAGATGCAAGAAAGTGTCAAAAATGGTAAAAAGCATCCTGTTGCGCTTGAGGAATGATCAGAGTTTTGGCCGCCCAGATTCTCTCTAGTGTATCGAACGATATTAAAGTATCGGAATTCATTGTTTGCAGCACCATGCATAGTACAGAGCCAAAACAGGAGTTGCGTCCGCATAAAAGATTCATCGAAATGAAAGGCAAGAGGATATTCATCCTTTCCATAGCCAATCCCTACAAGGAACTCCATAAAATCGCTGTGTAGGGGTAATAGCTGCCGAATGCTGTTGTTGAATAAGTGCAGAATACGTTCTCCAACAATTGCATCACATGCTTTGTCAGAGATTATTTTAAGATGCTCATTGCGGATCTTTCGGATCATCGGACCATAACGTTCTCTTAGTCGTTGCATCTCCCTTAGTTGTAGTTCGCTTGCATCTGCTGGTAGTTCAGCTACCTGTTCTTCAATCTTTTTTTGAAATTCCCGGGCAAAATCGAAGCGTTTCTCTACTATCTTTTTGAATTTATCCCGACTTAGGTTGGGCATGTGCATACCGCTTTTGGCTCCGCCCCTTCGGTCTTCTGTAATGTAAACTGCCGCCTTTCGCATCTCACTCTGAATTTCGTAAAAGTGATCAAAGCGTAATAAGTTTTCTTCTCGGGCAGCTACTACAAACCGCAGATTAATCGGATCGCTACGACAAATGGAGAAAATGGCATTGATCAACATAGTTTGCTCCTCCTGTGGGAATGCATCTACATTATCTATCCATACTACAACATATTTAGTTTTGAAAAAAACCTTGATTGCTGCGCTAAGGTGTTGTACTTCCGCTTGCTGTCGAGTATCGCTCAACACCTCCTGTAAGATGGGGCTGGTGTTGCGGTGTTCTAAAATGTGACGACACGCATCCTCAAAATTGATTTTCTGCACTTTCATGAGGGTCCGTAGACTAGTTTGTTGGCGCTCAAAATCAACGTTAAATGCCAATGATCTCACCGTTTCTGGTTGGTCTTCGCATAGCAAAAAAGCCACAAGGCGAATCAGTGGTTCGTCATCAGCACTCCAGGGTTGAAACAGCTTTTCGCGCATATGCTTCCGCACCTGATCCCTAAGATATGAAAGAATATCGCTCTTATCATCTAACCGTGCTTTTGCTTCTTCTTCAGCGATGGAAATCCATTGCATGAAGCATCCTAGTCGTTCCAATTCGGTAACAGCATAAAGCCCGGTAGTAGTTTTACCTGAGCCACGCGGCCCCACAAGAAAAATAAGTTGGTCGCGAGTGGCCAGAATTTCTTCTTCCAGCTTTTCATAAATGCCATCCTCAATGTGTAGCTCTCTGTAAAAATCCTGCCGGGAAAGTCCAAAGTGATCATCAGATACTTGTGCGGGCAATCTTTCTGGACTGATGGTGGCCACTTCTCTATAAGCATTCAGAAATGAGCGATCTTCTTCTGTTAACATGAAGTAAGGATTTAGTCTGCGAAATGGGATTATCCCTGAAACAAAGAGGTTTGCCGCAGCACCTCAAAGGGTGAATCGGCACGGCAATCAAATAATTCATATCGATAAGTGAACTCGGCTAATTCTTTTTGCTCGGGGTTTTCTGTGAGATGGAGTAGCAAAAAAAATTCTTCGTGATAGCTCAATTGGGCACTTACAAAACCCAGCAAACTAATTTTTGCATCTTCGCTTACTCGGGATTTGTAAGTATAAGACAGCAGCTTGATAATACTCTGAATGAATTGTAATAAAATCAAGCGATTTGCTTCGCAGAAGTGCGCGTAATCGGCTATTGTTTCAGACACGGTGCGCTCTTGTGGTCGTCCTCGCGAAAATTCTTGGTACAAATACTGTAAGCAAGATTTGCCCCGCACGATGGTGCCATGTTGTGTATGAATCTCGAAATGTTTGATCAATTCATTGTGGCCGTTCAATGCTTGAAAAAAAGTAACTTCGAACTGCTGTTCCTCGTGCGCCCTTTTGGCTAGACGCAATTCGTCCAACTGTGCCTGATAATCACGACGTTGATCTTTGATCGTTTGGAGTAGTAACAAAAGTCCTGCAAACGACAATAAGGCACCTCCTACGCCTCCCTCGTAATCACCCATTTTTGAAGCAAAATCTGCAGTGTCCGCCAATATCCCCATTCTCCAGAGTAATATAGGCAAGCACATAAATGCAAAAGCTATCACAGCTAGTGCAATACCTAGTTTTTCGAACCAGCCTTTTTCTTTTTTGGAATTGTTTTCTATGTTTTCCTGCATTTGGGTTTGGATTGAAATTATTTATTCTATATGGAAGGATGGTCAAATGTAGAAAACTAATTACATATTGATTAAAAATAATTAGGACTCTAAACCTTTGTCAATACACTATTTAAATAGTTGGAGGCATACAGAAAAGTAGTGTATTGGTTAAAATAGCGAGATGATTGATCTAGTAAATCTATTTTATAGATTCAAAAACCTCCTCTATCTGATCATAAGATTTCACGCCCACCC
>JAWXBG010000245.1:0-44803 GCA_034439875.1 Flavobacteriales bacterium
CGCATTGCCCAAAAAAAACTTCCAATGAGGAATGCAGCATGGACTATTTAATAAGCAGAATTGGTATTACCCCGAATCGCACGATGGAGATATCGGAATTCATAGGTCGAACTATTACTTTGCTCCATCGTGTAGATTCGAGAATCCCGCAGCGCATTAACAGCAAGACACTTCCAATGCGCAATGCGGGATTTTTTGACGGTGTATATTCATACATCAAGAACAAGAATCGAGAAAATACTTGATATCAAAGGGGGTTAGTGCTGCAATAGATTTCCAATGCGGATTCTGTGTAGAAGGGTTCTGGGACGTATTTCGATTGAACAAATACGAGAAGAAATGAGCTTCCTTGTCTATTTCCAGGATTTGCGGATAGGCATTTCCAGATATTCCTTCCCTTGCTTGTGATCTTCCTTTTCCGTTCATTTTTGTACAATATGAATGGGGTTTTGAGAGATTTTCTGTACACATAATTTGGGGATTTATTTTGCGTTTGTATCCGATATTTGCAATTCAAGTTCTCAATATGCCTATAAACATCGACAGAAAGCGAATTCACGCCCTGAGCCATCTCGAACTATTGGCTCGTCAGGCAGTGGAAGGTTTTATTACCGGAATGCATCGAAGCCCGTTTCATGGCTTCTCTGTTGAATTCGCGGAGCATCGACAATACAACCAAGGTGAGTCGACCAGGCACATCGACTGGAAACTCTATGCTCGCACAGATAGGTTGTATGTGAAAAAGTATGAGGAAGAAACAAATCTCCGTTGTCAGATTGTAATTGATACATCTTCTTCAATGTATTTTCCGGATTCAGTATCTGCTGAAGGACCTGAAATGAATAAGCTGAAGTTCAGCATTTATGGAGCAGCAAGTCTTATCGAATTGTTGAAACGTCAGAGAGATGCCGTAGGCATAAGTTTATTTGATAGCACTTTGTATTTTCACTCAAAGGCAAGTGGAAGTGTGGCTCATCACAATTTTCTTTTCCATGAGCTGGAAAAATTATTGACAGAAGTGAGCACTTCCACCGGCAAGAAGTCTTTTGTGACAAATGCATTGCATGAAATAGCTGAAAGTGTGCATCAACGTTCTATGGTTATTATTTTCACGGATGCCATGGACAATTCAGACAAGGCCGACGAATTATTTGCTGCCCTTCAACATTTGCGTCACAATAAACATGATGTTATTTTATTTCATGTTGTGGACAGAGCAAAGGAGCTAGAATTCAACTATGAAAATCGTCCGTACACATTTACGGATATGGAAAGTGGGGAAGAGGTGAAAGTAAATCCGGCAGATATTAGAGCGCACTACTTGACTGAAATGCAAAAATTCAAATCTCAGTTAAAACTGCGATGCGCTCAATATATGGTCGACTTCGTGGAGGCGGATATTAATGAAGGATACAACACAGTATTGATGCAATACCTGATAAAAAGGCAACGCATGTATTAGTGTTTATTGACATGAATAAAAACGAAACAGGCCGGTAATATTACCGGCCTGTTTTATTCTATTCTACGTCTATCATTTTATTCAGTGCATTCCGAACCAAACACTGAGATAAAGATCAGGAGATCCTGAATGGCTACAAAGCCGTCGAAATTCAGATCGGCTTGACATGGCCAAGCGAGGTCGAACGTACAGGAGCCATCATCATCACTAGCAAGTGGGTTGTAGTTGATGGCATCTGGATAAGTACATCCAAGTGTACCAGCGTAAATACAAGTTCCATTTTCAATGTTAGCGGCAGGATTGAAGTTCGCAGCGCCGGGATCAGTGCAGCCCTCAAAGAGACAAGATCCATCATCTACCGAAGCGGCAGGATTGAAGTTTACTGCTCCTAAGTACATACAACCAGTAATCAGACAACTAAAATCATCGCAGGTGGCATATTCATTGAAGTTCACTGCTGCAGGATCAGTACAACCCAGTAACCCGTTTTCATCAATCTCGCCATTGCAATTGTCATCTAAATCGTTGCATGGAATTTCGGAAATGATAGGATTCACCATAGGGTCATTGTCGTCGCAATCACCAGGAATGTCGGCATAACCCAATGGAGGTTCACATCCGAAAGCTACAACGGAGAGTACACCCACACCATCACCATCGTTGTCTAAGAACCAAATGGTCTCATAATAACAGGTTCCATCATCGCAATTGGCGGCGGGATCGAAATTGCAAGCCACCGGATCAATACAACCTCCGAATACTCCATCTTCATCAATTAATCCATCGCAGTCGTCGTCTAAGGCATTGCATGAAATTTCGATGGCACCTGGATACAACAGTGGATTTTGGTCGTCGCAATCCGTATTGTTCAATACAAATCCAGTAGGTTGTCCCAAAGATAAAACGGCATCCTCTGGATCTCCGAAACCATCCCCATCATCATCGTCATACCACAGTGAAGGAGAATTACAGGATCCGTCGTCACAGGTGGCCGCTGGATCATAATTACAAGCAATTGGATCAGTGCAGCCAAAAATCTGGCCTTCGTCAATGATGCCGTTGCAGTTATCGTCAATTCCATTGCAAGGATCTTCTGGTGTCCCTGGATTCACAGTTCCACTTGTATCGTCGCAATCCGTATTATCAGTTACGAAACCTTCTGGCTGTCCACAATTCATAAGTGTGCTATTCGGGTCACCCAGTCCATCACCATCAGCGTCGGCATACCACAAAGTAGGATAGGTGCATGTACCATCTTCGCAAGTGGCATCGGCGTTATAGTTGCATGCTAAAGGATCGGTACATCCGTCCAATGAGCCTTCATCAATCTGTCCATCGCAGTTGTCGTCAATGTCGTTACACAACAACTCTACCATTCCTGGATTTACTTGGGCATTTGTGTCGTCGCAATCAGTGCAGATGTCGTATCCATCTCCATCGTCATCGTATCTCCATACCCAGTTGGATGTATTTCCATCCAACGTGAGGTTGTAGAGTGTTCCGGTGTAACTATTAGATGAGTAGTCTTCAACAGAGTTCAATCCTGTATTGCTGCCATTGGCTGTTGCACCCAGGTTTTTAAAGTTGTAGTAAAGCATTAATCCGAGTTCATTACCGCCAAGATCCAAGTACATTGAATTTGCTATTTCGCTTGCAGTGCGAACCACATTCCAAATGCGGATTTCATCCATTTTACCATTGAAGAATCCTGAAGAACCAGAACTAGAAGCAATAAACTGCTGTGCACTGTAGTAAGAAGAATAGTAAGAACTTCCTTGTGCAACTTCAACACCATTGACAAACAATTTTATTGTGCTTGTCGAATAGTTGTAGGTCACAGCAACGTGCGTCCATTGATTTAATGGCACTTGGGCAGGGGACTGTACAATGTTATAATTGAAATAGTCACCCGCAACCACATAACCATTGTTCAGCCAAAGTGGGTTTGCATTTCCCCAAATGAGGTATTGAGTGCCATAGCTGTTTGGAAGTATCCAGGCCTCTTTGGTAAAGGATTGGTTTGCATTGATGATGAATTGTGAAGCGAGATAATCATTCGAGCCATCGAAATGCATAGCTAAACCACCTTCGTCCACTTGGCCATTGCAATTGTCATCGATACCATTGTTACAGATTTCAATCGAAGTTGGATTAACACTTGCGTCGTCGTCTGAGCAATCGCCGCCTGTTTCGGTCCATCCACTACCTGGTGAAGTACAGTCCACTATGGCAGAACCATCATCTCCAAATCCATCACCATCGCCATCGAAGTACCATGTAATAATTCCAATTTCGGGGTTATTGTCATCGCAGTCTTCACAAACGTTCGCCCCGTCGTTGTCACCATCCTGAAGCCAGACCCAATTGGAGTTTTGACCATTGAGTAAGAAATTATTCAAAGATCCATTATAGGAATTTGGACTAAAATCTTCTGCAATAGCGAAACCTTCATTGTCTTCTCCTGGATTCACAGCCTGATTTTCGAAGGTATAGTAGACTACCAATCCAGTTTCATTTCCACTCAATGCAATGTTCAAATTGTTTTGAATTTCGGTTTGTGTTTTGGCAAAGTTCCAGAAACGAACATCATCGATTCGGCCATTGAAAGAGTTGGAACCATATCCAACACAGAGCACATAACCATAAGGACAATATGCATTTCCTGTTCCAACTACAGCACCATTCACATAAAGTGTTATCTGGGATGAAGGATAGTTGTAAACCACTGCTACATGTGTCCAGGTATTAGCGGCTATTTGTTGGCTTGAGCTGGTGGTGTATCCACAATAGTCTTGATAATACAAGAATCCATTTTGTAGATATAATTTACTGTCGCTGCTGAAGAATATGTATTGCGTTGAATTGATGTCATTCGTTTTAATCCAAGCTTCTCTTGTGAAGGATTGATAAGCGGAAGTGTATCCTGTATACACATAATCATTGGATCCATCAAAAGCAAGAGCAGTTCCTGTATCATCAACAATGCCATTGCAATCGTCATCAATTCCGTTACAAATCTCATCAACTGAAGGGCTGATGTTTCCATCACTATCGTCGCAATCTCCGTCAATTAGTATCCATTCAGGTCCCGGCGAAATGCACTGCACGGTTGCAGTATTGTCATCTCCGAATCCATCACCATCACTATCTTGATACCAAGTGTAAATTGTAATGGAAGCGTTGTTGTCGTCGCAATCTTCACAGAAGTCAAATCCATCACCATCCATATCGAAGTAAGAGACCCAGTTTGAACTTGCCCCATTTCTGGTCATGTTATTCAATGTTCCATCGTAATGGTTGCTAAGGTCATTCGTGGCACTATAGGCAGTATTGTTTCCACCTGCAATTATCCCTGAGTCCTCAAAATTGTAATAGCGCATAAGACCCGATTCGTTTCCGCTTAGTACATCATTCATCCCTTGTTGGATCTGGCTTTGAGTCTTTACAAAGTTCCAGAATTTAACTTCGTCGACGCGGCCTTGCCATGAACTAGAACCATAACCAATACAAGTCGGATACCCATAAGGGCAATAGGCGTTTCCTGATCCAACGAGCGTTCCATTGATGTATATCTGTACGTTGTAAACCGAGAATGTAACAGCCACGTGTGTCCACTGGTTGAGAGGCATAGGTGTGCCGGTACTAATGGTATAACCACAGTAATCCTGGTAGTACAAATAGTTGTTCTGCACGTACAAGCGAGAATCATTGCTGAAGAAGAGGTAATGCGTGCCATTGTTATTGGTGCTAAATACCCATGCTTCTTTTGTGAATGGCTGGTAGCTTGTGCTATAATCTGTATATACATAATCATCATTGCCATCGAATGCCAACGAAAGATTGCCTGCATCTACATAACCATCGCAGTCATCGTCAATATTGTTGTCGCAAATTTCTGTTGCACCAGGGTAAACAGTGTTAGATGTATCATCACAGTCTCCGGAGCTTGTAGTCCATTCAGGGCCTGGAGGAGTGCAATTCAACTGGGCTGTATTTTCATCTCCGAAACCATCACCGTCTGTATCAGCATACCAAGTAATATTAGTAATCGCCGAATTGGTGTCGTCGCAATCGGTGCAAATATCAAAACCATCGTTATCAGCATCCCACTGTGGCATCCAATTGCTTGAAGTGCCTTGCAATGAGAAGTTGTAAAGGTTTCCGTTGAATGAGTTCAAACTAACATCCTCAACTGTGGTAACGGAAGTGTTGTTGCCTGCAGGAACTGCACCGGGGGCTTCAAAGTTGTACCACAGAGCAAGTCCGGGTTCTGATCCTGTAAGCAAAGCATTCATATTGCTTTGAATCTGCGATTGATTTAACGCGAGTGACCAGATTCGAACGTTATCCATTTTTCCCGAGAAGAAATAGCTGCTTCCTTGCCATGACCCTAGGTATTGGGTGGATGAATAATATGATCCGTATGGTGTAGATGCAGAACCAACAAGTTCACCGTTCTTATAGAGCTTCATCATTTGTGTGCTTTGATCGAAAGTCATAGCCACGTGTACCCAAGTATTTAGAACGAAAGGATTAGGATCTTGCATCATATACCAGCTATTATAATCTCCGGCCGTGAGATATCCACCGTTGATCCATAGCTGGTTTACATTACCAGAGATAATGTGTTGAGCATTGTTGCTATTCACAAATACCCATGCTTCTTTGGTGTAGGATTGATATTGATTCGTGGAATAATTTGTATTCACGTAATCGTTGGAGCCATCGAATAAAAGGGCTAAACCATCGTCATCAATTACACCATTGCAATTGTCGTCGATATTGTTATCACAAATTTCAATTACTCCCGGGTTGATATTGAAAGCGGAATCATCACAATCCCCTCCTAAAGTAACATAGTCAATCCCAGGAGAGTCGCACTCTGTGATAGCCGTGCCGCTGTCTCCAAAGCCATCACCATCGCTATCCTGATACCAGGTTATGGTTGTAATGTTTGGGTTGTTGTCATCACAATCTTCACATACATTCACTCCATCCAAATCGGAATCATATCTGTATACCCAATTCGATGAGTTGCCAGACATCTGGAAGTTGTACAACGGAGCATCGAAATTACTGCTGCTCAAATCGTCGGCAGTGTTGAACCCAGCGTTATTCCCTGATGGGGTAACTGAAGGGTTTTCAAAATTGTAGTACCGCACTAATCCGATTGTTGTTCCATTGAAAGAAGTGTTCATCGAATTGACAATATCATTAGCGCTCCGAGTATAGTTCCAAATGCGAACGTCATCGATACGTCCACCGAAATAGTCACCACCACCAGGGTAGGATCCTACTCCAACTTCATAACCGTAACTATAGTTCCCCGAATTCTGTGCTACTTGAACGCCATTTACATAAAGTGTCATTTGGCTATTGCTGTAGTTGTATGTCACAGCTACGTGGGTCCAAGTGTTCAACGGAATTTGTGTTGGAGCTTGAATATTGTAGGCATTTCCTTGCCCACCTGCAGTAAGATATCTATTTACAAGCCAGAACGGAGCCTCCGTAGACGAAATGATTTGCTGATAGGTATTGTTGCTTGTAGTGAAGATCCATGCTTCTTTGGTATAAGAAGTATAGCCGATGGGGGGGTATGAGCTATACAATCTATCGTTACTTCCGTCGAACGCCATAGCGATTCCACTATCGTCAATAATACCATTGCAATTATCATCAATTCCATTGTCGCATATTTCGGGTTCTCCGGGATTAATATTCGGATTATTGTCGTTGCAATCTCCGGCATCGAGAATCCAGTTTGAACCTGGAGGATCACACTGAACTGTGGCAGTTGCTACATTGCCGTATCCGTCAGTATCCGAATCGAGGTACCATACGTATATGGTTATGTTTGGATTTGTGTCATCGCAGTCCTCACAAAAGTCAAGACCATCACCATCCAAATCGAAGTAAGAAACCCAGTTACTGCTTGGTCCATTTAATGTGAAGTTAGTGAGAGTTCCATCGAAATTGTTTGTCAGATCATCTACTATGTTGAAAGCATTGTTGCTACCTGCAGGCGTAACAGATGGATTTTCGAAATTGTAAAGTAAAACGAGTCCTGATTCCGATCCTGTTAATGAGCTATTTATTTGGGCCTGAATTTGTGATTGCGTACGGGCAATATTCCAAATGCGCACTTCATCCATTCTTCCACCGAATGAGCTGCTGGCGTATCCGATATAATCGTAGTCTCCATAAGGGCAACCAGAATATCCACTTCCAACTTCGACGCCGTTTAAGTATAGTTTAATTGTATTGGCTCCATAAGAGTATGTCACCGCAACATGAGCCCACTGATTAAGTGGAACAGGCACACTCGAAGTGGTCTGATATCCACATGGATCATAATAGTAGAGATAACCATTCTGCACATAGAACCTAGATCCGTAGGCGTAGAAAAGATATTGAGTGCTATTCGAAGAAGTCATGAAAATCTTAGCTTCTTTCGTAAAAGAACTGTAAGACCAATATCTGTTTGTGTATATATAATCATTGCTACCATCGAATGACATGGCAATGCCTTGATCATCTATATTTCCATTACAATTCTCATCGATACCATTGTCACAAATTTCCTCGGCACTTGGGTTTGTTCCGGCATCTGAGTCATTACAGTCTCCTCCGATAAGCGTGTAATCCGGCCCAGGTTGTTCACACTGAACTATTGGGTTTCCGGTATCACCAAAACCATCTCCATCGGTATCAGGATACCACGTGAAGATTGTAATTGAAGGGTTGTTGTCATCACAATCCTCGCAAGTATTCAAGCCATCATTGTCACCATCAAACTGTGGTACCCAATTCCCAGTGGTTCCATTCAGTCCAAAGTTGTACAAGGTTCCGGAGAAGTTATTTACACTAACGTCTTCAACAGTGCTTATTCCTGCATTGTTTCCGGCTGGAATAGCAGATAGGTTTTCGAAATTATACCAAAAGGCAATTCCTGATTCACTACCGTCGATCTGAGCATTGAAACTGGCAAGCATTTGAGCATCGGATTTTGCAAAAGACCAAAGTCTTACATTATCCATTCTTCCACCGAAGAAGTCGCTGCCACCTTCATAAGATCCAAGGTATTGGTATGCACTTCCGCTCGTGCTGTAGTTACTGGTAACAGAACCTTGTAGCACACCGTTTACATAAATTTTCAAAAGACTTGCTCCATAGTCATAAGTGCACGCCACATGGGTCCAAGTATTGGTTGGAATTTGTGAAGGTGTTGATATAAGCCATTGATTGTTGTTGTCGCCTGCGTACAAATACCCGTTGTACATCCAGAGCCTGTTGTATACGCTGGAGAAGAGGTGCTGGTAGGTGTTTCCACTTGTCGGATATATCCAAGCTTCTTTTGTGAAAGAACTTGTTGAGTTCAAATAATATCCAGTAAAGACGTAATCATTGCTACCGTCAAAATGTAATGCGATTCCATCATTGTCTACACTGCCATCGCAATTGTCGTCAATGTTGTTATCACATATTTCAATTGCACTCGGATTTATCGCAGAGTCGGAATCGTCACAATCGCCATCAACAAGTACATATTCAGGTCCGGGTTCTTGGCATTGCACCACGGGTGCTCCATCGCCATATCCATCGCCATCATTGTCTATATACCATTCAAAAATAGTAATCGAAGCGTTGTTGTCGTCGCAGTCTACACATTGGTCAAAACCATCACCATCGAAATCGGCCTGAGAGACCCAATTCGAGGTATTGCCATTCAGCGTGAAATTGGACAATCCTGCATCGTAGTTTGAAGCACTGAGATCATCAACACTCGTGAACGAACTGTTTGAACCACCCGGGGTTACTGCGTAATTCTCGAAAGTGTAAAGTCGCATTAGACCTGATTCAGTTCCACTGAAAGAAGTAACCATGTCTGTTTGAATTTGACTTTGTGATTTTGAGTAATTCCAAAATGAGACATCGTCAATTCTTCCACCAAAGGAATTCGAAGAGTAGCCAACATATGTGCCATAACCGTATGGGCAATATGCATTTCCTCCTCCCACTACGTTCCCGTTAATGTATAATGTTACATAGTATACGGAGAAGGTCACAGCAACGTGCGACCATTCGTTTAGAGGCACTGTTGTGGATGAACCAATGGTGTAACCACAATAGTCTTGATAGTAAAGATATCCATTTTGGATATACAATTTACTGTCATTACTGAAGAAGATGTATTGAGTAGAATTTCCCGATTGAGGAAGTATGCGGGCTTCTTTAGTAAATGGCTGGTAACTGGTAGAGTAACCTGTATAAAAGTGGTCATTGTTTCCATCAAATGCCAGAGCAATTCCAAGGTTATCAATGTATCCATCGCAATCATCGTCTATTTCGTTGCAGAGTTCTTCGGCACTTGGGTTTATGGCCGCATCGGAGTCATTACAATCCCCATTCGTTAGCACGTCTGTAGGATTAGGTTGAGTACAACTAACTACAGGACTGTTGCTGTCGCCAAATCCATCGCCATCATTATCGGGGTACCAAGTATAGATGGTCACCGACGGGTTGTTATCGTCACAATCATCGCAGAAGTCATATCCGTCTCCATCGGCATCGAAATAGGGTACCCAGTTGGAAGTAGTGCCATTGCGGGTAAAATTATAGAGAGTGGCTGAACCGTTGTTTGTTAGGTCTTGAGTGATTGAGAGACCGGTATTATCGCCAGATGGTAAAGCATTTACATCTTCGAAGTTGTAATATCTCACGAGATTCGGCTCGTTCCCCAATAAGCCGCCATTCATGTTGGCAATGATCTGTGCTGAAGTCAAAGGCACATTCCAAATGCGCACTTCGTCCATTCTTCCACCGAAAGAACTTCCACTATATCCTATCTGGGTATATCCTCCGTACGGGCAATATGAATAGCCGCTACCTACATCAAGCCCGTTTATGTAGAGCTTTATGTTTTGTGGTCCGTAGGTGTATGATACAGCTACGTGCGTCCATGCATTGAGTGGCACTTGAATACCGGAACTTACTTGATATCCACATGCATCATAATGATATAAGTAGCCATTTTGAATATACAATCTGGAATCATTCGCAAAGAAAATGTACTGAGTAGAATTAGAAGAGGTACGATAAATCCAAGCTTCTTTGGTGAATGACTGGTAACCTGAATAGTAGTTTGTATATAGGTAGTCATCGTTACCGTCAAAGTTCATTGCTAAGCTTTGATCATCGATAATTCCATTACAATTTTCATCAATTCCGTTTTCACATATCTCTGTTGCATCTGGATTCACACCTGCGTCAGCATCATTGCAATCGCCTCCCACTTGTGTGTAAGTATTGTCTGGCTGCTCACATTGAACAATCGGTAGTCCATCATCACCAAAACCATCTCCATCTACATCTGGATACCAAGTATAGGTTGTTATGGCCGCGTTGTTATCATCACAATCATCACATAAATCTAAACCATCACCATCTTGATCGTAGTGTGGCATCCAGTTTGAAGTAACGCCACTTAGAGCAAAATTCCCGAGGGTTCCAGTGTATGCATTGGCACTTACATCTTCTACAGTATTGTATGATCCGTTGCTACCTGCGGGAGTCACTGAAGGATTTTCGAAGTTGTACCACAAGACCATTCCTGGTTCATTGCCATTTAAGGCACTGTTCATTGATGAACTAATTTGTGAATCGTTAAGTGCAAAATTCCAGATTCTCACATTGTCCATTTTACCTCCGAAGAAGTAGTTACCTCCGTCGTACGAACCGATATATTGATTTCCACTGCTGCTGGTAGAATAGGAAGAGGAGGAACTCGCAACCAATATCCCATTCTGATAGATCTTCAGTGCGCCTGTACCATATTCGTATGTTACGGCAACGTGCGTCCAGCTATTCATAGGAATCTGCGAGGGAGCCTGAACGATATACCAGTTGTTGTAGTCGCCTGCTGTTAAGTATCCGTTTACTACCCAGAAAACGTTGTAGTAATTCCTTAGAATAGTTTCATAATAATTTCCTGAGGTACGGAAGATCCATGCTTCTTTGGTAAAGGAGGTGCCACCCGGCATGTTGTATCCTGTATACAGATAGTCGTTGCTACCATCAAAATGCATAGCAAGACCGGAGTCATCTATTTCTCCATTGCAGTTATCGTCTATTAGATTGTCACAAATTTCGATGGCATCCGGATTGATTGCGGAATTAGAGTCGTCACAATCTCCATCTATTTCTGTGTACTCCGGGCCTGGTGGAGTGCACTCGACTATTGGCTGCGATGAGTCACCGAAACCATCACCGTCAACATCGGGGTACCATGTAATTATTCCAATTCCGGCATCGTTGTCGTTGCAATCTTCACAAGAATTAATTCCATCGCCGTCATTGTCATATCTCGGAATCCAATTACTCTGAGCACCGTTCAAACTGAAGTTGTATAATGGCGCATCATAATTACTAGGACTTAAATCGTCAACGGTAGAATAAGGCGCATTGTTTCCGCCTGGAACTACTGAAGGATTTTCGAAATTGTAATAACGAACAAGTCCAGACTCAGAACCACTTAAGCCAGCGAACATACCAGAGCTTATTTCTAGAGGTGTTCGTGCGTAATTCCATATTCGAACTTCATCCATTCGACCTCCGAAATACTCGCCTCCATTAGGATAGCTACCTACTCCGGTTTCGTTCCCATATGAGTAATTGCCGCTTCCTTGGGCCACTATATTACCATCCATGAATAATGTCATCTGGGCTGTTCCATAATTGTAGGTAACAGCTACATGCGTCCATGTATTCAAAGGTACCTGAACGGCAGATTGTTGATTAGTATAATTATACTGACCACCGGCCGTCAAGTAGCGATTAGACAACCAGAATGGCGATTCACTTCCACTAATGATTTGTTGATTGGAGTTATTGCTGGTTACATAAATCCATGCTTCCTTGGTATAAGATGTATAACCAATAGGAGGATAAGCTGTGTAGATTCTATCGTTTGAACCATCAAATGCCATTGCAATTCCTTGGTCGTCTATTGTGCCATTACAGTTGTCATCTATGCCATTGGTACAATCTTCTGGCATTCCTGGATTAACATTTGCCGAGGCATCGTCGCAATCTCCGGTAACTTGTGTAAAGTCCGGTCCGGGTTGAATGCATGAAACAACTGGATTGTTGCCATCACCATATCCGTCACCGTCACTATCAGGATACCAAGTGAAGATGCCAACGGAAGGATTGTTGTCGTCACAATCTTCGCACGTTCCATAACCATCGCCATCGGCATCAAAGAAGTTTATCCAGTTGCTTGCCGTTCCGCTCAAAGCGAAGTTGATTAGTTGTCCGTCATAATTATTGGTTAGATCATCCGCTGAAGTATAGGCTGCGTTGTCTCCTCCCGGTATAACAGAAGTATTCTCAAAATTATACAAGCGCACCAAATTTGGTTCGGTTCCCACAAGTGAAAGCGACATATTCGCTTGAATTTGTGAAGCACTTAAAGCGGTGTTCCATATTCGGATTTCATCCATTCTGCCTCCATAAGAGCTGCTGCTATAGCCTATACTGGCTGTCCCACCATAGGGACAATACGAATAACCTGCTCCGTTTTCAATTCCATTTACATATAATCTCAGGTTTTGTGGCCCATAAGTATAAGTAACGGCAATGTGCACCCACTGATTCATTGGAACTGGGGTTGTAGAGGAAGTCTGATATCCACAGGCATCATAATGATAGAGATAACCACCGTTAAGATAAACCCGCGAATCGTTGGAGAAAAATATGTATTGGGTATAGTTGGATGATGTAGTGTAAATCCATGCTTCTTTGGTGAACGACGAATAGCTCGAGTAGTAATTTGTATTCAGGTAATCATTATTCCCATCGATTGAAAGTGCAATACCGATATTGTCAATATTTCCATCACAATTTTCATCAATCCCATTGTCACAAATTTCAATAGTTCCTGGGCTGATAGCCGGATCATTGTCGTTGCAATCGCTATTATTTTGTGTATAAGATGGGTCAGGTTGTGTGCAGGAAATGATAGAAGAAGATGGATCTCCATAGCCATCTCCATCGGTGTCTGCATACCAAGAAATAATGGTGATGTTTGGATTGGAATCATCGCAATCGGTGCAGATATCAAATCCATCCAGATCGTAATCATAATAAGGAACCCAATTCGATAGGGCACCTGTCTTGTTGAAATTGGATAAAACACCATTTACATTTCCGCTGACATCTATGGTGCTGCTGTATGCAGTATTGTCTCCACCGGCATTGATTCCAGCGTCTTCAAAGTTGTAATACCTCAAGAGTCCACTTTCAGTTCCGGTTAGGATTGAGTTCATCGAAGACTGGATTTCGCTTTGTGAGCGAGCGTAATTCCAGAATCTAACTTCATCCATCCGACCGAGGAAAGAACTGGAGGCATACCCGAGGTAGGCTCCGTTTCCGTAATGATAATAGGCATTTCCTGATCCAACCAGAATACCATTTATATAAAGTTTTATTAAAGAGATCGAATTATCGAAAGTAACGGCAACATGCGCCCATTCGTTCAACGGAATGGCTTGACTGCTCACTGGTCCGTAACCATTATTATCTTGATATTGAAGGTATCCACTTCCATTGATAATAATTTTTGAATCGGATGCAAAGGATAGATACTGTGTTCCGTTTTCAGTAGTTCGAAAGACCCTGAATTCTTTGGTGAAGGATGTTCCGGATACTCCGAAATTTGTATCAACATAGTCATTGGAACCATCGAAGGCCATTGCTGTGCCCGAGTCATCAACAACACCATTACAGTTGTCGTCGATCAGATTGTCACAAATTTCATCCACTCCCGGATTCACAGAAGGGTCACTATCATTACAATCTCCTCCCGTTAAAATGTAGTCGGCACCGGGCGGATCACATTGAATGATCAGGGTAGATGGATCGCCGAAGCCATCACCATCCAAATCCTGATACCATTCACTCATGGTAACCGAAGGATCTGTGTCGTCACAATCCGAACACTCTTCATATCCATCCCCATCAAAATCATTATAGGCCATCCAATTGCTTCCGCCTCCGTTAAGATCGAAGTTGTACATGGTTCCATTACAATAATTGGATAGATCATCTATTGTTGATATTCCAGTATTGTTTCCACCGGGAATAACAAGGTCTGTTTCAAAATTGTAGTATCGAAGCAGATTGGGTTCATTACCTGTAAGGCTTTGATTCATGTATTGCTGAATTTGCGCCTGCGTACGAGCCTCATTCCATATCCTTACTTCATCCATACGTCCTCCAAAAAAACCGCTTCCATTGGGCAAAGCACCGAGCGCGACTGTATACCCATAACTGAGATTTCCATATCCCGACGCCACAACATTTCCATTGACATACAAAGTCATAATAGAAGCCGGATAAGAGTATGTAAGTGCTACATGGACCCATGTGTTTAGGGGTAGTTGATTTGGGTCTTGTTGATTGTAATAATTATAGGATCCACCGCCAGTCAATCGCAAATTGTTCAACCAGAATGGAGAGTCCATGCTTGATATAAGGTGCTGATTGGTAGATGAACTTTCGATATAAATCCAAGCCTCTTTTGAATAGAAATTACAATTCCCAACAGGATTGCAAACGGTTATGTAGTCGTTTTGACCATCAAAGGCGAGTACCGTCCCTCCGTCGCTTTCATCTATTTGTCCATCACAATCTTGATCAATGCCGTCTAGGCAAATTTCTGTGGCACCCGGAAATAGGGTAGGGTCGTTATCATTGCAATCGCCTCCAACTTGCGCATATCCAGGCCCTGGATTACTGCAATATTCCTGTTCAGTTCCATCTTGTCCATATCCGTCGCTATCGTTATCTATATAGTATAGCACAGAATAATAACAGGAATAATTCAATTCAAGGTTACATTCATTACCGGTGAGCGGGTTGTAGTTGCAGGCAAGGGGATCACTGCAGCTTACCATATTAAACTCAGCAGTAAAGTGTCCTGCTGCACTTTGATAACCTCCAATCCGAACAAAATATGTTACTCCATTCACAACAGGATATTCAAGATAAGATTGCAGGCCAAAAAAGTCATCGTTTTGAGCATGACAAGTGAGGTTGCTGCAGTCTCCTGTGTATACATGCAACTGAGAGTCATAGCTCGTACCATTTTGCAAATTGATAACAGCCGAGCCGTCTGCGGGTGCTACAAAAGAAAACCAGCGCTGACCGCTCGTCCCCTCTGATCCACAAATATTTACGCCATCGTAACCCGTGGCAATGGTGGTACCTGTGATAATATCACCACAAAAGGCAGGTATTGCCTGATTGCAGGATGTGTTAACTTGAGCTTGCGAAAATTCACTCCCGAAGACACCTAAAGAGCATAAAATGAAAGTTAGAATGCGCACTGAAAGGCACGAAAAAGTAGACGTGTTCATGTTGGTTTTGGTTAAGTCTTAAAATGTTGTTTGGGCTAATACTCAGGGGAGGTATCTGACGGGTGCTATACCTGAGAATCGAGCGGCCAAATATACACGGGTGTTTTAAATTTCCAAATAAATCATCATGAAATTAAAGTTGCCCTATCAACAACAGAATCGAAGTTGAACCAATACTGGCTTAAAATAAGACGAAAGGCTTCAAATGATACCTCAAAATAAATCCGAACGGTATTACTCTTTAAATACTTCTACTAAGCAATGAGGGATGTGTAGAAATCAATTATTTGCGATGACTTCCCAACGAAGCGGTTTACAATGGATCGTATTTGAAGTTGCGTATTACCACTTCGTGATCCAGACCATTGCTGCGTCCATTCGCGAGATAGGTAAGTGTCCAAAAATTTATTCGCGCATTTGTTGTATTGCTTGGAGCGGGGATCACAATAGGCAAAGAAGAGTTGCTATTTTCTGTTATTACTCTGGCTGGATTGTCGAGACCAAACGACCAAGTTGCCATGGGCTCCTGACCAACTATGTTTTCGCCTTGATAGCTCTTCCACGTGATAAGTGTGTCTGTCCAAGTAAAGGTATGTGTGGATACTCCTTGAATGAGACTGGAATCTACAAAAGCCTGATGACTTCTCTCGGGATAATAGGTTCCGAAAAAGACGGATTGCACAGACATAGTGAGTGGATTCTTATCATCTAATACACCCCACTTTGAAAACTCAATGTCTACTTCACTGTTCGCCTCTTCATAAAAAGTATTGTTGTCCCATGTGAATAGACCAAGAACCACATTGTGTGCAAATGAAAGCGGGTCGCCTTGAATGGTGAAAACGTATGTTCCATAGCCAACCTGTATGATGAGTAATCTCCACCGATGAATATTACTATAGATCTCGCGTCAATTAGCATTCTCCGTATTAGTTTTTCGCAATCTCCACCTTTTGCGCCTGCTCTTATGAAAACAAATTGAGGATCAATTCGAAAATTAGCAAGCCATAGAACGAACACATATTGTGTTTTTCTAGAAGTCGAAGGCGAACCCCTTCTCTGTCATTTTATTAAACTTTTTTTCGTCAAAGCTGTAGAGCGAAGAAGGTCGATGAGAGACGTTCTTTTGAGACTCAGTCAACTTTTTTAAAAACTTAAATTGAACGAGTTTCTTGCGGAAGTTTCCTTTGTCAAATTCTTTTTCAAGGATAGTTTCGAATAATGCTTGAAACTCTGTTAATGTGAATTTTTGAGGTAAAACATTACTGAAAATATCTTCAGTGAGCAGACGATTTTTAAGTGTTCCGAGTGATTCCTGCAATATTTCACTATGGTCAAATGCAAGACTTGGAACCTCATTCAAAGAATGCCATTTGGTGCTTTTTGCCCATGAAGATGCCTGAGGAGCGAGGTCAGTTGGTTCTACCAGTGCAAGGTATGCAACGGTTATGACCCTTCCCAAAGGGTGTCTGTTTACTTGACCAAAAGTTCGTACTTGTCGAATGGGAATATCGGTTAGTGAAGTAAGGTCTTTCAAAACCCGAGTTGCTGCACCATCCAAATCTTCATCGGGGTATACAAGGTCGCCTGGTAAAGCCCAAAAATTTTCGTAGGGAGCGGCACCTCTTTGTATCAAAAGTATTTTGAGATCTCGATCATGATAACCAAATATCGCACAATCTACTGAGAAAGCCGATTTGAAGAATGCATCAATAGGAATGGAATATACATCATCTTCAAGAAGTCTTAGTGGGTAAGATTTCATAATGTTGGTCAGAAACTCTAAAATCCAAATATATCTATTTCTATACAGCAATAAAGGAGAGAAATAGTCTTGTTTACAAAAAGAAATTGTAAAATGGACAAAAAGTGTACATTTCAGTTCTTATTATTCTCTTAAGGACCTCTAGAAACTTGTTTTATGTTTCGCGGAGACAAATCCCGCATGATGTATGCACGGATTGCAAGATCTGTCTTATCGCGGGATGCTCCAATCTAAGTGGTAGAAAAGTCTCTATGATACTCGAAAAAAAACTTTTATTCTAACACTTGATTTGGAGACATTTACGTCGAAGACAAGCTTCTTGACCAAAGTCAGGATAGGAGCGTAACTGGATGCTCTGCAACTTATACCAATTCTGCTTATGAAATAGTCCAAACTATTTTATAAGCATAAAGTGGTAAATGCAGTGAGAGTAGCTGTTATAGGCCAATGAAGTGAAACGGAATTGGATTATATACATATACATAAACGGTATGAGATTTAGTGAGGTATTCGGGCTGAATGACATTAGATCAAGTGGTAGAAGTTGATGTAAACTTGGCGTTTTACTAGGTGTTTTCTTCCACTTAGATTTGAGCATCCCGCGATCTGCTTCCCTAATATTTCTGAAGGTTGACTCGCGGGATTTGGCCCGAATGAATTTTTCACAATACGATATAATTTTGAATTTGGTCGAAACATGAAAGAGGTTTCTAGAGGTTAAAACCATTAAAAAATGAGAATAATATTATTTGGAATTGGTTTGTCGTCATTATGGATGGCGGCTGCGGTTCAGCCTTATTTCGTTACTTTTCTAGTGACAACAATTGAAGCATTAGAGCCATTTAAAACTCCAGAACTGAACGAGACTTGTATAGATGGTGGGGCGGATGTGCACCAATGAAATGAGCGCTGAGTACATTCAGTTGTATCCGAATCCGGTTCAGAATCAACTTTGGTTGGAGTTTAATTCAAACAACAGTTCCGTGTACAATTTAAGAGTTGTAGATGCTCGTGGTCAGATTGTGTTAGATGAAACCGTTTTACCGAAACCACGCCGATCTGTTGATAAATCAGCGTTTGCTGATGGTCTATATTTCATTAGCGTTACATCCGGAAATGAAACTTTCACGAAGAGTTTCATTGTTGAAAAATAACGAGGAAAACATTTGATAAAAAAGCCCGCGCAATGCGGGCTTTTTAGTGCAGTTTTGATACGTAACCATAATTCCGCCAAACCAAAACATTATGAGCCAAGCCAAAACGAAAACAGGTGCACTGATTACGATAATATCAGTATTCTTTTTCTGGGGATTTGTTGCTGCCAGCAACGATATTTTGATTCCCGTATTTAAGGAAGCCTTGAGTCTTACGCAAACACAATCGCAATTGATTTCATTTGCATTTTATGTAGCGTATACGGTTGGTTCACTCATATATTTTGGAATTTCAAGATTGAGAAAAAAGGATATTTTGAATAGCATCGGATATAGAAATGGTCTCGCTTTGGGTCTGTTGATTTCGGCACTTGGAACGCTTCTATTTATTCCGGCGGCCAATTCTGGTTCCTTTATTCTCTTGATCTCTGGGTTGTTTATAGTAGGACTAGGTTTTTCTCTTCAGCAGACTGCCGCGAACACAATTATGATTGTATTGGGTGATCCTACAAAAGCCTCGCAAAGATTGAGTATGGCAGGAGGGATCAACAATATAGGCACCACGATTGGGCCGGTAATCATTGCATTTGCCATTTTTGGTTCAAGCTCGAATGCTACTTCAACCTTGAATTTGGAAAGTGTAAAAATCCCCTATCTAGTTTTGGGAGCAGCATTTTTAATCGTAGCTGTAATCTTCAAGTTCTCTTCGGTTCCCGATAAAATAGATTCGATAAGTGAAGCAGAAGAAGATAGTGCAGCCGGTAAGTCGCCTTTGGATTCGGCTATAAAAACTACCGAACAAAAGAAGGGACCTTTTGCATATCCGCAGTTAGTTTTGGGTATGATAGCCATATTTGTATACGTGGGTGTAGAGGTATCCACAGCGAGTAATTTGCCCGAATTTTTAAAGCAGCATGTTGGATTTGAGAGCAAGCAAATCGCACCTTACATATCGCTTTTCTGGGCCAGTCTGATGATTGGTCGATGGACCTCCGCAGCGGGAGCATTTGGTGTGCCTGATCGCACTAGGGCGATATTAAATCTCGCCCTTCCATTTGTGGCTTTTGGTATTTTTATTCTTGTGAACTTTATCGGTGGAGCTGATGTCAGCATATTTTATAATTATTTGTTTATAGTATTAATTCTGATTGCCGCTGACAAACTGAGTGGGGGAGTGCCAATGCGCCAAATGATGATATACTCCGCATGTGCAATAGTGGCGGTATTGATCGGAATATTCGCCGATGGAATGACCAGTGCCTATGCATTCATAAGCGTTGGATTATTCTGTAGCACATTGTGGCCTTGTATTTTTACAATAGCCATTCACAAATTGGGACGACATACCAATGAAGGAGCAAGTCTATTGATTATGATGATCATGGGGGGTGGAATAGTATCTATGCTTCAAGGATATCTTGCAGACAATTACACTGGAATACAACATTCATATTGGGTAGTAGTTGCGGGATTCATATACCTTGCATACTACGGATGGCGTATGCGCAACCTCGACATTGGTGGAGTGAAGTCGGCGGGACATTAGAGTTGATCTCTAAATTGTAACTGATTCCATTTTACTGAGTCGTTCTTCTGCAATGAAAGCTCCGAGTCCTGGTGCTTCAGTTATAGATATAAGACCATTGGGGCCATATTGAATACCTCCGGTTATTGGATCTTCGCTAAGCATCAGAGCGGTATCGAAGTCATAGTGTATTATCATCGGACTGCACAGAGCGAAATGAGCGAAGGCAGTCATACCTAATCGCGATTCGATCATGGCGCCCACTTGCAAATGAATGTTGGCGGCTTCAGCCATACGAGCCATTTTAAGCGCTTTGAAAATCCCTCCTGACTTACAGAGTTTTATGTTCATGTATTGACAAGCTTCTAGCGCGATCAATATTGCCGCATCATGATCATCACCGCAGCATTCATCGGCCATGATCGGTATTGGACTTTGACGTCGAACGTGGGGCATTTCCAAAAGATTCCATCGAGCTATGGGTTCTTCGCAATGTTGGATATCAAATTGCGCAAGTTCTTTCAATGTTGCGATGGCTTCTTCTGCGCTCCAACCTTGATTTGCATCTATTCGAAGTGGAATATCATTTCCCACAGCTTTTCTGATTGCTCGTATTCTTTCTATATCGGTTTTGCCATCTCTACCCACCTTCACTTTGATAGCCGGATAACCTTGATTTTTAATTTTTAGAGCATCTTCGGCCATCTTGTTCACTTCACCGATGCTCACGGTATAATCGGTGGTGATAATTTTTTTGTTTTCACCACCCAAGAATTTATACAATGGTATTCCAGCATTTTGCGAAGCAATATCATACAGAGCCATATCGAATGCACTTTTTATAGAGGTGTTGCCATAGATTATCTCGTCCATCAAGTTTATGTTTCCCTCTATATCAAGCGCATTTTTTCCCTTCAGCGCTTTTGCGAAGTACTGTCCCACAATGAAGCAAGTATCTTGACTTTCACCATTGATAGGCATGTATGGACTACATTCTCCAAATCCGACTAGTCCATTCTCGGTAGTAATTTTCACCAGCACATTTTCCGCACTCACATCAGTTCCCAACGATGTCACAAACGGCTCTATGAGCGGGATGGAGAATTTGTAGAGGGAGATTTTTTTTATCATTGAGGAAGAGGTAATAGAGCAAGATGTATCAGTAAAAATCAATTTAGTGCAAACGAAAACTTGCCAAAGTTATTCCAATGTTCGTTAATCCTAGAATCCGCATTGGAAGTCTGTTTTGGGTAATAAGCGGCAGGATATTGCATGCATGAAGTGGTAAATGCCGCAAGAGTAACTTTTATGGGCCAATAGAGAGAAGCGGCATCGGACTACTAGAGATACCAAAACGGTATAGCTAAACGCTATAATTTTAATGCACTTCAATGCGATAAACGGGATAAGAATCTTGCGAAAACTACGGTCCTTTGGCCTTTCAGCGTTCCATATGCAAAATCTAGGTTCGAAGTTTCATCTTGTTTTCATAAATGTCCAAGTGAGTAGTCTTATTCGCGATGAAGTCTGTTGACCATTTCCTTATGGATTCCAACAAAAGGATCACTCAATACCTTCGAGCTCTATCCCCCATTTTTTTTTTCAAAAACTTGAAATTATCCGATTTCTGTGTATTTTTGCATCCCTCAATTGAAAGAGGAGAGGTAAGAATCTTGAATTCAATGTTTTATCTCCAGATGTTCATCGGAACATCTGAGAATTGGTACTGATAATTCTTCGAAAGAAGCGTTAATAATCTTGATCTTCGGATCAAATTGAACTCGGTAACGATGAGAATCGGTCGGGTAGTTCAGTTGGTTAGAATATCTGCCTGTCACGCAGAGGGTCGCGGGTTCGAGTCCCGTCCCGACCGCCAATAGAACCGAGTTCTAACAAAAGCCTCAGAGAAATCTGAGGCTTTTTTGTGGCCGAAATATTCAATTTTTCTGGGTTAATTGTATCTTCCCGGCTTCACCACAACCAAACTATTCGTATGAAATCTAAAAGACTACTCATTACAGCCGGAGTTATTCTCGGCGGACTCATCATTGCTTGGATCGTCTTCGGTGGAAGCAAGAAACACCTGAAATTAATTCCTTTCGATGCCAAGGTTGTCGTGACCCTTGATGTGAAAAGTCTTCACAAAAAAATGGACACCGATAAAATCAAGGAAATGTCTTGGTTCAAAGAGAATTTTGACAACGACGAAGGCAGAAACAGTGATGGACTTCCGAAGGTTTTAGCTACTATTTTAAAAGAAAAGAGGGGTAGTGGTGTCGATGTTTTTTCGAATATGTATGGATATTCTCACAATGTTAATGGTCAGGATTATGTAGCTTTTGTTTTTGCCATCAGCGATCAGGATGATTTTGAAAAGACCATTTCTCAATCTGGGAAAGATATTGGTGTGATTTCCAAAGACTCCTACAAAATGGCTAGAGTGAGCGGATCTACCATGGCCTGGAATAGTTTCGGAGGTATTATTTTTAATGAACCTTCAAGATATGACTTCAATGAAGACGACTCCAATAGCGATTCTTGGACAGTGCAATTCCTCGATTGGACTTTCGGTAGAGAAAAGGATACAAGCATTCTCAATTCTGATTCTTTTGATGATTATGGAGATGCTAAAAATGACCTCTCTTTTTTTGTAAATGGCACTGCATTGTACGAAGAAGCAATGAAGAATTCCGGAGGTGTGGATGCAGATGTTATGCGGAACATGAAGTTCTTCCAAGACACATATATATTGACAGATGTTGATTTTAAGGATAACTCAATTGAAATCAATACGCACATAGAATCCGATAATTCGGAATACGATAAAATACAATTCTTAAAAAATGAAGGACTGTCTGCGGAACACCTTAAATTGATTACCGACAAAGACATTTATGCCCTTTGGTCCATGAATCTTGATATTGAGAGCCTTTACGATTATTACAAAGTATTGCCCGGATTCTCAGACGCTCGCAATGAAATTTTATCGGAACTGTCAATTACTGAAGAGCAATTGAAAAAGGCTTTCGGTGGAGAATTGTCTGCGGCTCTGATAGGTTTTAGAACGATAACGCGTGATCCTTTTGCCAATATGTCGCCTGAAGATATTGAGATGTACAAGCAATTCGATATGTACGAGCAGTTATTGGAACAAGCCAAACCGCATGTAGTACCTGTGTTTACTGTGAATTGCTCATTCAGCGATAAAGAATTGATGCACAAAATTATTTCTAAGTCAGACGGATTAATCAGCATAGGGGAAGATGGTTTGTACACTCTTCCCGGTTACTTGGGCTTTGATGTGTATCTGGCAGAAACGTCTATAGGATGTATGCTATCCAACAGCAGAGATATCGCTTTAAAGGCGAAGTCCGGCGCATTAGGAGAATTGCCTTCTTTTGTTGAGGATCTGCCGAGTAAGAATGGAATGAGTTTTTACACCAATACACAATTCAAGCAATACCCTGAAGACATTCAAACAGAGATTACCGAGATGTCGAGTTCCATGATGCCTTTGTTTTCTTATTTGGCCCTATTCGAGAATGTGGAAATAACCGCCAATGCGGATAAGTCACTAATGAAGATCAATCTTACAGAAGGTGAGGGGAATAGCTTGTATCGCATGTTTTATCAAGGCGAAATGGTTTTTGTAAGCGAAAAATCCATGAACTAGTATTATCATGTTGATTCGTTGCGAAGGGCTGTTACCCCATTTTTTGAAGGATCAATCGGCTCACGAGGGCGACATCTGGAATCGAAATTTTATTTTTGAATCCAAGAAGTCATATCTCGTAAGGTCGGCATCGGGTCGAGGAAAATCGACACTCCTCGGAATTATTTTCGGAGTGCGCGACAAATTTCAGGGCGAAGTGTTTTTTGATGAAAGCAACATTAAAAAGTATTCATTGTCCGAATGGTCAGGTTTAAGATGTGAAAAAATTTCTTTGCTTTTTCAAGAGTTGAGATTGTTTGAAAATCTGACGGTCCGCGAAAATATGATCGTGAAAATAAAAACCCAATCCCAGTTTTCAATTTCGGATTCAATCGGTTTTTTGGAGCAATTGGAAATGGATACTTTCATTGACCGTCCTTGTAAAACTTTGTCATTTGGTCAGCAGCAAAGAGTGGCAATTGTGCGTTCATTGTTACAGCCTTTCGAGTGCCTAATGATGGACGAACCATTTAGTCACTTGGATGAAGGAAATACACAAAGGGCAATGCAATTAATACTTTCACAATGTGCTGATCAAGGTGCTTCCCTCATTGTGAGCTCTCTTGGATCTGAACATGGACATAAATTTGATTTACTGTACAATTTATAGTACCCAATGTTTAAGAAAATTTTTTCAAAAATGATTAGGCCTTGGCAGATACTACTTCTGCTCTTTGGATCATTTTTGGGATTATTGATTTTTTGGGTATCAATACAATTCTATTTTGATGTAAGCGATGCGCTCAAGAAGAATGATGAAATCTTCGGAGGCCAGTTTTTAGTACTCAACAAAACCGTCTCTGTTCTTCATACATTGGGAATTCCATCCAGTGGTTTTTCGTCAGAAGAAATCGACGAGATTAAAGGTTTGGAGGGAATTCAATCTGTAGGTGGATTTACTGCAAATACATTCAGTGCAATGGTTGGAGCCAACATGGGACAAAGTGGAGTTGGCTTCAAGACGCAAATATTTTTCGAAGCTGTGCCGAATGAGTTCATCGATTTGAAACCATCAGGTTGGCATTGGCGTGAAGAAGATGATGAAGTGCCAATTGTTCTTCCCGCTGATTACTTGGCTTTGTATAATTTTGGATTTGCTCCGGGCCAAGATTTGCCTCAAATTTCAGAGGGTTTGGCTCAAATGACAGTTTTCGAAATGGACATATCGGGCAATGGAGCGCAGAAAAAACTAAAAGGAAGAATAGCAGGCTTCAGCGATCGAATTAACACAATTTTAGTACCCCAATCATTTATTGATTATGGCAACAAGTACTTTGGTTCGGGAGAACAAAAGAAACCGAGCAGATTAATTATTCGCACAGATGATGTTACCGCGCTCGAAGCACTAATGACAAACAACGGATACGAGACGAATCGCGAAAAAATGCAAGCGGGTAGGGAACAAACGATCGCCAAGAATATTATTTTAATTGCAATCGCTCTGGGACTAATCATTGTTCTTTTATCGTTGGGTACATTTCTTCAATTCAACGATCTATTGATTGCACGAAGTGAATTCGAAATAAAAACATTGGCTTACCTGGGCTATGGGCACAAAAAAATTGCGGGAATTATTTTTTATCAGGTTCTCGTATTTATTCTTCCGAGCATGCTCTTGGCTCTGATTGTGGGTGCATATATCAGATGGGCCCTATTGAAATTATTGGCAGCACTTTTTGTGAAGTCCAAGTTCTATCCTACACAAGAGTCTTGTTTGGTTTTTGTCGGACTCTTGTTTATCTATTTGGTGGTTTCGTATGCAAACATTTACTTTCAGACCAAGAAGTTGTCACGCGCATATTAAAAAAAACAAGAACACATGAATTCGGACGCATTCCAATGCATTAATAGGGTTTAAGGGAATGGGTTTTTGCTTATCTTTACTCTGTTTTCCATTCAACCTACCGTTTTTAGACCATAACATGCTTTCTCTTCGTCTTTTTATTGTGACACTGCTTTATCCCGCCTTTTCTATTGGGCAGGTCTATTCTAACATGAATGTGCAATTCGGTATTAATGTCGTTGTTACCGATAATATCTATGGAGCAGGAGTTTCATTTCACGATTTTAATGGAGATGGTTGGGATGATCTAACATTTTCTCAGGATGAGGAATTGAAGTTTTACAAGAATCAAGAGGGCGTTTGCGTTGAACAAACTTTTCCATTTGATATTTCAAATACTGTAAAACAACCTATTTGGGTTGACTATGACAATGATGGTGACAAAGATTTTTTCGTTTCTGGTTATTTGGACAGCAATCAATTGTACAGAAACGATGGCAATGGCAATTTTACAGACGTGAGCAACTCAGCTGGAGTTTCTGATTATTTGACTCCTCATTATGGCGCTAGTTGGGGCGACTACGATAGAGATGGCGATCTGGATTTATACACCTGCAATTACGTTTTTATATACTATGGTTCGGATGCCTATGATTACTGGAATCATTTGTATCGCAATAATGGAGATGGGACATTTACGGATGTCACAATTGAGTCTGGTGCGTTCGATGGAATAAGTCTTTCTTTTCAATCTGTTTGGATGGACTACAATAATGATTTGTGGCCTGATTTATATGTAATTAATGACAAGGCACATCCCAACCGACTTTTTCACAATAATGGCAACGGTACATTTACAGACCTTGGAGCGTCTACGAGCTCTGCTATTGCTCCGATTGATGCCATGACAGCAAGTTGTGGTGATATGAATAATGATGGTTTCACCGATATTTTTGTGACCAACACATCCATCGGTCCTTGTGTATTGCTCAAGGGATCCGAGGCAGGAGTTTTCTCCAACATCACCCAATCTGCATCTATCACTTTGAACGTACTTGCATGGGGAGCCAATTGGTTTGATTACGATTTGGATATGGATCAGGATTTATATGTGTGCGAGTATTTCCCGCAGTTTCCTGAACTGCAAAATAAATTCATGGTCAACCAAGGAAACGAGACTTTTCATAATTTGAATTCATCAATTTTCCCGTTTGATTTTAGCAACAGTTATACAACAGCATGTGGCGATTGGAATCACGATGGTTATCCCGACCTGGCTGTAAATAATTACTCTCCGCAAAATGCCAACTTTTGGTTGTCCTCTGGAGGCGCGAAAAATTCAATTTCTATTGCACTTGAAGGCGTGGTGTCGAATAGAGAGGGAATCGGTTCATGGATATCGGTTTATTCGGGTGGAATAAAGCAAGTTCGTTATACGATGTGTGGTGAAAATTTGATGGGGCAGGACAGCCAATATGAACTGTTTGGCTTGAATACAAATACAGTCGTGGATAGCGTTGTGGTTGAATGGCCATCAGGGCATGTGGATCGATTCTACGATATTGCCGTAGATCAGAGATTGTGGTTGATAGAAGGAAGTGGATTAAATGTTCAACCTATTGCAGTGGACAACGAATTACTTTGTCTTGGAGATAGCATTGTATTGGATGCCGGTGAATTCTCGAGCTACTTGTGGGGCGATGGTTCCACCGACAGGTTTCTTGCAGTGTATGAAGGAGGCATTTATACTGTGGAAGTAGAATCGATGGATGGCTTTACTGCCATTGGGAGTATTGTTGTAGAAGATGCTTTCGATCCGGGATTAGAGTTCAATATTATTGCCCCTACATGTTATGAATCATCAAATGGCGAAATAGAATTTCTTTCGGGAATTTGGCCCCAAGAGTTTAGTTGGTCTGGAGGCAATGAGTTTATTTCTCTTGCTCCGGGCGAATATTTTTACGAAGCGATTTACGAGAATGGCTGCTCAATTCTTTACGATATATTTCTTCAGGAACCAGATTCATTATTTGTCATTTTTGATATTCAAAATATATTGTGTTCCGGTGATTCTACAGGTAGAATAGAATTGATTGAATCGAATGCACAGAATTTGACTCTCCTTTGGGATGGACTTGGAGAATCTATAAACCTGGATAGTTTGACCGCTGGCTCATATTCCTACACACTGACAGATGATATGGGATGCGTAAAAACAGGTGGCGTGATCATAGCTGAACCGACGATATTGGACTTAGATGCGAGTAAAGTTGACGTCAATTGTTTTAGCGAAAATTCCGGTTCTATAGAATTATCTGTCTCCGGTGGTGCAGAACCTTATGCCATAGATTGGAATGGAAATGATCCTTCTCAATTGTTTTCCGGCACTTATGTGGTACAAACAACAGATGCCAATGGATGCGAATTGATTGCTTCATTCGACATTCTGGAACCCGACGAACTGTTAGCAGAGATTCAATTGGAATGCGAAAGCGATTGGATGAATGTGGAAGCAATTGTCACAGGTGGAACAGCGCCGTACAATTATTCATGGAGCAATGGCAGCGATGCAGCGATTTTGACGGGTATTCCACAAGGGTCTGTATTGACTTTGTTCGTGTATGATGAAAACGGATGCGAATTGTTTTTGGCAGGCATAGAGTGCATGGTAAATGTGCAAGGCATGAATGAATCGTCAGTGGAAATTTTCCCCAATCCATTTAACGATGTTCTCATTGTTCAAACACCAAATTCTCAGATCCAAGTGATTCGGCTCATGGACGCACAAGGAAAGTTGCTAGCTTATTTCAATCTAAATGATTCGAACTCTATTTATCTCGGCGACTTTGCGAATGGAATGTATTTTATAGAATGCTTGGATGTAAATATGGAATTAGTCCATAGACAGAAGCTTTTGAAAAATTGATGGATATAAAAATTCGGAAAAAAAAGCCGCTTTTTTCAAAGCAGCTTTTAATATTTTCTTTAGAAATTTCTTCTGTTAGAGAAGAGCTTCCATTTTTTCTGTCAATACATTTTTAGGAACAGCTCCTACAGATTTATCTACAACCTCTCCATTCTTTAGGAACAAAATGGTTGGAATATTTCGGATACCATATTTGGCGCTGATGTCCGGATTATTGTCCACATTCACTTTTCCAATTACAGCTTTTCCTAAATACTCCGATGAAAGCTCTTCTACGATTGGAGCTACCATGCGACAAGGACCACACCATTCGGCCCAAAAGTCGATCATTACGGGTTTGTCGCTGTTTAAAGCTACATCTGCAAAGTTTGCATCGGTTATTTCAATAGCCATTATTAAAAGATTTTGATTTAATACTTCTTACATTTTCTGTACTCCCGACCTCCAACAATCCTACCATTTTGGTACTTATCACGATTAGTCAGAAATATGCAGAAACAGAGGACAAAGGTACACTTATATTTCGAATCAGACCTTCCTTTCTGTTTGGCGGTACTAAGGATTTTTAGGTGTTGATAATGAATGTTTTGAGTGACTTCTTTTGAAATAGTAAAGTAGGAAAAGACCCGAAAGAATGAACAGAGTTGAGATGATTTCTGCTTGGGTCACCATCATTCCCATAAGGTCGAATTCATTGTTGACCCTAATTTTTTCTATGAAAAAGCGTTCTATTCCGTTCAATACCAAGTACATTGCGAATATCATACCGGGTATCGACCATTTTTTTCGTAGATACCAGAGCAAGGCAAAAATCATAACAGCCATGGTTGTTTCGTAAATAGGTGTAGGATACACCGAAGGGACCAAATGTGTGCAATAGCCCTCAAAACATGGGCCCTCGGTGATAGGCACACCATAAGTATTGCCATCAAAATTAGTAACGGCACCTACGTTGTTTGGATAGTCGTAGGCCCAAGCCCAATCAGGCAGCCATGTCAGCCATTTGGGCTTTTCTGCCGTATTGACAATTCCCCAATCCCCGTCACCACTCACATGACATCCAATTCTGCCGATTCCATAGGCCAGCATAAGTCCCGGGGTTGTGGCATCAGCCAAATGCAGAAAGGGAATCTTTTTTCTTCTTGCGAAAATGTAAACAGCAATTCCAGCTACTATCAAACCGCCGTAGACTGTTAATCCACTGAGAAAATTCTCAAGACTCGGATGCTTGAAGAATTCCAGGAACTGCCTTGGATTTTCAATCAAATGAAAGAGTTTTGCTCCCATTACACCGAAGAATGCTGCAATGAAAGTGATTGTGCCAGTATATTCAAAAATATGAAAATTCACCTCTTTTTCAATAGGTTCAGGCAATGCTTGTTTTTGCATTTCATAGTATCGCCAAGCTCCCATAACGGCTGCTAGAATAATTCCCCAGAGCCAATCGCCTTGTAGAGAAAAGATGTGTTGTTGCGGAAGAGAGTCAGGGCCAAACAAAGTATCTGCGTTTCTCATGAGATACACAAATTTCCAACCCAGTATAAATCCTATGAGGGCATTGCTCAATACATCGGCCCAATTCACGGGCAGTCCAATCGTTATTTTTCTTTTTTCACCCTGCAGGAGACCTAATTTCTCTTTTCGCTTGAGTTCGGAAGAAAGCAACATACTGGCCACGACAAATGCCAGTGCTACAAAAAAACCGAAACTATTGAGGAGTTTTGCCCAAGGCCAATCAACCCCAAATACATCGTAGAAAAAGTGATAAATGGTTGGGTACAATGGGCAAAGTATTTAATGTAAAAGAGCCTTTTCGAAATCCTCAACTAAAGCGCACGTGGCTACGCCCTCAGGGTTCAGTGTGGAGAGCGAAACGAGCTGCGACTTGTTCACCAACGACGCGTTGTAAGGGGTTTTCACACGGATGTAATTATCTGTAAAACCGAAAAGAAATCCTTCATCTTCTTGAGTTTCCCACAACACCGGCAAGGTTTTACCCATGTGAGATTCGTAAAAAGATCTCTTCTTTTTATCAGAGATCATCCGAAGGATTTTATTTCGCTCCTGACGAACTGCAATGGGCACGATATCATTCAATCTCAATGCTGTTGTGTTTTCCCTTTCGCTGTATGTAAATACGTGAAGATATGAAACAGGAAGTTCAATAATGAAGTTTCTTGTTTCTTGAAATTCAATTTCTCCCTCGCCCGGAAATCCGGTTATAACATCAACGCCAATGCACGCATCGGGCATTAGTTCTTTGATCCGGAGTACTTTTTGTTGATACAAATCGGTTCGATACCTGCGCCGCATGGAAGCAAGAATTTTGTCGGAGCCGCTTTGAAGAGGAATGTGAAAATGCGGCATGAACTTCTTCGAGCAAGCCACAAACGCTATTAAATCATCGGAGAGCAAATTGGGTTCAATGCTGCTTATTCTGAATCTTTCGACTCCCTCCAATTGATCCAATTTCTCACAAAGATCAAGCAATGATTCACTCGATGAAGTGCCGAAATCGCCAATATTGACACCCGTTAAGACAATTTCCTTGGCACCTTTTTCTATAGCTTCTATGGCGCTTTGAAGGGTTGTAGAAATATCTGCACTTCTACTTCTACCACGAGCCAATGGAATGGTACAAAAAGCACAGAAGTAGTTGCATCCATCCTGAACTTTTAAAAATGTACGGGTACGATCCCCATGACTGTAGGAGGGTATAAAATCTTTTACGTCCCTGATTTGACTAGTCAAACTCACAACTTTGTCGGTTCCGAAAATTTCTTCGACGTGCCCGACAACATTAAATTTTTCTCCCGCTCCTAATACCAATCTAACTCCAGGTATCGAAGTTATCTCCTCTGGTTTGAGTTGAGCATAACACCCAGTCACGGCAACAAAAGTATTGGGGTTTCGGGAGAGGGTGCGCTTCACAACATACCTGCATTTTTTGTTAGCCTCTTCGGTTACGCTGCACGTGTTCAAGACCAGCACATCGGGCCTCTCATCTTCGGCAACACGGGCGTATCCGGCATCCTGAAACTGACGAGCCAGTGTGCTCGTTTCACTAAAGTTGAGCTTACAACCCAGCGTGTGGAAGGCTACTGTGCGGTATGGTTGCAAATGATTGCCTTTTGGAATTACTTAGAATTGGTTTTATTCTCAGTTCTGGGAGGCATCTTGGTTAGAGTACAATCCTCTTGGCAATTCATTGTTTTTCCATCTGAATCAAGAGGCAATAATGCTTGAGTACTCACAATGCGAAAACGAGAAACAGCACCACTGGCAAGTGCAATGGACACTTCACTGAATGACTCATTTGCAGTCCATTTACCCTTTTCTTCAACCCCTGATTCCTTACCGTCAATAGAACTGGTTTTTTTCTGTTTGAAAACCACCGACTGATCTCCATTGAGCGATAGGGCCACTTTCGATGTTTTGCAGTCTTGGCAAGGAATATTTCCAACGTAAGTCCCAAGAATTCCTTTTAATTCCTCTACCGGATTTGCAGGGATTGAGGAGTTTTCAGAACTAAGACTACCGTTTTGAGTGCTGTCTGCAGAACCTGATGCTGCACCGTTTTTGTCGTTTCCCCCACATGAAGCAAGGAACAAAGAAATAAGTAAAATTGACGCGTATTTCATAAGTTGTTTAATTTGAGGGGCAAAAATACAGTGAAACCGAGATTCTCAGATACATCAAAGTCGTTTGGATCAACTGTCCACTTTGAAACGTTATTGCCGATACATAATAACATTTTGTAACATTTATGGATTCTCTAGGTCTTTCGCTGACTTTTTTACGCACTTTCGCTTCGCTTAGAGATAAAATCAGATATGACTCATGTTGTAATAGTTGGAAATGGAATTAGTGGAATTACCGCTGCCCGACATATTCGAAAACAATCGGATATGCGGATTACAGTGATCTCTGGGGAATCTGATTTCTTCTTTAGTCGAACAGCCCTGATGTACATTTATATGGGTCACATGACCTTCGAAGACACACAGCCTTACGAAACTCATTTCTGGAAAAAAAATCGAATCGAACTTTTGAGGGCTTTTGTCACAAAGGTGAACTCAACAAGTAAGTCTCTAGAATTACATGATGGTCGCAGTTTGCAATACGACAAATTAGTAATCGCCACTGGAAGTAAAAGCAATCGCTTTGGATGGCCTGGACAAGATTTAAAAGGAGTTCAGGGTTTATATAGTCATCAGGACTTGCAACTTCTAGAAGAGAATACACACGTCTGGAATGCTTTTCCATCCGAAAGAAAAGTGCAAAAGGCTGTGATTGTGGGTGGAGGACTTATAGGAGTTGAGTTGACCGAAATGCTTATTACCAGAGGAATTCAAGTGGTGTTCTTGATTCGCGAAAATCGTTTCTGGGGTGGCGTTTTACCAAAAGAGGAAGGAGATCTTGTAGCACGGCACCTTCGGGAGCATGGAGTAGAACTTTTATTCGAAGAAGAACTCGAATCAATTTCTGGAGATGATGAGGGTAAGGTAAAAGAACTGAAAACCAAAAGTGGAGTTCTTATTCCGTGTCAGTTGGTTGGTCTAACGGTAGGTGTTTCACCCAATATAGGTTTTCTACAAGGTTCAAATATCGAATTGGGAAAAGGTGTATTGGTAAATGAATTTTTACAAACCAATGAATTGGATGTATTCGCGGTTGGCGATTGTGCAGAGTTCAGACAAGCACCAAAAGGTCGAAAGGCAATCGAGCAAGTTTGGTACACCGGACGAATGATGGGCGAAGTTGTAGCAAAAACCATAACAGGAGAAAATACCGTTTACGAACCGGGACCATGGTTCAATAGTGCCAAGTTTTTCGATATAGAATATCAGACATATGGAAATGTAAAAAGCAATTTGTCCGATGACGAATCAGATTTTTACTGGGAACACGTCTCAATGAAAAAATGCATGCGATTGGTTTTCCATGAGTCGACTAGAAAATTTCTTGGAGTAAATGTCTTTGGAATTCGGATGCGACATGAAGTGATTGATAAATGGCTCCGACAGGAGAGATCTATAGATTTTGTTTTGGACAATTTGAAAGAAGCAAATTTTGATCCTGAGTTTTTTCAAAGGCACGAAGGTGAAATACTATTGAAGTGGATGAAAAGCAGAGAAAATATTAAAATAAATCAAGCGATATGAATCAAGAAGCTCACATACATAGTGCCCTACCAAGGTACGATTTGATAAAGCGTCTGGCCTTCGCTTTAGCATTGTCCGGCGTAATGGCTTTGTTTCTGTCCCTCACGGGCCTAAATATGGGAAATGGTTTTGTGATGGTGTACACTCTCTTGTCAGTAATGATTGGTACATCGGTCTATGCTTGGCGCAAATACCATTCAGAACCGGCCGGGATCAAAAACAATTATGTCACTTTTACTGGACTTACCGGAAGAGGACTGCTCGGTTGGGTTATCGGATTTATACTTACCGGATTTTATGTGGTCTTGTATTGGTATCCTGAAATTTTAGGTCTTGGTATAAATGGTGTTTCCAATAGCGGCATCATAAAGTTTTTCGATCCTTTGAGTTTTTGGATCAAGAATACTGCGGCAACGCAATGGTTCGTATATGGCACATTATATACCCTCGCAATATTGGCACTTGGGGTAAAAGTACTTTTCAAATATCGAACTAACAATTATCAGAAATACCGGACTTTGAGCATTATGGTTGTCCAACTATTTCTGGCCTATCTCATACCGGAAATACTAGAAGCTATGCGAACCGGTCAACCATACTTTGATGCTGATATAAAAAACATATGGCCTTTGAACTACGATTTTTTTCATGCTTGGCATCTAGACAACATGAAGGCGGGAGGTTCATTGGGTATGTTTTACTTGGTGCTTGGAATTGCAATGTTCCTAGTTGTAACTCCTGTGGTTACATACTTTTTCGGAAAACGTTGGTATTGTAGTTGGGTATGTGGCTGCGGTGGTTTAGCAGAAACCGCCGGCGATTCTTTCAGACAGAATTCTTCGAAGACATTGGCTTCTTGGAAAGCAGAAAGATGGATTATTCACTCCGTGATGGTCCTTGTTTTTTTGATGACTGTTGCCACACTCTATGGATATTTTGCCGGAAAAAATTCCTTTTTCGGTTTGGACATTTATACCTATTTCCAAAGGCCATACGGGTTTGTTATTGGTGCTATGTTTTCGGGAGTCGTGGGAGTAGGTTTTTATCCAATACTGGGCACTCGAGTATGGTGTAGGTTTGGTTGTCCACTTGCCGGTTATTTGGGAATCCTTCAAAAGTATTTTTCGAAATTCCGAATTACTGTAAATGGCGGACAATGTATTTCATGTGGAAACTGCTCGAAGTACTGTGAAATGGGGATTGATGTAAGGAGTTATGCGCAGAAGGGCCAAAACATTGTTAGGTCATCATGCGTGGGTTGTGGAATTTGTTCTTCGGTTTGCCCTCGAGGTGTTTTAAAATTAGAGAATGGATCCATGACGAACAAAGTTGATGACAATCCGATATTGATTGGCCGTGATGGCGCCAAGATTAATTTGTAATTGATGTATCAAACAGAAATAAAACTGAGGGTTCGATACGCAGAAACTGATAGAATGGGTTATAGCTATTATGGCAACTATGCCACATACTTTGAGGTTGCGAGGGTAGAGGCATTAAGAAGCTTGGGTATTAGTTATCGTCAGATCGAAGACTCTGGAATTTTACTTCCCGTATCAGAGTATTCAGTAAAATTTTTGAAGCCGGCTTATTATGATGACGAATTATTGATCATCACCAAAATACCAAGGATACCGACCGCTAAGATCACATTTGAGTATCAAACATTTCGAGGTGATGAGTTGCTCAACACGGCTCATACAGATCTTGTGTTCGTTACTAAGTCAACGGGTCGACCGATGCGTTGTCCTGAATTTATTCGACTCGTATTTGAGAAATATTATACTAATGTTACTTAATGAAGGATCCAGAATATTTTATACGGCTAGAGTAATAGGGGCCGTTGTGGTTTATGTTTGGTTCAATTTGGTGAATCGAAAGAGGACTATTACATAAATCCAAACGGTATTAGACTCCGAAATAATAAGAAACTCGTTTTACTCTTTTTAATGGTTCCGAAAGATATTTTGTCAGGTTGGTTTCCTTTTATCAAGGTACTTGAATCACCTCGCCATCTCCTTCAATCACGGCATCTACGTCATTCGGACTGCCAGAATAGAATATATTTCCCGAGAACTGAATAAGTGCATATAGATATTGTTCGGCATTGATGTAAATATCATTTATCGACGAGTTATTGCAAAAAGTATATTGACTTTGGAGATCTCGGGCATCAACAAATCCAAGCCCTTGATTGAATATTTCGGTGGTGGTTGCGGATCCTGTTAGAAGTGCATCACTTACTCCGGTATGGATGTACAAACTTAGTGTGTCCATGAGTACATCTAGTCTTACCAATCCGGCGGAATGTCTATTCTCAATTTTCAAACGTGATTCTTGCAATTGATTAATTGAAGTTATATTCCCTGTTCCGAAATTTTCGATTTCATGGAATGCAGGCGCATATATCCTGACAGTAATTTTATTCTTAAATGAGCGGACCCAGTTGCATGTATTGTCATTTCGTATTTCCAATTTGCCACCCGAGAGTTCGGTAGCTATGTCGGTAATTAGATTTTCTGGTGCCGATATTTCGATGAAATGGACATTCGTATCAAATAATTCTAGTTGCACGTAGTCATGTAATTCAATCAAAGTGAAGGGTTCCAATTCTCTTCTGACTGTGGCGTATTCACCGGCAGTTTGAAAACAATCTGGAGAATCTTGCTTGTTGCACGACAAGAACAAAGTCATTGTGATGGCGCAATGGAAGATAAAAGCGAGTATGTTTTTTCGGTAATTCATGAATCTGATCTAAAATCGATATCCAAATCCGAGTTCACCATGATCGGCCTTTGCAAAATGAGTTTTGAGCATCAAATGCAGAAACCATTTTTGATCGATCAAATATCTCAATCCAAAACGATGATACAAGAACCCATTGTCTTTCCACTTGTCGATGATATAGAATCCTTGCTGAATTTTCATTTCAAAATTATTGAAGTGCATTGTATATGATAATAGGAGGCCTGATTGAAAGATGTCTATTTGACTCTCATTGTTATCTCGTCTTTCCAACAAAACACCAATAGATGCATTGCGAAAAATATCGGCCCCAATTCCCAGACTACTCTTTCTGCTAATTCTTTTATCAATCAAATACGTGAGGCTATAAGTAGTAAATTTTTTTCCATAAGGCGGAGGAATTTCCTTTAATCCCATTGAAAATCCAAGTGTGGATGAGAAACCTCTGTCTGCGAGCAACGAATCATTCGTCAGCGATTCATGCCCAATGGTATATTGGTAGGAAAGTTTTCGTGCGCTTGTATTTTGAAAACTCATGGCAGCAAAAAGGCTGATATTGTTGGTTCCCAGATTGGGCAGTTGCATGGAGCCGTTGGAGTAGTGAGAAATTCTAAGACCGGAATGAATGGAAAAATGATCCGTTTTAAAGAGGTCTAGTTTGTATTGCAGAACAAGGGCTGCATTGATTTTCGAACCAATGACATTGGCTTGTCTATTGCTTTCAAGATCCCATATTTTCGAAGTATATCCTAGTCCTATGCCGAGGCCTAGTTTATGCCACGGTTCACTGTAAGTCTCGTCAGTAAGATCAACCGAGGGCAAAAAGTGCATTTTATTGAGTGGGAGATCTATAAAAAAAGTCCCCATTACTTGAGTGCCAAGTTGCTTGGAATTACCAGTGTAGTTGACGAATAGATCCGCACCCGTATCGGGGTAGTTGTATGTTTTTTCCCAAGATTGGTTACCCTTTGATGACCAGAGGCAACTTGCTTGAATTCCACGTGAGTGACCTTGTATGAGGTGCTCCATTTGTGAAGTGTGGGGAGCAATGAAACCATAATGTGGAGCGAGAAGCCATTTTTTGCTTTTTTTGAGCGGTTCGAATGGAATAGGTGAATCCTGTGAATGAAGAATGCCATTAGGACAGATCAAGATCAAAAGCAAGAGAAACCTTAGCATGATCCAAAAGTAGGGCACTAGCCTGCAAAGACCCAAATTGCTTTAGCACAGGTTTTGCAGTTGAAATAGTCGTGAAGCGTTGAAAGGCAAAAAGGACTTGAGCTCTCACAAGATTGATATCACGCTTTAGCTCATTGGAGTATACAAAATATAATGGGGAACTGGATTCTCAAATCTAACAGATGGATCAACAAGCATATTCACCATAGGGACGCCGAAAATCCAACTTATGATTTGGGTGCATTTGAAAGCGTATTATACCAATTCTGCTTATTAAATAGTCATCCTGCATTGCGCAGCGGATTCTGGGTTAAATGCAAAATCTGGGTTTAGTGGTCCCCTATACATAGATAGAGTACATGAGCATGGCCACAAATAAAAAAGGCTGTCCATAGAACAGCCTTTTGGAAGATCAATGATATCGAACAGTTAGGCGTACTTACAAATAATTCCGCCCATTAGTCCCAAAGAAACAGCCCAAAAAGCTACATTAATTGCGATGTATTTGAAACCACGGCGTTCATGCAGGGCATTCGTTCCTAAAACAGGCAACACGAGGAAAAGAGAAAGAATAACACCATGTAATACACCATGGCCGAAAGAGCGGAAGGACTTGCCATATTTGTCCAACATCATTTTAACCCAGAATTCGCATTGGAAATCTATTGCAGCGCTAACCCCCTTTGATATCAAGCACTTTCTCGATTTTTATTCTTGGTGTATGAATATACCCCATCAAATAAAAATCTTGCGAGAGCACTTGCTATCTTTGGGGTTTAGCACTTCATACCGAATTGCAATGCAGATTCTGGGTTTAAAGTCTTCCTCTGCACCAGCAATAGCAACACCTCCTTCAGATTGCAATAAAGAGAAAACGCCTCCTTGATGCACTACAATGCTTGACAAAACAAATGCAGGCATCAAACTAAAAAGAAATGTGAAGCCAAGAACGACAGCCATATTGGCTCCTTTGGATTTTTCTAAGGTCATATCGCTGGCTTTCATCCAAGCATTTCCAAATACTTTGGGGTTGTACCAAACGAAACCTACAATTAAAGGCACCAAAGCAGTGGGGGCTACAATGCCCATGTTAATATTCCTTTCCATAATAAAAAAGAGTTTTGGGGTTAATGCTTCAAACCTAAATATTTTAGCAATGGAGAATGTTAAAATCCTTGCTTATTGCAGATATTGTATCAACGCATATATTTTTACAATATTTAGAAGTTCTTTAGAAATTACCTAAATGAAACAGCCAAAGGACAAATATTCATTCACTTCAGACTTGGAGGATCACAGAGTCGGGATGCTCACAGGACTAGTTCTTATTCCTTTAAAAATTATTAAATCATTGCCGGAGGGTCGAAAAAGAGCGAAGGGAGCAATGAATGGCGCACATTTTTCTTTGGCCATTCAGAATTTGAAAACAGGGGAACGATATTTCGCCGTGAGCAATTCCTTGAGAAAAGACGCGAAGATCAAATCCGGCGATCCAGTTAAGGTTGAATTTTATTTGGTTGATCCCAACATAGTGGAACTGCCCGAAGAATTGGAAGCAGTTCTTGCGCAAGACCCTGAGGCAGAGAAAGTTTGGCTTTCTTTTACCCCTGGTAGGCAACGCAGTTTGGCACATTATGTGAATTCGGTAAAAAACATCGATAGCCGCATCAAACGGGCTTTAGAATTATGCTATAAAGCCAAAACAGGCACATTATTTCTTCAGAAGGGGAAAGATTCCGCTGAATGAAAGGCCTTCTAAGGCATCCCAAAAGACGTTGCATCGTTTACATTTGCACCCTTCTATAATCAGCTAAAGAAACGATGTTTGAGAATTTAACAGACAAATTTGACAGGGCCTTTAAAATCCTGAAGGGTCAAGGGCAGATCACAGAAATAAATGTGGCGGAAACCCTCAAAGAGGTGCGCAGAGCATTGCTTGATGCCGACGTCAATTTTAAAACTGCCAAAGAATTCAGTGATAGGGTAAAAGAAAAGGCCCTCGGAATGGATGTGCTTACAAGCGTGAGTCCAGGGCAACTTTTGGTGAAAATCACCCACGACGAACTGAAAGAATTGATGGGTGGTGCTACTACCGACATCAACATTCAGGGCAGCCCGGCAGTGATACTTATGAGCGGATTGCAGGGAAGTGGTAAAACAACCTTTTCCGGTAAACTTGCCAATTACCTCAAGACCAAAAAGAATAAGAAACCGCTCCTCGTAGCCTGTGATATTTACCGACCTGCTGCGATTGATCAATTGCAAGTGGTAGGTGAGGGTATAGGCGTTGAAGTATATAGCGAACGCGACAATAAAGACGCTGTTTCCATAGCCAAAAATGGCATTGCACATGCCGTGAAAAATGGCTTCAACGTGGTTATCATCGATACAGCTGGTCGTCTAGCCATCGATGAGGAAATGATGAAGGAAATTGAAAATGTGAAGAAGGCAGTAAATCCTTCAGAAACACTTTTCGTTGTCGATTCAATGACCGGTCAAGATGCCGTGAATACTGCGAAAGTGTTCAACGAGCGCTTGAGTTTCGATGGAGTTGTACTCACAAAATTAGATGGTGATACTAGAGGTGGGGCAGCGCTTAGTATTAAAACAGAGGTAAACAAACCCATTAAATTCATCGGTACCGGTGAAAAAATGGACGCCCTTGATGTCTTTCACCCAGAAAGGATGGCGAGCAGAATTCTTGGAATGGGCGACGTTGTATCTCTCGTTGAAAAAGCTCAAGAGCAATTTTCAGAAGAAGAGGCAAGAAGACTTGAAAAGAGGATTAAGAGAGATCAATTCGACTTCAATGATTTTCTAGATCAGATCGCCCAGATCAAAAAGATGGGGAATGTGAAAGATCTCATGGGTATGATTCCAGGTATGGGAAAAGCCATGAAAGATGTTGAAATAAATGACGACGCTTTCAAGCACATCGAAGCCATCATCAGATCAATGACACCTGCCGAAAGAGTTGCACCTACATTGTTAGACATGAGCCGCAAACGCCGTATCGCAGCAGGTAGCGGAAGATCCATTGATGATGTCAACAGGTTGATGAAGCAGTTTGAAGACACGCGAAAGATGATGAAAATGTTCACGAATAAAAGTCAGATGATGAACATGATGAAGCAGATGAAATCGATGAAAAACAGATAATAGAATTGCATGATTTTACTCGACGGTAATGCCACTTCTCAGCAAATCAGAAATGAAATTGCCGAAAAAGTAACAGCAATAAAAAATTCAGGAAAAAGAGCCCCACATTTGGTAGCAGTAATTGTCGGAAACAATGGGGCCAGTCTTACCTATGTAAATGCAAAAGTGAAAGCATGTGAGGAGGTCGGATTCCAATCCACCTTGCTGCATCTAGAAGAAACTCTTTCTCAAGAAGAATTGTTAGCGCATGTATCCGGTTTAAATGCTGATCCGGGAGTAGATGGATACATTGTCCAACTACCACTTCCGGCTCACATAGATGAGAAGAAAGTATTGCTTGCTGTGGATCCCGAAAAAGATGTAGATGGATTTCATCCCGAAAGTGTAGGGCGTATGGCGCTCGACTTGGAGGGATTTTTGCCAGCTACACCGGCGGGTATCATTGAGTTGCTCAAAAGATACAAGGTGCCTACAGAAGGAAAACATGCTGTAGTAATTGGACGTTCGCATATTGTGGGTTTGCCAATGACAATTTTGTTGCAGAAGAATGCATATCCTGGAAACTGTACGGTAACCATTACCCACAGTAAAACCAAAAATCTTGAGGAAATTTGCCGAACTGCCGATATACTGATTGCCGCGTTGGGACGACCGGAATTTGTCACTTCTTCTATGGTAAAGGATGGTGCAGTGGTAATAGATGTAGGAATTACAAGAGTTGAAGATTGAAGCAAGAAAAAAGGCTTCCGTATCGCGGGTGATGTGCTATTTGATGATGTTGCTCCAAAGTGCAGTTTCATTACCCCTGTACCCGGTGGTGTTGGCCCGATGACCATCGTAGCTTTAATGACCAATACTCTATTGGCATTCGAAAGGAAACACTAATTATTTTGAACATCCACGAAGACATACATCGTCATGAAACATTCATGCGCCGCTGTCTTCAGCTCGCCTCCAATGGAGTTTTTTCGGCGGCACCCAATCCCTTAGTTGGTGCTGTGATAGTTTGCAATGACCTAATTGTAGGTGAAGGTTTTCATACAGCCTTTGGAAAAAACCACGCAGAAATTGAGGCATTCAATAATGTAAAAGATAAATCACTTCTTCAGCAATCAACTCTCTACGTTAATCTCGAGCCGTGCTCACATCACGGTAAAACACCACCCTGCGTTGAGGCAATATTGAAACAAGGAATTCCGCGGGTAGTAATAGCCAACATAGACCCGTTTCCCAAAGTGAGAGGCAATGGAATTTCGATTTTAAAAGAAAATGGAGTTGAAGTAATAGAAGGAGTGCTTGCCGAAGAAGCTGCATTTCTCAATCGACGGTTTTTTCATTTTCACAAAAATCAAAAGCCTTATGTAATTCTAAAATGGGCGGAATCTCAGGATGGTTTTATGGATGCTCGTCGAAATGGCGAACAAGGTATAAATTGGATTTCGGGTCCAGAAGCAAAGAAATTGGTTCATACTTGGAGGGCTTCGGAACAGTCAATACTTGTAGGGTCTCAGACAGCTTTGAACGATAATCCATCACTCACCGTTAGAGAAGTTTCTGGAAAAAATCCTTTGCGAATAGTCATTGATAGAAACCTAGTTGTTCCGAATGATTCTAAAATATTCAGCAACGAAAGCGAAACCATTGTTGTAAACGATAAGCTAAGTAAGACTAACGATACTATTGAGTGGGTGAAATTCGATTTTTCGGAGAATGTCATAGATCAACTACTGTCTCTATTGTTTGAAAGAAATATTATCTCCATCATTGTAGAAGGTGGCGCACGAACTCTTGTACATTTCATCGATGAAGATAAATGGGATGAGGCAAGGGTAATCACAGGGAATATTTTTCTAGAGCAAGGACTTTCAGCTCCTGAATTAAAGTACTTTCCAGTATTGCTTGAAAAGTCGGGGAGTGACACCATTAGATATTTTTACCGGACATGATATATCTGGTGCTCAGCATTCTCGCCAACACGGCAATTTATCTACTGTTCAAATGGTACGGCAATCTCAGGGTACGAATCCTCGATGCAATAGTCTTCAATTATCTCACAGCAGCAACAATTGGCATTCTGGTTATAACAGATTGGTCGACAACTTTTGGAACAGCACTACAAGCTCCTCCATGGGTAATTGCAGCTACCATGCTCGGAGCTGTGTTTATTTCAGTATTTTATTTGATGTCGCTCACTACTCAAAAAGTGGGTGTATCGGTTGCAACCATTGCAAGTAAGATGTCACTTGTAATCGCTGCTCTAATATTTGTGTGGTTGGGCAAAGAGCAAATGAATGGACTCGGATATATGGCTTTATTGTTTGCATTTTTATCAGTATTTCTTGTTTCATACAGGAATGTCGGCAAGGTCACGTTAGTAAAAATGCTCTTTTGGCCTCTATTGATTTTAGTGGGTAGCACTGCTATTGATTTTGTAATCGCTTATTTCGCGGATCAACCATCGAATGCCGATGAGAGGGCGTTGTACTCCTGCCTCTCGTTTATAACTGCAGGTACTATAGGAATACTTTTGCTCACAGCTCGATATTTTGTTAAAGGAATATTACCTTCTCGAAGAGATATCCTCGCAGGCGTTTTGTTGGGAACAGTGAATTATGGTTCTATTTATTTTTTAGTAGAATCATATCATGCAAACTTGCTAAGCACAGCTCAAACACTTCAGGTCAACAATTTGGCGGTTGTAGTCCTTGGAGCATTCGCTGCCAGACTTATTTTCAAAGAGTCGTGGTCGAAAGTGAATCTGTTGGGAATTGCACTTGGTATTATCGCTTTGTCAATCCTAATTTGTAGTCACTAAATAATAATTCAGATCCTTTCCTTCAATGTTTTATTCTGATAGATTTCTGTCTCTATCAGACATTTCCTTCATATCATAAACTAGATAATGATCATCTCTGTAAACCTCGTTAAATGCGGGTTTCAACTTCGGATAGTTTATACGATTCACAAAAAGGAGCGCACATCCTTTTTGTTGAAGTTCATTTATTTTTTTAGAATTCATTGTCTCTTCAGGCCATAACAGCCAACCCTTTCGATGAGAAAAATACATTTCGAGTGGATTGTCGTCAGATACAAACGCTACAGTATTGTCGCGATTAGAAAGGGAATCAGCGATCGTTTCAAGCTTCAGCTTATATGATCTTTTGTGTGGATAAGATAAATCGCCAATCTGATGAATCATAGACTCACCAACAACCATTAGTAGCAAGATGAGAATGTATTTTGGGCTTATATATTTGTGAAGGAAGTATCCGCTGCACAATGCAAATACAGGGGCAAAAGGTATCATGTAATAATTGTGCACAGCGAATACACCTCCTACTTTCAACATAAAAATGCAAAGCATAAATAATAGCGATAGAACGATGATTCTTGTTCTTTTCTCACGAACCAGTATCATGATTAACCCTGCGGTACTCAGCCCAGTGGCCAAGTAGGATTGTGTGCATGCGAAATAGAACTTTTCCAACCAGGGAAGTGGTGTTTTTGCCAACTCATCGAGTCCTTCAGAAAATGACTTGACGAACATGATGTTCGATCCGTAAGTGGAGACCAAATGAGGGTTCCAAACAAAATACCAATAGAGAATCATCAGCGACGCGATGGCAGCAAACACACTTAGTAATATTGTCCTTTGTACTTCTATTTTCTGGGTGAAAACTAAAAGTGGAATCAAAATGAAAACAAAACAGGCTGGTAGTTTTGAGAGCCCTCCAAAAGTGCACAATAAAAAGAATAAGAGGAGATGAACCCATTTCCCCCTCATACTATATAAGTAGGCCATGTAGATGCC
>JAWXBG010000246.1:0-7046 GCA_034439875.1 Flavobacteriales bacterium
TGGCGCGTTAACCCTTGTATTCGATTCATGCCTAAATATCCCAAATCCCGATGCCCAAGTCAAGGAAATTGAGCTATTTTTATCCAAACAAAATGAACAGTGGACTGGGAGTTTTTTCACGGTCTGAAGTTAGGTGTCATTATAACAGACACAAACTAAATTGACAATTAATAAAAATAGATTATGGCATCAAAAGTATTTATAAGTTGGAGTGGCGAATTAAGCAAAAAACTTGCTGAAGAAGTTCGTTTATGGTTACCAGGTGTTTTACAATTCGTGAAACCTTATTTCACCCCTAATGACATTGAAAAAGGAACTAGATGGTCAACAGACATCGCATCCGAACTTGAAAGTTCTGACGCTGGAATTATTTGTTTAACTAAGGACAATCTTAATAAACCTTGGATTCTTTTTGAAGCTGGTGCTCTTTCAAAAAATTTCGGAAAATCAAACGTGTGTACAATCCTTTTCAATCTTGATAGTTCAGACTTTTCTGGTCCATTGACGAGTTTCCAAGCTACTAAATTTGATAAAGCAGACTTCAAAAAATTACTAATTACGGTAAATAATACGGGAGGTGAATCAAAGCTTGATCCAGCAGTTTTAAATGATGTCTTTGAAATGTGGTGGCCTAAATTAGAGACTAAAATAAATGAAATTCTGGGCAGTCACGTTGTTGTCAATGACAATGAAATAAGAAGCGAGCGTGAGATTTTGGAAGAAGTACTTGAATTAACAAGACTGAATTCAAAAAGAATCCCAAGAAGAAATGACGCTACGAGGGAATCATTTATGATCCTAATTGAACTGATGCAACAAATTCAATATGTCTCAATGAAAAATGGAAGTAAAGAATCTTATATGCTTTTTGAAGACATAAGAATACCTATAAAACGTCTTTGTTCTGAATTAGATATGCCAGAAATGTATGACCGATTTATGATGAGAAATGAAAAGATATTTATGCAGAAGGACATTTTTATGAATGAGAGAATTAAGATGGAAATGGATAATCCTAACTTTGAAGGTGAAAATAAATAACGGACACCTAACAGCACCTACAAGAAATTGGCGGTTGAATGGTTAAATGAAGCTTTGTGCTTCGTATCAAGTGGCACTATTCCTAATAGGCTTTGGCAGCGCATTTTTTTTCCATGGAGTTGTAGTGAGAATAGTTGTCTTCTTTGCAAATTGCTAGAGACGATTTTTTGCTCCAAGTTGTGGTCGCCAGAGCATGGTGGTTTACTCAGATTGAAATGGAAAGGCAACATTACAAAACGGCTAGCATGATATGGTTAAAGAAAAAGTATAAGGCAAGTCCGAATCTCTTTCCTCACTGGGCATTGGTTCATCCGTAGTATTAAACTACATTCGTGACTGAACAAGAAGAGCCCCCGACGTGGCCGGGACAAGTTGTGTGAGGTGAGAATCTCATGCACAGTTCTGTGAGAACGCAGGGGTGAAATTCCCTTGCGTGACTCGATTATGAGAAACCGTTACGCCAACGTTTCTCCTTAAAGCAAATAACTGAATGCGGAAGCGAAGACACATCCTCCCACGGGCAAGAGAACCCGATAGAAAATTGAACAAATCAACTACCTTCACATCGTGAAGCGTAGTCGAAAAGCCATTTCAATTTTCTACTCAATAAAATCATTAAACCAATGAAACAGAATTTACGATTCTTCACAGTGATGACGCTGATACTAATAAGTCAGGTAGCCACATCACAACAAAGTTCACAAGCATTTCTTGAAAGTTATGGGGCTACAGGAACTCAAGAAATGTTCTATAAAACATCGGTGCTTCGGGGTACGGATGGCTTTAATTATGTATGTGGTGCAACGCTAAATGCGGGCGGCAACTACGATATGTTGCTCACCAAAATGACAAGCCACAACGTAGTAGTTTGGACACAGCAATATGCTGGTGCAGCAGGCGGAGACGACTTTGCGGCTGACCTTGTTCAAGATGGTGCTGGCAATATTATCATCACAGGTGCTGAGTTTATTAGTGCTACCAATTACAACGCAGTCACTATCAAATACAACAATGCTGGTGTGCAACAATGGCTCAAAAGCTATAATGGTGCAGCCAATTCTTTTGATGGTGGAATCTCCGTTGTGCGAGATGCAAGCAACAATATTTATATGTGTGGTGGTTCGTTTGGCTTTTCTACGCTGAGCGATTTTCTGTGCATCAAATACAACAGCAGTGGTGTGCAGCAATGGGCAAGTACTTGGAACAGTGTCAACTTGCAAGATGTTTCTACAAGGCTTGCAGTTTCAGCTACGCAAGTGTCTGTTATTGGTGCTTCGCAACAATCGGCTACCGATTGGAAAATGGCAACAACATTTTTTAATGTTAGCACAGGTGCATTCCTTGGAGTTAAGCTAACTGGTGGAGATGATGAAGGAATTGACAAAGTAGCAGACCTCGCCATAGACGCAAGTGACAATACTTATGTGGTAGGTGCTGTCAAAAACATCAACCATCAGTACGATATAAAAGTCATTAAACTTTCTCCAACCTACACAGTGCTTTGGCAGCAGACTTTTAATGGAACTGCCAACCTAAATGATGAAGGACTCAGCCTTGAATTGACCTCTACCAATGATGTGGTTATTTGTGGATTCACCACCACAACAGATGAAGACAAAAACTTTTTCACAAGAAAATATGCAGGTTCAAGCGGTGATCTTCTTTGGTCAAAAACCTTCGATGAGCAGAGCGGAGAAGACAAAGCCACAGACTTAAAACTTGATGCAAGTGGTAACGCCATAATTTGCGGCAGCAGCTACAAAGACGGCAACCTCGACTATGTAGTTCAGAAATTAAAAAACACCACAGGCGACATTATTTGGACAGGCCGTTGGAATGGCGATGCCAACATGAACGACTTGCCTATGAACCTTGCCATAGACGAAAATGACAATACGGTTTATGTGGCTGGGCAATCTGAGGTAATGGCAAACAAATTCAAATACTATCTCACACGGTGGAGTCAGAAAGATGTGTATATGCCCAAGCCAAGTGATGATTATTCGGCCAGTGGTGGATATTTGACAAATCGTGGTCAGGTCAGAAACACAGACGGAATATCGAATGCATCGGTCAAATTCCATAACAATCGTCAATACCCATCCACTTATCTTGACGATACCAATTTCACAATGGTATTTGCTCATTGCCACGAGGATTCTATTGCAAGCGATACACTGCACCGAATAAATATGAAGTTTAACAAGGGTGCAACCAATGCTCCTATTTATCCTTTGAAGGAAAGGGATGATTACATCAACTACTACTTGCCTTTCATGAGTAATAAAGGCGAGAGAACTCCTATCCACAAACTTGTGGTTAAGCCATCAGTATATACCAACACCGATGTCTATTTTACCCATAACAACAGAGGTTATGTGCATTATATCGTTTGCCGCTCTGGTAGCCCAACGGCAGATATAGAAATGGAATTTACTGGCCAAAATTCTATTGCAATAGATGGGTCAGGCAACCTCGTTCTTGAAACCATTTTTGGAAATCACTCGCAGCAAAAAGCAGAAGTTTACACCATGAACAACGCAACAGGTGTGCTCACTTTGCTTGCATGGCAACCTGACTATGTAGTGAATGGAAACCATGTGTCATTCACAAATATGGGCAGTTGGACGGGTACACTTGTGATAAAGATGGAGCAGCAACCTGCTGGCAGCTCGTCACAAGCTTTGAATGACCAAACGCTGGAATGGAGCACCTACATGGGTGGCAATGATGATGACATGGCAACCGATGTGGCTTGCAACAATAACCAATCGAGTTGGTTTACTGGAAGAACCAATAGTGTGAACATGCCATTGCTCGAAGGAGTGACCATCTCCTTGCAGGAAGGTGATTTTAATTCACTTTATGTCGCGCGATTTTCTGAAGACTTGCACGCTGAGTGGCTCGTGATATATGGTGAAGATGCACTGGGAAGGTCTGTAATGTATGACTTGGAAGGAAATGTTTATGTGGTTGGTACAAGTATCGCAGGAGCTGACTATTCCAATGAACTCTTGGATACTGATGCAAACGATGATGCCGAAGGAATTTATTGTGTTTTCAACCCTTTAGGCTTCATCCTGTGCGACACATACATCGGAGGCAATGGCACCGATACTCCTTATTCTATAGATGTAATCCGTAATGCAATAGATGGCACTGCAGATATTTGGATTGCGGGCACAACCAATAGTACGGATTTGTTTCCGCTGCAAACCGTCACCAACGCATACAATCAAGCTGATGCTGGCAATTGGGATGGCTTTCTTATGAAGATTGTGGACAGTGAATCTATTGAATGGGCTACAATGTTTGGTGGAAATGATGCGGACCGTATCTATGAGTTGGACATATATAAGACCAACGCTACTGATTACGACATCATCCTGATGGGTGTGACTTATACGGAACAACATTCAATAGAAAACTCTGCTAACCCACTTTGTAATGTCCCAACAGACGGAAGTTTCCCAACATGCCAACCTGCAGGTTCTTTTCTGCAAGCTACTTATGCCAATCCTGAATTTATTTACCCCAATTATTTTGTGTCTCGGTTTTCTGGAAGTCAGTTCAATTTGAAATGGTCTACCTATTTAGGAATGGCCAGCGATGTGTCCAATGTTTTTTATCGAGAAGGAAGCATATCAGGTACAACAATCAATGGAGTCTTCTACATCACTGGTAGTGCTGGTGAATATAACAACTCAACTTTTCCAATTGTCGCAAGCAGCAACTTAGGTTCGTACAATCAACCGTTTGGTGGCGGTGATGCAGATATGTTCATTGCAAAATTTTCACCCATTAATAGTCTGCTATGGTCGACTTTCATAGGTTCTGATGGTGATTATGAATTCGGTTCTAGCTTGGCTTTTGTTCCATCCAATAACATCACAGCCCTCACAGGGACAACAGAAACTAACAACCTTCAACTCGCGATGGACTTCTGTGAAATCCCAACCGATGGAGAGTTTCCATTGTGTGATGAAAACGGAAACAACTACATGGAAACTACACTTATGGAGGAAAGACGCACGGCTATTGTTGCATTCAATAGCAGCGACCAACTGCAGTGGAGCACGTTATTTGGTGAGACAGGAATAAGCAATGGAATGAGTCTTGACGCAGCGGGCAATAAACTTTACCTCAGCGGCATGGCTGATAATGGCTACACTTTTCTTGATTACAACGAAGGTTCCGAGCTTGACTACTATCAGGATTTTCAATTTGGAAATGATAATGATGCTGGTCTTGCACGTTTTGATTTAAGCCTAATCACTTCCGTTGTGGAATCATCTGTTGAAAATATTCAACTCGTTGTTTATCCAAATCCATCACATGGGATTTTTCAACTAGTGTTACCTCTTCGGTTATCAAATTCCAATTGCAGGTATCAGATATTTGACATACTAGGGCAAATGGTACTGGACCAAAGAGTGAAAGGACAAGCAAGTACATTGGATATCGACCTTAGCGAAATGTCATCAGGAGTTTACCTAATGGCTTTCTATGCAGAAGGTGTGAAATACAATATTCAATTGGTGAAGCAATGAAGCAAATTTTAATACTCACCATTCTTTTGGTTGCAAATCAAAAGATGATTGCTCAGACATGGCTACCCCTCGATGAAGGAATAGGGGGCTGCCTGTCTGGCCATCACATTCATAGCTTGTATTATGATACTACTACTTCTTTGCTGCATGTGTCTGGTACTTTTAGCGCAGACTCTGAGTGCAATTTAATGCGAGGGTTTGCAGTTTGGAATGGGCTTCATTTCGACTCCATCGCCAATAATCACTCATCCACACAGGCATTCTTACAGATTAAACATGATGATTTACTTTATGGTTCAACACTGTTTATCGAGTCACTAGATTCTTCCGTTAGCTTTGCTGTCCTTCAAAATGGAAGTTGGCAGCCTATTGAGTCTTCACCAAACTTTGGCACTGAGTGCGCCTACATATTCAATGACATTATATACTTGGGCGGAGGTTTTACAGAATGTGGCGGAGGTGATTGCTACATGCTGTGCAACTATGATGGTGAAACCTTTGAGCCATTAGTCACGAATGGATATGTCGAAGATGGTTGGCGAGTTCAGGACCTTACTTTTTACCAAGGCCAACTTATTGCCGGAGGACGATTCGAGTTGCTGGATGAAGAAGAAGAGAGTGTGTGGCATCTTGGTATAGTTAACAACGGCTGGATGCATCCCTTTGAGCCGCCAATGACAGCAAGTTCTAATGTGGAAGCTTTGCAGGTTTGGGGCGAAGACTTGTACATTGGCGGATTGCTCACCCCTGATGGAGCAACTAACTACCGCTCTATTGTGAAATGGGATGGCACCTCATTCACCGACCTTAGCACTTACGACTATGGCGACATACATGGCCCAGTGAACGAACGCATTACAGACATGGAAGTGTATAATGGTAAGCTCTACATAGCAGGTTGGTTCGACCAATTAGAAGGCCAGCCCTGCCAAGGAGTTGCCTGTTGGGACGGCACCACATGGGAATGCCTCAATACCGAAACCATTTCATCGCTTTGGAATAGCGTGAGTGATATAGAAATTATCAATGACACACTTTATATGGCAGGGGACTTTACAACAATTGGTGGCGACACTCTACACTGTATTGCTAAGTTAAATCAAACTCTTACTGGGGTTGCGGAAATATTAAGCGAGAATAAATTATCAATATTTCCAAATCCGACAACCAAAGAGCTCTCAATTCAAAGCAATCACCCAATTCAAAGACTGCAAATTGCAAACACATTTGGACAAGTTGTGCTTGATAAATCCGACAATAAAAATTCAACCAAATTCGAACTTGATATTTCAACCCTTGCTAATGGTATTTACCTCGTAACTGTGCAAACCAAATACGGGATATCCGTTCAGCGTTTGGTAAAGGAATGACAAAACGGCATCTCATAACCGCACCTTGGCGCAAGTCTTTTTTGCTCTTCCTCCTTTTATCAAAGTCTAATAATGTAAAAATAAA
>JAWXBG010000247.1:0-25048 GCA_034439875.1 Flavobacteriales bacterium
CAACTTAGATTTGTTCGAGCTTCTCTCCAAGACCATAGGCTTTTAACTGTTTAATGAAACCCAGTGATCATGAAAAAGTTTTTTCTAATCTTGGCTTGGATGTTGATTTAAATTCAATTCTTTGCACAGCATTTTTGCGGCTTCGATTCGTTGATTAGTTCCATTAGACAGAGAGATCTTCTTTTCGATCAGAAGTTGGAGGTCAGAAATGAGATGATCAAGGAATGGTTGGTTTGGAGATCATCCACCAACAATCAGTCCAACGTAGATCCATTGTTGAACCAAAGCAGTTTTGTAATTCCTGTAGTTTTCCACGTATTATTTGATCCAGCCGATCCAATTGGCATTGGGTCAAACTTAAGCTTTGCACAATTGCAACAACCCATATTGCTGCTCAATGAACAATTTGCAGGGGTCGTTCCGGATAACCCAACTTGGGGAACAGATTCGGGTATTCAGTTTTGTTTGGCCCAAGATCCATGGCCATTCCCTGGGGAAGATCAGATGGAATGGCAAGATCAAAATCAAAAGGGTGTAGTGAGGTTGCCTACAATTCTTAGTGGAACAGCCATGAACCTTGCACTAGCTTATAGCCTTCCGGGTATTAGCCAAAATTATTTTCCACCCGATCGATATTTGAATATTGTAATATTTGATCTAGGTTGCCCTTTGGACGCATTTGGACAAGGAAACATACCAGAAGCTCCGGCACTTGCTTTGACCGAGGATATTGGAAACTCCGCGTATCTTCAAAATGGGCCTGAATATGCGGATGCAATATGGGTGGATTATAAAAAATTACTGCTGGGTGTTTTAGCACACGAAGTAGGCCATTATCTTAATCTATTTCACCCTTGGGCCGGATGCGGAGGAAACGCATCGCTGAGCTGTGATAGTGAGGGTGATTTCGTTTGTGACACACCACCCTCTATATTATCATCAGATTTGTGTAGGACAAGAGGACGGTACTTTATTTGGTATGGCCACCGGTGGCATTATACCCTACAGTTTCGTTTGGGAATTGGATGGAGGAGCGTTGGTTAATGATCCAAACGTTGAAGATGTAGCAGTTGGAATTCATACATTGATGGTGACTGACTACAATGGATGCACCAATGAGATGACAGCTTCGGTAGCACCGGCCTCGGGCACACTGCTAACAACCTCCATTACTATTGCAGATGAATTGTGTGAAGGTGATGATACGGGAGCTCTGTTAGCCACTGCATCCGGTGGGAATGCACCTTATACGTATCAATGGAACTACCCTCTGTTTACTTTGAACGAAGTACTTGAACCTATAGCTGCTCCCGGAGGAGAGTTTACTGTTTTTGTAGAAGATATGTTGGGGTGTAGTGATCAGTCAACCTTTGTATTTGCACCCAATGGACCCGAAGGCAATGTTGCCTTAAATATCCAGATGATTTGTCAAAATGGTTCCCTTGGAAGCGCAATTCTTTCTGTCGAACCACAGGGTTTAAATCCCATATTCGAATGGTATGATAATTTAGGCCAGACTATAGAAGATTCAGAAGTAGTTGAAAATCTTCCAATTGGAATTTATTCGGTCCATTACCAGGACGATAGTCGATGTTTTATTGAAAATTTTGAAGTCAGTCAGTTGTCAAGTGTTGTTGAAAAGTTATATTGGAGCGAATTAAAGAGCCAAATCCTCATTCCACTTTCTAATTATTCACCCGGCCTTTATGCCATTCGAATTGAAGTTGTCGGTAAAACTCTATTCACTTCGAAACTAATAATTTCTGAATGAGAAAATATCTAATGTTAATGATACTTTCTGCAGTGAGCAATTTGCTCACTGCACAATTTCATTACTTTAATGAAATCTTTGATATTGAGCAATCCGATCAATCTATTGGTTCAAATATAGAAGTTGTGGGCGACTCATATTTCACGTTTGGGGCTTTCAGTGGAAGTCTTGTTCCTTTGTTTTTGCAACAATTGAATTTGGAAGGTGAAGAGGTTCAAACAAACAGTCATAACTATTGGGATTGGGAATACATCAATTATGCGGACTCTTTTCAAAAATCGAGTGATGGTAATTTCCTATGGGGAGGAGGGATAATTGGTTCAGGTATATGGCATGGCATCATGTCGAAATTTGACACTCAGTTTAATGTAAGTTGGACTTTTGAATACGATGATGCGGAGTTTTCTGAATACCACATGGCTACTGAGATAAGCGATGGCTACATTGCATGTGGCCATATTCCAGTCAGCTACAATGGAGGATTTGACTACGAGTATTCTGACCTGCTTATCTCGAAATTTGACACTAGTGGAGATGTAGTCTGGCATCGTGTATTACCTGTGTTTAATCAACAATACTTCTTACGAATAACGAAAGTATTTGAGATGGATGATTGCAACTTGGTGGTCTTTGGTTCCCATTATGCAGACTACGAAAACTTTATTCTTAAACTAGATTCCCTGGGCAACTACATCTCCGAATACTCGTGGGGAAGCCCTCTCTGGGATTGGATACCTTGGCCAGTGGACATTGGCGGTGGCGAGTTTATGGCAGCTTGGCAAGAGTCGCATTATTACTATCAAGGTGATGCATATCCTGAGACACCTGTCAGTACTCCTCACCTAAAAAAAATTAATGCCAATACCATGTTAGAAGAATGGGATGTAGAGTATGAGGTGGATACGATTTTAGGAGGCCACATCGGAAATCTTGAACAAACATGGGACAATGGTTTTGTCATGTGCTTCAATACACCATATTGGGATGACGTACTCGGTGAACAGCAGCCGTGCGTTCTTCTAAAGACCGACATCCTTGGAAATAGGGAGTGGAGTAAAGAATACTGGTATACACCTGATTTAGATTTCGCAGTTGATCTGCACTATGTTTATGATATTGAAATCGCCAATGAAGGCGGTTTTGTGATCTGTGGTACTTATGAGGAGGACGCTATGGGTGACAAAAAGATTTGGGTATATAAAACAGACTGCATGGGAAACCTCGAACAACCGGATCTTGTATTGTACCCCGTTTTAATCCAAATCAATGATGGCATGTTGCAATGCGAAGTGCAAACTGAAAACCTAAATAATTTCATTTGGGACATGGGGGATGGAAGCGAATCATTGTCAGGTGATTCTATAGTTCACCAATACAGTGAAAGTGGAACCTATGAAATCTCTTTGAGCGGGGAGTATTGTTATGTGCAGTTTGATACAACACTTAGCATGAAGATTGAAATTTTGGACTGCATGGGAAATACAGATACTCCGGACCTGATCATTAATTATAATAACGAACAATTAAACGATTCTACTTTCACATTCACCAGTTCTCCCGAAAATCTTACGGACATCACTTGGGATTTCATAGATGAAACAACGGCCGCAGGAAATGAAGCGGTGCACTCATATTTGAGCTCCGGAGAATTTGAAGTAATAGTCTGCGGTGTTTATTGTGATTCGTTGTACTGCGAGAGTTTTGAAGTGACAGCAACGGTCGGCATCCAATCATAACTACATTCACCTTCGATAATAAATGTGTATCCAAATCCATTTGACTATTCAATCTCTATTTCGAGCGATTGTACTATGCGAAATTTGACATTATATAATTTGTTAGGGAATTGATATGGACTCAGAACGTTTCTGTTAAGGATTTAGGATTGGATACAACTGAATTGAAACAAGGGGTTTACTTTTTGGAGGTAAGTAGCGAAAGAGGAGATTTGCATACACAGGTTGTAATTAGGAAATGACGAACGTAAAACCCAACTTAAGCGAACAAGTTATGATCGAAGCCATCCACAAAAAGAACGACCTCCATTCTGTTTTGTTCGCACAAATTCTTGCCTCCAATCCACAGGCAGCAAAAAGTGCCGATGTAAAAGAGCGAATGGAACACAAGCTACTTCCGTTTGATGAATATCAGAAGGCAGAAATAATGGAAGGTCTTGAATGGGTGTCGCAAAAAGAAATGCTGGAAGCAGAAATGACCATGATTCTTCAAGAGCGCACATTGTCACTGCTTACTATTGCCAAAGAAATAGCGGCAGATGAAAACATAACAGACAAATCAAGTGCTTACCTCGCTGTCCTTCATCCTGATCTATTTCTTGATGATGCCATCGCCAAGGCAGAAATACAATTGTCGACAGGAGACTATGACGATGCACTAACGACCTTGAATAATGTAATTACCTCATTCGAATTGAAACCCGATGCCCACCAAGAATTGATAGATTGGATAGATGTACTGGAAACAAAATATTTGCTCGAAACAAATGAAGCTACAACACTTTCAATGGAGCAGTTCAATGCACTTGCGCATGTTTTCTCTGAACCGGGAAGCTACACTATCACTGCGTATGGGCATTACTGTGCCATGACAGTGGATAGTACGTTTACAATAGAGATATTAGATTGTATGGGAAACATCGAAACCCCGGAACTCAACATATTCGCCACAGCAGAATCATTGAATGAATTCGATTGGCAGTTTATAGCTATGACAGAGAACGTAGAAAATGTCACTTGGGATTTTGGTGATGGCTCTTTTGACAATGGAAATGAAGTGCTGCACAGTTTTAGCGATACAGGATTGTATGTCGTAACTTATTGTGCTCAATACTGCGATTCAATCGTTTGCGATAGCCTTACTGTGGAAATAATGGTTGGTTTAGCAGAATTATCCCATCGAGAAATTCGCATTTTCCCCAACCCGTTTTCTGATTATCTCCACATCGTTCTGCCTCAAGAGGCAAACACAGTAGAAGTGCACAACAACTTGGGAGCACTTCTCCAAATGCATTCAGCACAGCGCGAAATGGACCTCGATCTCTCAAATCTTTCTCAAGGGGTATATCTGTTGCGAATAATGGACAGAAATAATCAAGTTCTATGGTTCGAGAGCGCGGTAAAGGATTGATAAGGGGATTTTTTATTGATCGGTGATATAGTGTGATGCCGTTCATAAGGGACTGTTGCGGAATTCCGAACCTTGAACTAGTAGGATGTCGTTTCCACGGAACTATGATTTCGCTCGTTTTGATGACCTTCCTCTGTAACTGATGTCTGACTGCCCACTCCACAGACACTCTCCCATCAACTGCGAACTCCCTATCTTCGCACCATGTACCGCACCCTTATCAAACCTCTTTTCTTTTTGATGGAACCTGAGCAAGCGCATTACTTTGCTATGCGCTTGCTAAAATGGGCTACCGTTATTCCAGGTATAAAGTCAGTACTCAAAAATAAATTTCAAGTAAAAGACAAATCTCTTGAACGAACTGTTTTTGGACTTCATTTTCCAAATCCCATAGGTCTCGCTGCAGGATTTGATAAAGACGCCCGATGGATTGATGAACTGGATTGTCTTGGTTTTGGATTTATCGAAATTGGAACCCTCACTCCCGTAGCTCAAAATGGAAACGATAAACCCAGATTGTTTCGTTTACCTAAAGATGCCGCTCTCATCAATCGAATGGGATTCAACAATAGGGGTGCAGCCTCTGCTGTGGAAAGATTGAAAAAAAGAAAAAGCAAGGTCATAGTTGGAGGAAATATTGGTAAAAATAAAGTGACTGAAAACGATGATGCTCTGAGCGACTATATCAAGTGTTTTCACGAACTCTTTGATCATGTCGATTATTTTGTTGTGAATGTTAGTTCACCCAATACACCCGGATTGCGGGCATTGCAGGAAAAGGAACCTTTGATGAAAATATTGAATGAGCTGAAAGTGCTCAATTCACAAAAGAAAAATCCCAAACCGATTCTCCTAAAAATTGCACCTGATCTCACAGATCAGCAGCTCGACGATATCATTGAGATTGTATTGACAACCAAAATTGACGGCGTCATTGCCACAAATACTACCATCTCTCGAAAATATCTAATCACTTCGAAAGTCGAAATCGAAGCCATCGGTGCAGGCGGAATTAGTGGCAAACCACTTACCTCTCGGAGCACCGAAGTGATTAGATACTTGGTGCAAAATGGGGAAAATAAATTTCCTGTAATTGGTGTCGGTGGTATTCACTCAGCTTCCGATGCACGCGAAAAACTTGACGCTGGTGCCGCACTTTTGCAGGTTTATACAGGATTCATTTATGAAGGTCCGGGAATTGCAAAGGAGATTAATAGTGGGCTGATTAAACGGAAGTAAGATTGGGTTTTGAAATAGTGGTCTGATTAATATTCTCGAACCAATACTTCGGTCGGTATACCAAGCACTTCATGAAGTTTGTGTATCATATCAAGTATTAGTTTTCTTTTACGATTTAAAATTTCACTTACTCGACTTTTACCACCCATGACATCTGTGAGGTCCTTTTGTTTATAGCCAAGCTGTTCCATTCGAAATTTAATTACCTCAATGGGATCAGGAAGATCGATCGAAATTTTTTCTCTCTCGAAATTCTCAATTAAAAGAGAAAGTAGTTCCAATTCATCTCCGTTCTTTGAGCCCTTTTTTGAGTCAAAAATCAATTCTAACCGCTTTAATGACTTTTGATAGTCTTTGTCCGTTTTAATTATTTTAAGTGTCATGTGTCAAATTTTTGAAGCGTTTATTTTGTCACATTCTCCGTATGTTGCTATAAACCGAATCCAAACAACACTATAATCATAATTCACCCTAAGAACAAGTCTGTAATTATTCCCTTTGATATTAAATACGACTCGGACCTGATACTTTGTCCGGACGCTAAGTTTAGGCAAGAATTAATACCTTAACACAATGAAAGAAACAAGAAAGAACTAATTCCATGACCTTGACATGCATACTTTGTTTTAATGTGTTTGCGACTTAATAACCGTACTTACTCTTCCACAATTTTCTCAACCATTCGCGCAAAGCAAATTCCTTCTGATTATTTCCCGGATCATAGAATGTTTTTCCTTTGATTTCCACGGGTAAAAATTCCTGGTCGATGAAATTGCCTTCACCGGAATGGGAATATTTGTATTGATCTCCGTATCCAAGTTCTTTCATGAGCTTGGTAGGAGCATTTCGAATAGCCAATGGAACCGGCTGATTGCCGGAGCTAGCTACTTCTGCAATGGCTGCATCGATAGCCATGTAGGCACTATTGCTCTTTGGTGATGTAGCCAGGTAAATAGCACATTCGCTCAAAATAATTCTGCTCTCAGGCCATCCAATATTTTCGACAGCCCTAAAAGTTGCGTCCGCTATCAGCAAGGCATTGGGATTGGCGAGACCTATATCCTCTGAAGCGAGAATCAACATTCTTCGCGCTATAAATTTCGGGTCCTCTCCCCCACTCACCATCCTGGCTAAATAATAAACTGCAGCGTTGGGATCACTACCTCGAATGCTTTTAATAAATGCAGAAATGATGTCGTAATGCATCTCTCCTGTCTTATCATACATCGAAGGATTCTGCTGTATGATGCGAACAACACTATCATCAGTAATCACCTTTGGATTGCCTTCGAGATTTGTAACAACCAACTCCAATGTATTAAGGAGTTTGCGGGCATCTCCTCCACTAGTGCGCAGCAAAGCAGTGTATTCAGAAAGTTCAACTGTCTGCGACTTCAAATAAGAATCTTCAATTAATGCCTTTTCAAGTAAACGAATCAACTCATCTTTTTCCAGCGGTTTTAAAACATAGACTTGACACCGTGACAAAAGTGGGCTGATAACTTCGAACGAGGGATTCTCTGTTGTAGCACCTATTAAAGTAACAATGCCTTTTTCCACTGCCCCCAACAATGAATCTTGCTGACTTTTGGAAAACCTATGAATTTCATCGATGAATAAAATGGCTCCTTTGGAAAACATTCCTTGTGATCCCACTTTTTCAATCACCTCGCGCACATCCTTTACACCACTATTAATGGCACTTAAGCTATAAAAAGGCTTTTTGAGAGTTTGCGCAATGATATTAGCAAGAGTTGTTTTACCGACTCCCGGTGGACCCCACAATAGAATTGAAGGAATCATCCCACGATCTATCGCCTTTCGTAGTACCGCATCTTTACCCACAATATGCTCCTGTCCCATATAATCGTCGAGCGACTTCGGACGCATTCGTTCTGCAAGCGGTACATTGGGTTCCATTCTGCAAAGGTAGCTTACTCCATGTCAGGACGACGTTCTTGAGTCTTGCGAATGGCTTCTTCCATTCGCCATTCTTCAATCGCCTTGAGGTGTCCGCTCAATAGGATATCGGGGACTTTCCATCCGTTATAGTCCGCTGGTCGAGTATATACAGGTGGCGCTAATAGATTATCTTGAAAAGAATCAGTAAGCGCACTTGTTTCATCATTCATCACTCCGGGTAGAAGTCGAACAATACTATCTACCAATACTGCAGCCGCGAGTTCGCCACCACTAAGCACATAATCTCCAATAGAAATTTCGCGTGTGATGAGATGATCTCGCACTCGCTGATCTACTCCTTTGTAATGCCCACACAACATCATGAGATTTCCTTTAAGTGAAAACTCATTGCACATACTTTGATTTAACCTATTGCCATCTGGAGTTAGGTAAATGATCTCATCGTAATCTCGTTCGGCTTTCAGTTTATCAATGAGATCATGAATCGGTTGAACCAACATTACCATGCCTGCTCCTCCTCCAAATTGATAATCGTCCACTTGCTTCTGCTTCGAGTTGGAGTAGTCGCGGATATTATGTATTACAATTTCCACATAACCATTGTCCTGAGCCCTTCGCAAGATGCTGTCATGAAAAGGCCCGTCGAGAAGGCGAGGGAGAATTGTAAGTATGTCGATGCGCATGGATTTGGGGTTCAGTGTTTCAAAGTTCGTTTTTCGATTTCTTCATACATTGTACTTAATAGATAATAGATGATAGATAAATACACTATACTGAAACCCAAAATACTTTCTCCCTAATACCTTCAAAACGCAGGATGCTTCGGTGTATTATCCAATATCGCTTCAATTTTTAATATCACATCTTTTGTCAGAAATTCCATTTTTTCTGCCGCTTGAAGGTTTTCGAGCAATTGTGACTCCTTGCTAGCTCCGAGAATTACGGTTGACACATTTTCATTTGCCAAACACCAAGTAATTGCAAGATGAGGAAGGCTTATCCCGATTTCTGAAGCAAGATTTCCTAGCTTCTTGGTCTTTTCAATGTTCTCCTCAACAATTAAACGTTCTGAAAGCCAACTCAACTCGCCTCTCGTTAATCTGGAATTTTCGGGAATTCCTTCGTTGTATTTCCCTGTCAGGAAACCACTGGCTAAAGGACTCCAAATGGTAGTGCCTAATCCAACCGTTTTATAAATATGAGCGTATTCAACTTCTACCTTATCACGGGTAAACATGTTGTATTGTGGTTGCTCCATTGTTGGACCTATCAAATGATTCTGACGAGCGAACATGTGTGCTTCCATGATCTCTTGTGCGCTCCATTCACTCGTTCCCCAGTAAAGTATTTTTCCTTGTGTGATCAAATTGTGCATCGACCATACTGTTTCTTCAATGGGTGTCTCTTTATCTGGACGATGACAGAAATACAAATCGAGGTAGTCAACCTTCAACCGTTTCATCGCATCATGACAAGCTTCTACTATATGTTTTCGGTGCAATCCGCGTTGTGTAGGTAATTTTCCCCCTGCTCCAAAAAAGACTTTACTGGAAACTAAATATGTATCGCGCGCCCATTGCTTTTTGTGCAAAATATCGCCCATCACTTCTTCGCTCTTTCCGGCCGCATATACTTCGGCATTATCGAAAAAGTTGACTCCATGTTCATATGCAATGTCCATCAAACGCTCGCTGATACCCGATTCTATTTGGTTGGCAAAAGTGATCCAAGATCCAAAAGATAGCTCACTTACCTTAATACCCGATTTTCCAAGATTTCTATAGTTCATGGGTGCAAAATACCCCGAAATCAACCGACAACACTGAGCAAATCCATACAAACTCGAAAAAATGGTTCTCTTGTGAGGTTTTCTGAATGCTTCACACAATAAATAACGAATAAAGTCCATTGTGATTGCGGTATCAGTGTTTCATTTTCGTTTTTTAGGCGGTTTCACAAAACCTGACTTATCCCCCTTTGCGCACAAGAAGTGTTTTGAGTGTAATGCGCTGAAGGATGAAACAGGTTTTTAGAGGTCCCCTTCAATCAACATTTATCATCTTTGCCTACATGAAGTTCTGGAAAAAAATTGTGCTTTTATTAAGTATTCTGCTTGTGGTTGGTTCGGCAGGAGCATGGTTCTTGACCCATTCGAATTATTCAATTGTAGACACGGAGAGAAAAGTGGGGGATGCAATCGACTCACTGGATAGAGTACCTGTTTATTTCAACGGAAGTGTTTCTCACGTACTTGAGCGCAATGTGGCAAAAGATGGATACAATCTCGGTTTGAAATAAATGTGTCGAATTCGTCAAAAGGCATTATTACGCAAATCTGAATCACAAAATGCCCGACAGTTATGGTCATGCCAAAGATTTTTTCAAAAAGGGAATAAAAGATGGTGACCTTAATTCTCAAAGAAATTTGACGCAATACTCCAATCCCTCTGCGACAAAACCAAAGGTAAAAGATCTGATTATTTTTGATGGCAATGGATTTAATCCTTATGGTCACGTAGCTATCGTTTCGAAAGTGTCGGAAACCGAAATTGAAATCACCAAGCAGAATCCAGGGCCCAATGCACCTTCGAGAGAGAGATTTTTATTAAACCTAAAATCCGCATTGGAAATCTATTGCAGCGCTAACCCCCTTTGATATCAAGCACTTTCTCGATTTTCATTCTTGATGTATGGATATACACCATCAAATAAAAATCTTGCGAGAGCACTTGGTATCTTTGGGGTTTAGCACTTCATAGCGAATCCCAATGCGGATTCTGGGTTAAAGTATAACAATGGAAAATGGAAAATCGGGGCTGGCGAAATGTTGGGGTATCTTCGGAAAAACCCATGAAATCTTGACCGCATTTCCGTTCATTCAAAAAATGTCCAAAAAATCAATACCCTGTTCCAATGCGATGAATTCCAATGACCCAGCTACCTTGAAACATCGATTTTTTTCATTATACTCCTTCAAAATGTAATTCTATGCTTTATCCAATATCAATTACTCTTCATGTATATCTCTGTATTTGCAACATCAGTAGTAGCCAAGGTCATATAGATCAAATCAAAAATCAGTTTTACCACGATTTTGCTTCTCAAGTAAATTGCGATAGCTTGACGCGAGACAATCTTTCCGCTCGAATTTGCACTAACCTTTCCTTTCAGCATCTCGATTCATTGCTTGTCAATGAATACAATATTCTACTTTCAAAATACAACACAATAAACACTCTACTAGCTGATAAATTTGTACAATCTCAAGAAATTTGGCGAGAATTGAGACATTGGGATTGTAATATTGAGTCATCAGAATTCGGAGAGGCTTCTTTGGCTTCTATCTCTTATCTAGATTGCCCTAAAGAAAAAACCTTGTTGCGGGTAAGTGAATTGTAAAAACGAATAAAATCGCTTGAAGAAAAGTAAAACGATATTAATTACCGGTTCGACCAAAGGAATTGGATTTGAGATTGCTCGACAGTTGCTCGATCTTGGTCATAACGTGATTATAAGCGGTCGAGACGAAGAAAGACTACTGCTAGCTGCATCAAAACTTACCACTTTTTCTGAGCAATTAGAAACACTTTTGATGGATGTTAGCAAACAAGAAAGTATCGAATCAGCCGCAGATCAATTCCAAAAGTCAATAGATGTTCTTATAAACAATGCAGCTATTTTGTTAAAGGAAGATCATTCCATTCACAAGCAAAGTAACGATATCCTATTTCAAACTCTTCAGACCAATGGTTACGGTTCTTTAAATGTGAGTCGTGCATTTTTGCGACATATAAATTCTCCGGGAAGGATCATCAACATTTCAAGTGGTGGCGGATCAATGAGCGATCCTGTAGGCGGCTGGGCGCCGGCTTACTGTGTTTCAAAAAGTTTGTTGAATGCATTTACTCGTCAACTAGCAAATGAATTGATTGATGAAAATATTGCGGTCAATGCTGTATGTCCTGGATGGGTGAAAACCGATATGGGAGGAAGTGGAGCAAGCAGGTCCGCAGAACACGGCGCGGCAACACCGGTATGGTTAGCTGTTGAAGCAGATCAATTGTTGACAGGAAATTTCTTTAGAGATAAAAAGGAGATACCATGGTGAAGAAAGTTGGCTACCGAGAACTTTGAATGGTTGTGATTTGATCTAGATGTCATTCTTAATGACAACATAACCCGAACTATACATTCAGGTAATAATATTGAAACTACTTTGTATTGTTAAGAATTCTCTCCGAATATCAATATGAAAACTCTCAATTCAAACTTGAATCTTCCACTCAAATGGATATCTGACGGCAATGAAGCTATACTTCGTGCCGCAGACAAACCTATCGTAGTGATGAACGAATTTTCTGCAGGAAATGCATTATTCAATTTCGATGGATTTGCGTATTCTATAAAAAAAACTGGAACATGGAACAGCACAGTAACCATCGAACGCGAAGGCACTGTGATCAGCACAATGAAGACAAGTTTCTTCAAAAATACTGGCCTAATTGAGATGGCAAATGGCAATCAGTATACCTGTCGGGTTAAGAATGCACCTCTTGTGAAACTCTACTTTAGTGATTCCAATCACAAAGAAATTCTCTATTACAAACTAGATGCTTCCTCATCGCCAAGAACTTTATTCGAGATTGTAGATTCTTCTATCAACGACTATGATCTAGTGATGTTACTTGTGCTAGGTTGCTTTCTTTTTCGCGGAATGGTAAAAGAAAGTGACGATGCCAATTTGATCATATTACTTGCCGCAGGAGCCTAAAAAAAAGTAGAGCCTCATACTCTAAAATTCTCCGATTATTGGATATTTGGTTACTTCCTGAAAAGATTCATCAGTCCACCAGGATTTTGTAACAATGCTGCATACAAACTAGTCCACACCATTTTTTCCTGCATTGCGCATTTGAAGTAAGAGGGGACCTCTATAGTTTGCTCCATCAAGTCCGATCTTGGTCCGAACTTTGTCATACTCACAATACACTAACTTTGCCATCTCAGCGTTGAAACCCTGCAAGGAAAACTCAATTATGGTTCGAAACCTCATCATATTCTGGATTTGCCTCTTCTATGGACTTTCGTCTTTAGCCCAAAACGGATGTGAATACGAAGCGTCTTCCAAAATTCAAAAGCTTCTAGACCAGAGCAAGGAAACTAAAAAGTACGATAGTAAGGAGCGACTCGAGTTCTTGGAAAGTGCCCTCGAAGAAGACCCCAAATGTTTGCCTTGCCTGATGCGCATAGGTGAAATGGAATTTTTACTTGCAAAAAGATCTGGGGCCTCATTTGTCAATTCAGAAAAATATTTTGAACAGCTCGCCGAAATATGCGACAACTATCACAGTGAAATGTATTACTTCTTGGGTGCTATGTATTATGCGGATAGCAAATACACTGAAGCCAAAAAGTACTTCGATAAATTCATGAAATTTCCGGATGATGATCCATCAAAGTTTGAAAAAGACTACGATAAAAAATACGATGAAGTAAAAGAAGCACTCTCCTCGGTGGAGGCATACGCCGAAGTATTCGAAAACACAGTGGATTTCAAACCATTGAAAGTTTCCGGCGTTAGCTCAAACAACGACGACAACTTCCCCGTGATCTCGCCCGACGGGGAAATTATGTTTTTCACCAGAAATTCTTTCAAACAAGCTAAGGGGGATCTTGTAACCAAAATGATTGAGGAGTTTTCGTGGAGTAAACGAAACGACATCAATGCCACTTTCGATAATGGTGCGGCGCTTCCCCCTCCTTTTAACAGAGGAACAAATTGCGGAGGAGCCACCATTTCTGTGGACAACCGAGAACTAATTGTTGCGATGAAAAATCCAACGCCAAAGAACCCCGAGAATTTCGACCTCTTTCGAACACGGTATAGTATGTACACAGAAAACGGGGAGCGAAAATATAATTGGGGTGAACTCGAAAATCTGGGTACGAATATAAATACTGAACTGGGATGGGAAAGCCAACCTTCATTGAGTGGCGACGGACAGATATTATTTTTCTGCGGTGTTCGCGCCGACTGTTTAAAAGACGGGAGCGGTAATCCAACACATGATCTTTTTTTGAGTAAACGGCAGGAAGATGGAACATGGGGAACCGCACAAAACATGGGTCCAGGAATCAACACTACCAAACATGAAAAGGGTCCATTTATGCACAGCGATTCGCGCACTTTGTACTTTTCTTCGAACGGATTAATTGGTGCGGGAGGGATGGACTTTTTCTATTGCAAAATGAATGATGACTTTTCCTTTACAAAACCAAAAAATATTGGAGTCCCGATAAATAGTGAAGGAGATGAAGTTGGAATTGTAGTAAGTTCAGATGGCGAGGTAGCTTATTTCGCAGCACGCAATTTCATGAACAATAAAGGATGGGATATCTATCAGTTCAAAATGCCCGAGCAGGCCAAACCGGAAAAAGTATTGATCTTAAAAGGAGATGTGCTTAAAGATGACGGAACGCCACCTGCAACTGCCAAGGTAGAAATCAAATACGCGCAGAGCCAAGAGGTGCAAAAAGTAGATGTAAATTCAGATGATGGATCATATGCCGCTGTAGTAAAAATTTCGAAAAAAGAAGATGTGACGGTTAGTGTAAAAGGTGATGATATAGCTTTCAACAGCAGAGTCATATCGAGGGTTAATAGTGATCTAAGTCCAGCCGTAACGAAACTCAATATGAAAACTGAAGAGTTGTTAGAAAACAAACCTTTTGTGATCAATGATATTTACTACTCTACAAATAAGGCAGAAATTGAGTCGAATTCCACTCTAATTCTCGACGAATTTGCTGCTTATCTGTTGGAGCATCCAACTATGACCATCGAAATCAGGGGACATACAGACGACATTGGCAATGATCAGACTAACTTTGCGCTGAGCGCCGACCGAGCTTTTGAAGTACTGAAATATTTGAGTTCAAAAGGAGTTCCGGGAAAAAATATGACAGCAAAAGGGTTTGGGGAAACCAAACCTGTTTCGCCAAACACAACAGAAGAAAGTCGTGCTCTAAATAGAAGAACAGAATTTGTGATTAAAAGTCTTTGAATCTCGAACCCGTCATACTAGCCATCGAAAGTAGTTGCGATGAAACATCAGCAGCAGTATTAATTGGACGCAAAGTCCTTTCAAATATCATTGCGGGCCAAACCGTTCATGAGAAATATGGAGGAGTGGTACCTGAGCTTGCCAGTCGTGCCCATCAGTCGAACATTGTGCCGGTTGTTCATCAAGCATTGACGGAAGCCAATCTCAAATTGCCTGATATAGATGCGATAGCATACACTCGCGGCCCGGGATTGCTCGGTTCCCTGATGGTTGGGAGTAGTTTTGCTAAATCGCTTTCCATGACTCTAGGTACACCCATCATAGGGGTGAACCACATGCAGGCCCATATTCTTGCTCATTTTATTGAGGGGCAAAAACATGGGAAAACCCCTTCATTTCCGTTGCTTTGTTTAACCGTTAGCGGAGGGCATACACAAATCGTTTTGGTGAGGTCGCCATCTGACATGAAAATAGTTGGTGAAACTATAGACGATGCTGCCGGCGAAGCATTTGACAAAGCAGCGAAAGTACTTGGCCTTCCCTATCCTGGTGGGCCTTTGGTAGACCGACATTCGAAAGACGGTGATTCAATGAAATATAAGTTTACCACTCCCCGACTCGAAGGATTGGACTATAGTTTTAGTGGGTTGAAGACTTCATTGCTCTATTTTTTGAGAGACAACAGCAAAGACGAAACGTTCGTTCAACAAGAACTTGCAAATATCTGCGCAAGCTATCAGCGCACATTGGTGGACTACCTTTTAATACAACTTGAAAAGGCTGCAAAACAACAAGGTATTGCAGAGTTGTGCATAGCTGGTGGAGTTAGCGCCAACTCAGAGTTGCGATCTAAGTTTTTAAAGATGTGCGACAACAATGGTTGGAAAGGATATATACCCGACTTTACATATTGCACAGACAATGCCGGTATGATTGGCATAGCCGCCTACTTCAAGTATTTGAACCAAGATTTTTCAGAACTGTCAGATTCGCCTATGGCAAGAATCGATTGGGGTAGATTATGAAAGAACTTTCTGAGTAAGAAAGTCTGTCAATGGTCCCCAATATACCTTCTTCCAACCTTCGGTCAATCTTCCGCTATGCTCTTCAGGAACGCCCAGATGATTGAAGTTGATTCGGGTTCCATGTTCGATTTTTTCAAGTTCGATGTTTACGATGGTGTAAACTCCTTCCCCCATCTCCTTCTGACTCCAAGCCTGAACAATTTTTTCGTTTTTCTTCAGGTAAATATTGAATCCAGAATTCGCTCCATCGCAAGTCTCAAATTCACCGCCAACTTCTTTCGAAATATGGGCGCTCATTCCAGTAAACTTTGCATGTAGTTTTTCATCTATCAGGCACTTATAGACATCTGATATGGATGCGTCTATTTCTACTACCTGAAATATATTATCGGTTTTGATTTTCATTTCACATTTCCTTTTGTTACAAGCGCTCTGGCCTTCCAGCAGACCAAAGAGAACGTAAAAGTAAATTGAAGTATCCTGAGGTCGACAAGTGTGCATAATTATTTGCCTACAAATTCACATACTTGTTGATTTACAGCGACTTATGAACTAGCTTCATTTGAATCCTATACAAAATAAAATGCACTTCCAAGAACAGAGGTCATTTTCAGAACGTCGCAGGATTAACAACTATGGAAATAAATACTTTAGAAAGACCATTTAGAACAGAACCTATTCGCTACTTTTACTGTTCTTTTACGAATTGCTACATCCCTGATTGAAGACCTTCGCTAATAAACTTATTTTATTCATTGCTCTTCTTGGCAGTGCGATCAGTGTGCGGGCAACGCATATTGTGGGGGGTGAACTGTATTACACTCATCTCGGGGGATCTCAATATTCGATAACGCTAATTGTTTATCGTGATTGTGGTCCTGGAAATACCAATAACACCCAATTTGATGGCGTAGCTCCTGTAGGAATATTCAACTCCAACGGTGCACTGCTCGAAGTACTCAGTATGAATTTGTTTTCTGCCGAGGTTAGCTTTGTGCCGGTATCATTAAACAATCCATGTTTTGTTCTTCCTCCAAATCTATGTGTAGAAGAAGCCATCTATATCGAAACCGTGAGCCTTCCTCCTACCGCCGACGGTTATATATTGGCATATCAACGATGTTGTCGAAACCCGAGTATTGTGAACATAGAATTTCCGCAAGATTCAGGGGTGACGTTTACAACTCAAATACCGGGAACCAACCTAACAAATGCTTCCAATTCGTGCCCTCAGTTCAATTCTTTGCCTCCAGTGGCATTGTGTCAAAACGCAGAGTTCTTCTTCGATCACAGCGCCACAGACGTTGACGGTGACTTGTTGGTATATGAGTTTTGCACGCCGCTTCATGGTGCATCACCGGACAATCCTGCTCCTCCACAACCAAGTTCTCCTCCATACATCGAGGTAGTTTGGTCCAATGGATATTCCTCCGGATATCCCATAGACAGCAGCCCTCCCATTACAATAGATCCTGCAACCGGATGGATGTCGGGAACAGCAAACCAACTTGGCCAATACGTTATTGGTGTTTGTGTAAGTGAATACCGAAATGGTGTATTGCTAAGTACTACCAATCGAGACTTTCAGTTCAACGTCACTACTTGCGATCCAAACATTTTATCGGGATTGCCGGCACAAGATGAATTCTGTACAGGTTTGACTTTAGGGTTTTCCAATACCTCCGTTAATGCAACATTTTTTCATTGGGACTTCGGGGTTCCACTCACCGATGCAGATACGAGCAACTTGGAAGATCCAAGCTTCACTTTTCCTCAACCGGGTATATATAATGTAATGCTCATTGCCAATCCAAGTTGGCCTTGCGCGGATACTTCTAATGGATTTTTTAATGTAGTTCCCTTTATTGAACCCGAAATCATTTTCGAATCTTTTGAATGTGTAAATAATGTTGAGCTTTACAATTTTTCTTCAAACGCAAATGTGTCTTCTCAGGCCATTTATAGTTGGGACTTCGGTCCGGGGTCGAATCCACAGTTTTCTAGTTCATCTACTCCTCAGGATATTCATTTGAATCAAGAGGATGATCAGATTTTAGTGGCACTCACGATCACAGATGATAGCTGCGAAGAGTCTACCTCCCTTGACATCGAAAATCCACCCAACCCAGTGGCATCCATCGTTCCACAGGATAGCTTTTGTGAGGGACTAACTTATCAGTTTTATGAGTCTAGCGAGAACACTGATGAGTACCATTGGGATTTCGGTTCAGGTGGATTGCCAGATTTGACAAATACTCAGTCGCCCATATGGACATTCCCCGATACTGGGTTTTATCAAATTACCCTTGTAGCCCTTTCAGAATTTAATTGCCCTGATACCTCTTTGATAACATTTGAGATTTATGGATTTCTGAATCCCTTTTTTGAAACTCCCGGCCCACAATGTCTTGATGGCAACGCATACGATTTCGTTGCGGAAGGAGCAACAACAGACGAAGCCATTTTTAGTTGGAATTTTGGCGGAAACTCTACTCCACTTTCTTCATCGGCATCTTCCCTTCAAAATGTGCACTACAATGATGCAGATATGTACAATGTAGAATTGACGATTTCGGAAAATGGATGTACTGAATCCTATTCTGATAGTGTTTGGGTTGTTCAAAATCCAATCATCGATTTTATATTAACTGATCCAGATGGTTGCCCAGTTCATACTGTTGCTTTCACCGATTTATCTTCAGCCGAAACCACCATTGGATATATGTGGAACTTTGGTGATGGTACTTCAAGTTCAGGACAAAACCCTGTTCACTATTACAACACGCCGGGAAACTACACCGTAACACTTACCATAAATACCAACTACGGATGCATTCAAACTCTATCCATGGTTTATGATGAACAGGTCACTATATTTCCTCTTCCTATCCCCGGTTTCACTGTAAGTCCCGGAGAAGTAGATATTCTCGAACCTACTGTTGAAGTTGTTTCTACTGCCGAGAACGCAATCAGTGTTTATTATTACATGAGTGATGGTGGATTTTCGGATCAGTGGGATTTTATTTATAACTGGACTCAATCTGGCAAGCAAACAATCGAACAAATTGTGACAAATGAGTATGGATGTGTCGCCACGACTTCGGGCTATGTGCTTATCAATGGTCACTTGTTTTGGGCACCCAATTCTTTTACACCAAACGGTGATGGTATAAATGATTTTTGGCAACCGGTCTATATTGGAGTCACTAATTATCACATACAAATCTTCAATCGATGGGGAGCTATTGTATTCGAATCGAGAGATCCATCCGTTGTTTGGTTAGGGAATTTTGATGGGGGCGGTCATTTCGCTGAAGACGGAGTTTATCAGTATGTTATCAAATTCGACGATCTGCTTTCGTTTCCACATGAAGCCGAAGGTCACATCGTATTGACCAGGTAGTACTTTTCCACCATTTGAAAATGTTGAGTCGTACGCGAGAGCGCGCAGATATCAAATCATATACATTTATGATTCACCAAGCGTTGTGCGAAATGCAACAATCACACATGGCACAATCAGGCCTTTAATACCAATTCTGCTTTTAACCCAGAATCCGCATTGGAAGATGTCGCACCTACGGAGCTTCTGTTAGAAATACATTTAGACAAAGAAAATAATAGGAGGGTGTCGCTCCTATGAAGCTTGGTGATTAAACCAATTCTGCTTATAAAATAGTCTATCCTACTTTGCGCATTGGAAGATGTCGCACCTACGGAGCTTCTAGTAAAATACATTCAGACAAAGAAAATGATAGGAGGATGTCGCTTCCATGGAGCTTGGTGATTAAACCAATTCTGCTTATAAAATAGTCTATCCTGTTTTGCGCATTGGAGGATGTCGCGCCTACGGAGCTTCTGATAGAAATACATTCAGACAAAGAAAATGATAGGAGGATGTCTCTCCTATGGAGCTTGGTGATTAAACCAATTCTTCTTTTAAAATAGTCTATCCTGTTTTGCGCATTGGAAGTCTGTTTTGGATAATGCGCTGCAGGATCTTGCATGCATAAAGTGGTAAATGCCAATACAGAAGCTCTAAGAGGCCATAGGAGTGAATCGGCATTGGACTGTAGATTACAACAGCAAAATCCCGGTTTAAAGGCATTAAAGAAGTAAGAGCGTTTTCATCTTTTCCACGGACATATCTTCCATGTTCGAAACCACTGCATGGGCCTTGGAAAGGAATAGAGGATCGCCAATACCGATACATTTGAAATGACCAGCTAATGCGGCGTCTACACCACTTATGGCATCTTCGAATACCACACAAGACTCAGCTCTGCATCGAACTCCGGCGGCTGCTTTGAGAAAAACTTCGGGATGAGGTTTTGAGAAATGAATTTTATTTCCATCAATTATCTCATCAAAGAAATCAGCTATTTGCAATTTATCGAGAATCAGAACGGCATTTTTACTTGAAGAACCCAGTGCTATTTTAATTCCTGATTTTTTTAGTTCTGTCAGAAATTCGAAGACTCCAGGAAGAATTTCTTCAGATTTCATTTCTTCTGTGTACTTCAGATACCACTGATTTTTGGCTTCAAGTAATTCTATCTTTTTGTTGTTGTTCAACTCAATTCCACCCCAGGACAGTATTTTCTCCAACGAATCCACTCTACTGACACCCTTCAGCGATTCATTTTGCTCGTGCGAAAAAGGTATTGCCAACTTATCAGCTAGCTTTTTCCAGGCTAGAAAGTGATACTTAGCAGAATCGACTATGACGCCATCTAGATCAAAAATACATGCTTCAATTTGCATACAACTATGGTTTTTTCGACGCCTCCATTTTAATCAAACCGACAATTAAGAGCTCGGCACTTGCGGGATTGGAGGCAAGAGGAAGGTTTTCCCGAATACACGTTTTCACAAAGTTAATCACTTCACTTTCGTACTCCTGCACCATTTCCGGATCTCGGAAAAAAAGAATCAAACTCAATTCACCCCTTTGGGCCATGTTGGCTAATTCTACAAAACCTCCTTCCCTACCCGGATTCAGGTGATCAATATCAAGTTTGGTACCTTGCTCAATAAAATCAGCAGTCATACCTGTAGCCACAAATTTTCTACCCCAGAGCCATTGCTCGCGTGCTTTCAAAAATTCTACAAGTTGTGGCTTCATTTTATCATGGGCCACCAGCGCAATTTTAGCCTGCATAACTTTCTATTTATCTGTCAAAATGGGCCATTTATATTTTACATGGTACTCCACCAGCCCATCAATGGGTTTGCGAATAATTCGACCTAGATGCATTCCTGTTTGAGCAGCAGCCTCTTCAATACCCTTTCGGAAATAATGTGAAACAGAGCCTACAAAATGAACAGGTACTTCGCGCCAATTGGAAAAACACTGTACGTGGATGTCGATAAATTCTTTCATTCCGTTTACGATCCAGTTGTGCACGTGCGGGTGGTCCACATGACTACCAATGAATCTGGTAAAAGATGCCAAATAAACATTTGCATTTGGTTCGCGATAAATTTTAGAAATGATATCGTCGCGGGTTACCTTAAAATGCTCATCAAATGCGGCTCTCAGGTCTAAAGGCAGTTTTTTATAAAAGTACTCACGCAATAGAATTTTACCGAAATAACTACCACTGCCTTCATCACCAAGGATAAAAGCAAGTGAAGGTACTTCCTCGTAAATTCTTGTACCATCGAAATAACAGGAGTTAGAACCGGTGCCGAGTATACACGAAATACATGGCTCACCATCGTATGTAGCATAGGCACATCCAACCAAATCGTGATCAACCAGAATCGATGCTTTTGGAAATACTTTTTGCAATCCCTTCATAACAATACTGCACATTGTTTCAGTGCTTGCCCCGGCACCATAAAAGAATACATTGGTAATTTCATTACCCATTCCAGATAACTCAGCATTGGCCTGTATCGCTGAAGACATGGCCTCGCTTGTATGAAAGTAAGGGTTCAATCCAATAGTCTCATATATGCCGAGCTTATTGCCCTTTGAATCGAGCAAAGCCCAATCGCATTTTGTAGAACCGCTGTCAGCTATTAAGACCATAAATCAATTTTATAATTAATTGTCTGCAAACATAGGTCTATGATACTCTTTCGGCAAGGTCGCAGACACGTTCTGCATATCCGCGCTCATTGTCGTACCATGCCATTACTTTTACTAGGTTGCCATTGACGGAGGTAAGCGCGGCATCAAATACACAAGAGTATTTTGAACCAACTACATCAACCGATACAATGGGATCTTCCTGATATTGAATGTATCCCTTCATGGCACCCTCTGAAGCGGCCTTCATAGCTGCATTGACTTCCGCAACCGTAACATCGCGATTGAGAATAGCAACAAGGTCGGTAAGTGAACCGTCAGGAACAGGCACACGAACTGCTACCCCATCCAGTTTTCCCTTTAGATCAGGAAGAACTTCGCCAACAGCTTTTGCAGCGCCTGTGCTAGTAGGTATCATGCTCAGTGCGGCAGCTCGCGCTCTCCGAAGGTCGCTATGCGGCGCATCTTGCAAGCGCTGATCAGCGGTGTATGCATGAATTGTAGTAATATATCCCTTTTGAATTCCAAATGCGTCGTGCAATACTTTGGCCATTGGAGCTAAACAATTGGTAGTGCATGAAGCGTTTGACAAAATTTTATCCTCTGCAGAAATCTGTTCATCGTTCACACCCAACACTATGGTTTTCACTCCTCCACTGGCTGGAGCTGAAATGATCACCTTGCGCGCACCTGCCTTCAGGTGAACAGAGGCAGTATCCATTGAAGTAAAGTGACCGGTGCATTCGATTACAATATCAATATTCATATCCTTCCATGGCAATACCGAAGGATCTTTGGTTGAAAACACCTTAATTTCTCTCCCATCTACCACGATGGCTTCAGGTTTTTCCTCAACTTTAAAAAGACACGGACCATGCACACTATCATATCGAAGCAAATGTGCCAGCGTGTGAACATCTGTAAGGTCGTTGATAGCAACTACCTCTATATCCTTTCGCTCATGTATTATGCGCAAACACATTCTTCCAATTCTTCCAAAACCATTAATAGCAACTTTTTTCATACAAAATCTTTATTTAAATTAATCAGTTTATAAAGATAATATTTTAGCAATTCTTAATTCATCTCTATTCGGCAAGTGCTGATTGCTGACGGCTTCAGACAATGATGTATACACATCTTTGTCATTGATGATTCCTATCATACAATCCTTTTTGCCATTCAACAAACCTTCTACTGCAGCAACTCCCATTCTTCCGGCAATTACGCGGTCGTAGCAACTTGGCGATCCACCTCTTTGCAAATGTCCAAGTACAGATACACGTGTTTCGTATTGCTGATATTTTTCATTCACCTGCTTGGCTATTTCATAGGCTCCGCCGCTTTTACTACCTTCTGCCACAATCACAATACTACTTGTTTTCCCGGCGTCTTCTGTGGTTTTTAATATGTTGATCAGTTCTTCAACCGGCATCTCGTCTTCGGGAAGAATAATGGCTACCGCGCCCGTTGCTATACCGCTCTTTAGTGCAATAAAACCACTGTTGCGACCCATCACTTCCACAAAAAATAATCGATTGTGTGAAGTGGCAGTATCCCTAATTTTATCTATCGCATCAACCACAGTATTGGTTGCTGTATCAAATCCTATACAGTGATCAGATCCATGCAGATCATTATCAATAGACCCCGGAATACCCATTACCGGAATACCAAATTCCTGATGAAAAATATTGGCCCCTGTAAATGTTCCATTGCCTCCAATGGTAATTAAGGCGTCAATATTCTGCTTTTTGAGATTCTCATAAGCCTTCTTTCGGCCTTCAATGGTATGAAATTCCATACATCTTGAACTCTTCAAAATTGTACCTCCACGTCCAAGTATTCGAGCTACCGACCTCTCATTCAAATGTTTGAAGTCGCCATTTATCATACCTAAATAACCTTGAAATATCCCTTCAATATCCACTTTGTAATATGCGCCTGCCCTGACAACTGCTCTGATAGCGGCATTCATGCCTGGAGCATCTCCACCGGAGGTGAGTAGTCCTATTCTCTTTATTGTGTTTTTTGTGTTCATAGTGCCTCGAATTGCTTGGCGATTCAAACTTAGTGTAATTTTTACACTATCTCTCTACTTTTGAATTATTTTTCTTTAAATATGCGCTGATAAAAGTCAATCCTTTTACCTGTCATACGGCCATTTTTCTTCTATTTTGGCCGTCCCAACAAGAGACAATGAATAAAAAAGAACATATTCCTTTAGATATATCAGTAGATTGTGTTGTTTTTGGATTTGCGGATGATACCCTCAAGCTCTTACTCATCGAGCAGAAATTACCGCAAGCGCCTAAGCAAAATATCAAGTTGAAGAAACAAATGGCTGTACCCGGTGACCTTGTGCACGAAGAAGAAAGCCTTGATGATGCGGCAGCAAGAGTTCTCTTAGAATTAACAAAACTAAGCGGTATCTACCTCAAACAGTTTCACACTTTTGGAGACCCCAACCGAGTACGTGATCTCAAAGATCAGGAATGGCTTCGGGCTTTTCGAGCAAACCCAGAGCGCAGAGTAGTCACTGTGGCATACTATAGTTTGGTGAGCATGGAAGACTTCAAACCGAAAGCAGCCTCTTTCGCCGGAAAAGCGCATTGGGTAGATGTATATAATATCCCTAAGCTAGCATTCGACCATAATACGATTGTGGATGCCGCGATGAAAATGCTGAGGCATGAACTAATGGCAGATCACATTGGTTTCGAACTCCTGCCGGAGAAATTTACCCTATCGAAACTCCAGAAACTCTATGAAATAATTCTAGACAAAAAATTAGATAAAAGAAATTTCCGAAAGAATATTCTTCGCACAAACAAGGTGAAAC
>JAWXBG010000248.1:0-8305 GCA_034439875.1 Flavobacteriales bacterium
GCATTAATGCGTTGTCATTTTGAATGAGGGCATAGGTTACGTAATCTACATATCTTGGGCTCAAAATAGGGCGATTGTTGTTCAGGCCTGGATTAGCCGTTGCTACTGTCATCTTCACATTCTTCCAGTCCATGCCCGTGGATTGAAACACACTCGCTTTGTATGCAATAGCGACCGGTTTAGCCGTTGTCTCCACATTGAGATCATACATGGGAACCCATCCAGCCGCACCAACTAAATACATGCACTTAATTTGATTTGATGCCGCTACTTCAGACCAAAAACTAAGTACTATTTCTTTCACTGGGCTCTTCGGTTTTGGTCCCATCTCATTCAGTTGACCTTGAAACTTGTCTAATCTTTCGGCCATACTTTCTTGTCTCAGTTGCAAGTCAAACAACTTCTTTGTTAGCTCGCTCGTTCTCTTGCGATACAAATCGGCACAAGCATCCAAATCAGCCGGCTTATATTCCTTCTGTCCTGAGACTGTTTTCAGCAGATCATTTATCAATTGCAATTCCCCATTGTGAATTACCCGTTCCTCATTGATCCACCTCAACTCTAAATTCAGCGTTTTGATAGAGTCCTGAAGTTTCAACGCCTTTGGATTCGCTTCCCCGTTCTCCAACGTATTGAAATAATTCGTTCTCACAACGGCCGACAATAAAGTTGCATCGCCTTTTACAGAAACCTGAATGCTTTGGTCCATAAGTTGGGTCGTCACTCCTGAAATAACAACTTCTGAGTTGCCCGTTGGAAGACTCACTGTTCCGGACCTCGTTTCTCTGGCCATTGTTCGGTAAACAGTAACATCAGTAATCTGTGTGCTTACATCAATCTCTTGTCCAATAAAAACCGAACTGAGAAACAAGAGAGACAGGATCACTCCGAATATCCTTTTCATAGCTTTTGTATTAAATGAATTTGTATTAATTGAGGCGAAGCTATTCGGTCTCTTTGCCTACTAAAAACACGAAGTAGTGAAGTCAACTCTACACTCCGTGAAAAGCACTTTTGACTTGGTAAACCGAAAGACGTTCTTGAACATTTAAAGGGAGACGCATCTACATGATCCTGATCCCAGTCAAATGTTCTCTTGTTTAGATTAAAAATCGAACTTAGTGAAACGTCCCTTCCACTGAGCGAATCATTCCTTTGACTACGCCTAGATACCAAAATTCGGGACTGAACACCTTTAAAAACATTGGTAGCAAACAATGGTTGTTTTCAATGCGCATACTTCTGAACTATGTTTACACTCTGAAAGTAGAAATGAATAATTCGAAGACATACCTTGCTTTAATTGTGATCAACACGCTCTGTGTTTTGACTTGCAACATGACCTTCTACTCCCAAAACAATAGTTACACAAATTATAACATTCAACAAAAAGACTCTACTTCCCTTCTTTTGGATTCTGCCAAAATACTTTTCGAAGAGAACCCTTCAAAATCCATTGATCTCATAAATAGATCCCTCGAATCCTCCATACTGAATAGAAATACTGCGGGTGAGGCTCAGTCATACATCGCTTTAGCCCAAGTTCAGCGCAAGCTCAAACGCTACTTGCAAGCAGAAGAAAGTTTACTCAGGTGCAAAAAGCTCCTCGACACATCAAAAGGCAATTCAACAAACACCAAAGACTCTCAGGGACCATCCGAGTCGCTTCGGTTTGAGTGTGTGTACGAACTAGTTCTTGTTTATGAAGAATCGAACAAACTCGATAAAGCCCTCTTGGAATCTGAGTTGTCACAAACACTTCTTTCATCCGCTTCCAACGTTACCAAAAGAAATAACGCGATTCGCAATCACGGCAGATTGTTTTCCAAACTTGGGAGAAGCAACGAAGCCATTGCTCAATTTAATACTCTGCTAAAATCCGAACGAGATGCCGGAGACAAGGGCGGCGAAAGCGAAACCCTCATCAGCATTTCCGAACATTATATGAGGAAAGGAGAAAATATTCAGGCAAAGTCATACCTCAGTGCCTCATTAGATATTTCCAAAGCGAATCAATTCAATGAAAAAACACTCCGCGCGAATGGCATGTTAGCCAACCTGTTCAATGAAGAGGGCGACTTTGCCAACGAATTAGATGTACGTAATTTCAACGTGACTTTATCCGAAACAACCCAAGATGATGCTACCAACTACGAGCAGAATATAGCCATTGGGAATGCCTATATACGGTCTGATAACCTAGTACTCGCCGAACATTTTGTAGAATCAGGTATTGAAAAAATAAACCGAATTGACAATACAGGCATTCGTACCAAATCGGAAGAAGACAGGGCAGCACCCATTCCAAACAAAAGCACAAATCTTCAGCTTGGAGCAGATGCATACCGTCTTCTTGCCGAAAGCTATTTAAAAAAAAATGAACTGTCCAAATCACTTGAGCTCTACAAAAAGTACGCTATTCTGCAAGACTCTGTTCAAGTTGTACATGCGCGAGAACTTTCCGCAGCCATTGAGCTAAGCAATAACTTCGGCAAAAGCGAACAGCGATTAGAATTACTTGAGAAAGAGCGTGAACTTTCAGAACAGTCTATTTCCCTTCTCCAACAAGATCAAGAATTAAAAAGCGGACAAATTTTCAATAGGAATTTAATCATTGGTCTGCTGATAGGTCTGCTCTTGATCCTTGCCATAGTGGGATTGATCATTACAAAAACCAATAAAGCCCGTCGCACTTCAGACAAGTTGCTTGCATTGCAATCTATGAGCGGACAAATGAATCCCCATTTCATTTTTAACGCGCTCAATTCAGTGAATGAATACATCTCCCAAAACGATGAAAGGCAAGCCAATCGTTACTTGACCTCCTTTTCAAAACTCATGCGCCAAGTGATGGACGATTCGAAACATACTTTCATTCCCTTGACCGAAGAAATTGAAATGCTACGTCTATACCTCGATCTTGAGCACGCTCGTTTCAAAGATCAATTCGAATACAGTTTTCATATCGACGATAAACTTCTAAATTCCGATTTTGAACTTCCCCCTATGATGGTACAACCCTTCATTGAAAACGCTATTTGGCACGGACTCCGCTACCGCTCAGGAGGTGGCAGTTTAAATATCCATTTTTCCGCTGCAAATGGCAGCATTGAGATCCTCATTAGCGACAACGGAATTGGCATTCAAAAATCGAAGGAGCTCAAAACGATACATCAGAAAAAACAAAACTCCATGGGTATGAAAAATATTTACACCCGCATTTCTCTTATGAATGAAATATATAATATAGGGATGGCTGTGAATATTTCAGAACAAAATCCAGGCAACGAAAATCCGGGAACACTTGTAAAGATGCTTGTGCCACAGCGCGAAAATAAAAGCACTATAAAAGAACATGTGTCAATTGCGGGTACCCCTAAAAATCTCTTTCAACAAAATACAAATTGAGCACAATTCTCAAAGCCATCATTGTAGATGACGAAGTGTCAAGTAGAAATGTACTTCGTGAATACATCCGAAAATACTGTCCCGACGTTTCGGTAGTTGCAGAAGCCGACTCTGTAGCTTCTGCCATACCCTTGATACATCAACTAAACCCGGATGTGTTGTTTCTAGATGTTGAAATGCCGAAGGGAAACGGTTTCGATTTACTCGAACAATTGGGTGAAGTTTCTTTTGAAACTGTATTTGTCACCGCGTTTGACCATTATGCTATTCAGGCCTTGAACTATAGTGCAGCGTATTACTTGCTGAAGCCGGTAAGTATTGATGAGCTGATTGCAGCCATAGATAAAATCAAAAAGCAGCGAGAGCGAAATTCACCTTCATTCCATACTAGTGTCATTTTAGAAAATTTAAACGCCCAAGGAGCGCAGCAGAAAAAAATAGTACTTCCGCTCATGGAGGGTTTTGAGGTAGTCAAAATCGGGGACATTGTTTCTTGTGAAGCCCATGACAATTTTACTGACTTCCATTTTGTGTCGAAGGGTAAAATGATGATATGCCGAACACTCAAATTCTACGAGGAGCTGCTTGCAGATTCGGGCTTTTTGCGCGCACATAAATCTTACCTGATCAATACCGAACATGTGGTAAAATACACACGTGGCAAAGGGGGGGAGGTAACGATGAGTGACGGCAGTGTCGTCCCTGTTTCTCCCCAAAAGAAAGATTCATTGTTGGAAAAGTTTGAGAGAGGGAGATGAGTTTTACTGGTGGAGAAAACAACAGAAAACTACTTCAACACAATTTCTCCATTTACCTCCATTTTCCTTGAGGATCCCGGCTCATAGAGTGTCAGTTTTAATGAACAGGGATTGCTCACTTCACCTTCATTAAAAGATAGTGTAATAGGCAGTTTTTCAAGAAACACATCTTCGTACAATACACCACTGTCCTCATAGTGAATCAACAAATTGTTATCGGCCAAAACGATTACGCCTTCTGCGTCCATTAATTCAACTGATAAAATCGGATACACCGTTTCCCCTATTCGTAGTTCGCTTCGCAATCCTTCCAACATAATGGCATATTGATCCTTCATGTCCATTACACCAGAAAACACAGAGGTCTCTTTTGACATGTTCCATAAATAAACGTTGGAATAAGAATACCCTTCTGTCTTCACCGACAATAGATCATTTCTTCGAATTGTAAATGGCTGCGTATATCTGAATATCCCTGTGCCGATGGCATCTTTGATAACTATTTGAAGTTCATATTTCTCGCCGTTCTGATAAGGAAAAGAAAGCAGAAAAAATGCATTCAATTGAAGCGGATTCAAATCGGTTCCTTCTTGATAATTATCAAGCAGATTTTCCGAGAAAAGGGCTGTGTCTTTGCCGTCCCGCAGGATTAAGGCCGATAATATCGGAAAGTGTTTGCCGTTCTTTAACTCGAAGCCATCAAAATCGTTGAATATCAGATCCAGTTTTTCTCCATATTCAAAGACCTTCCTCTTCTCGGGAATTCCATTAATCTCCATCACAATGTCATTGCATTCCAGACCGTCTCCAACCGTGCGGGCCCCACTCACTAAATCTGTGCTTTCTGATGTCGAAAAACCGCAACCCGAGATAAAAAAAAAACCACTATAAAAGCAAAAAAACACGAATACTTTTTCATGAGAAATAGTTGAGATTAAATGCTTGACAAGTGTACAAATTTAAACGTGCTCTTCTTGAATAATGCTTTTATGCCTCAGGCTTGAGTCCAAAACGAGACCCTAAAATCACTTCCGTATTACAAGTCTTCAACTTAGATACCTTTGCCTCCCATCATTCTACTTACTATGACTATTCCTGCTTGCCCGAAATGCACTTCGCAAAACACTTATTCTACTGGAGATCTTATGGTTTGCCCCGATTGTTTTCACGAGTGGAATCCAAATGAAGTTGAAGAAGTAGAGCATGCCAATAAAGTTGTAGACTCAAACGGTAACATCCTGCAGGACGGCGATTCTGTTATCGTCATTAAAGACTTGCCAGTAAAAGGAAGCACAAAGTCTGTGAAGTCTGGGACCAAAGTAAAAAACATTAAATTGATTGATGGCGATCACAACATCGACTGCAAAGTGGATGGTTTTGGTTCAATGGCTTTGAAGTCCGAGTTTGTAAGAAAGGCGAATTAATACTTACCATCATTCTTTTAAAGGTCCTCCAAGAACCCTCTTGTGTTTCGCGGATACAAATCACCCGTAATGGAGGAACCTTTGAAAAATCTCATCAAAAGTGACAATGGGGTGAACAACAAAGCCCACCTTTCAGCGGGCCTTGTATAAAAATAGCAAGCGACTTTCAGAATGCTTTTACACATATTCTGGTTGTCTCTCTTTCGCCAATCAACCGAAGAAAATAGGTTCCCGTAGGAGCTTCAGTTAAGTCAAGTTCGTTATTGCCGATTACCACATTCCCTCGAATGACCACTCTTACGCAGAGGTCGACTACTTCAATAAATTGATAAACACGCGCATTGGTCCTGACGAATAATTGATTTTGACAAGGGTTCGGATATGCAGTAAAATCTATTGCTTCACTCTCGTTCATTGATATGTAAACGAAATCGATACACTCCGAAGTAACGCTTCCATTGTTTCCATAAACAATCACTGCAAAGGACCCTGAAGCCGTTGGTGAGAAAGTTGTGTTCGTAGCTCCCGCTGTAGGATTGCCATTGTTTTTGCAGTCGACCCATTGATATGAATTACCTTGCTGACCAACGCTTAGAGCTCCGTTATTATCCTGAACATCAAAACTTGTCTGCATAATATCCACATTAATGTAGATCAGGCTATCGCCTCCAAAAATATTTTCGGTTGTCTGTACATAGTCTCCTTCAGCGTTGTACACCTGTCCATTATATTCAATTTCATCAATTGCATATAGCTGAACATTCGAGTAAGAGTCGCCATGAACAATAAGGTTGAGTGTAACAATGCTATCACATCCGCTGGCGCTTATTAAAATTTGCTCATTTGATCCGGACTGAATATATATGGTTCCATTGTAATCATAGGAGCCACAGCCAATTGCTTCAATCGTTTCATTGATGGCTGCACGCTGAACAAAACGTGCCACATAAGAGTACTCTGATCCCGCTGAAGTGAGTACATTCGTATTAGAAGTAGGGTCAAAATCACATGTTCCCACAAAAGAACCCGACAACACAAACATTCCATTTGACTGATTCATCATCAACCCACTGATAAAATCTTCATTGTCTCCACCGAAAGACTGTGCCCTAATAAAGTCGCCATCGCAATCTAGCTTTGTAATGAACACATCGTTATAATTAGCAGAAGTGTAGGTTATTGGAAATTCTCCAAGTGCATCCGGATTAAAATCCGATGTTCCCCTAAAAGTGCCGGCGATATAGAGATTGCCTTCATTGTCCCTAGATAGACCGTAAGCTCTTGAAGCGCTGTTTGGAGACAATTGCTTCACCTACTGAAAGAGGCCATCGCTATTCATCTTCACCAGAAATGCACGATGGGTATATGTAGTATTTGTAATTGTTTAAGTCGCAACAAGATCTGGATCAAAGTCTGTTGTGCCATCGAATCCTCGTGCCGCATATACGTTTCCTTAATTATCTATAGCAATCTCTCCCGTGATGCAGTTATAAGTTGACGAGAATTGTTTTGCCCATACGAAATTTCCGTGTGAACTAAATTTCGTTATGTACGTATCTTAATACTGGCCCACCAAAAAGTATGTGGCAACACCAAGATCAAAATCTACTGAGCCGTAAAAAAATCCCAGACAATAAAAGTTGCCCTTCGCGTCTACTTTCATATCAGTTGGGGTAATGTAATAACCATTTAACCCTTTAGCCCAAACGTATTCTCCATTGGAGTTCAATTTACTGATGTAAGCAGCATAAGTATTGCCAAGCGACAAGTCCGCTGTGCCCGCTCCCGGGTCAAAATCTACAGTACCCGAAAACAATCCGCAACTCATTATATTGCCCGCGTTGTCCACAACTATAGTTCTACCCGATTCGTTTCCGGCAGAAACGCCACCAAATTTCTTTACCCACTGAAACTCTCCACTCGAATTGAGTTTTATGATAAATGCATTTAACCCCGTAAAGGCAGTCATGTTCGCTGCTGTCCCATTTGAATTGAAATTAACCGTTCCTCGAAATTCTCCGGTGCAGTATACGTTACCCGAAACATCCACAGCTACATCGAATGCAATGTCGTCTGTAGTGCTGCCGAATGACACCGCCCACTCCTATTCTTCAGATGAATTCAACTTTGAGATATAGGCATCTTTCGCGCCATTGGAACTCAAAGTAGAGCTCCCGGCGTTTGGGTCAAAGTTTGTGAGGCCCTCGAAGTGAACCACATGTGATGATAGCTCCAGAGGGGTCCATGGCCGACCCCCGGGGAGTAATTGTTGTGGGTCCGCCAAATTGTTTGACCCAGGATAGGTTGATGCCTTGAGCAGGGGCACCTAGTGCGGCGGATGAAAGCATTAAAGAAAACAAAATTGTTTTCCTGTTGATTGGATTTGATGGAACAAAGATTCCCATTTCACATCACTCCCTACAATCCTTCCTATCGGTGGTTTTCTTCTCCCCTAAACACGTGATTTTTCATTTCGAGGCGCTGTGAATGCCACTCCTTAAATACTTTTACTCGCATGAAGTCACTCCTGATTCTCTTGTTTTATCTCTGCTCTACAGCTATTCATGCATTTGCACAATATGAACAGGCCTTACTAAAACAATTAAGCGACACGGGAGACGACAGCGTTCGCTTTTACATATATCGCGGTCTAGGATATATATATGAGTTCGACGATTCAGCCAAGTCCAATGAATATTACAGAGAGGAACAAAA
>JAWXBG010000249.1:0-2592 GCA_034439875.1 Flavobacteriales bacterium
CAAAGGTTGGTGAACCGCGTGGCCAAAAAAACGGGACACCGTTTTACTACCTACAACGTGCTGGGCCGCGGTGGGTGGATAGTGAAGAGGGAGGAGTAGATTCGCGGGGTTTTGAGGGAGGGTCTAATTCAGTCAAAAAGAACTTGAAATATCTTCAATCCATTGATTCGTTTTTCAGGGGATACCCTGTACTTAGTTCCATCCTGGTTACAAGCACAATTTTTCTACTAATGGGGTTCCTCAGCATTCTCAAGGAACCACCACAAGGAATCCATTTCATCAGGCAAACTGACAGTCTTTCCTTCGCATCAAACTACTACAGAAATGATTTCAATTTCTTCGAGCCCGCTGTTTTTAATCAAACCAGTAATAATGGTCAAGCAGCTTGTGAGTTTCCAGTCTTGTACTATCTCACATCACTACTGTATTTGCTTTTTGGTGAAAGTGATACCATACTTCGTTCTTTGAACTTGATTCTGTCAATAATCGGCCTCATTTACTTGTTCAAGTCATTATACATGATTACGAAGGATGTTTGTCTCTCAATACTGTTAGGCTCAATACCATTCGCTTCAACCATCTATCTCTATTACTCAGCAAACTACCTTTCTGATTCTGGAGCATTGAGCTCAACATTTATTGCCGTGTACTTTGGCTTAAAACATTTTCAAGAAAAAAAGTCTAAGCATTTCTTCTTGGCTTGCATTTTCTTTACTATAGCCAGTCTATTGAAAATACCTTTTGCAATTTACTTTATCGCATATGTAATCACAGTTGTTCTTAGTTGGAACTCAATATTCAAAGTCACACAATCAAATCTCGATGCTCTTAAGCGTGTTATCCTAATTCTTATCTGTTCTGCTTTGCCACTCCTTTGGTATTTGTATTCAATAGACTATAATGAACGCCATCATGATTATTACTTTTTGACACGATCAACTCCATTGTGGACATTGAACAAGGTTCAAACTGATGAGGTTCTTCATATGGCTCAACGCTGGAGCAATGAATACTTCTATCAACCGTTCCAATTTCTATTCACGCTCGGATTCTTGACGATGATTGTATTTGGAAAACGCATTCCGAAAAAACTCTTGATGTTTGTGCTTCTGATCCTTGCGGGTTTGGCCTGTTACCTTGTTCTTTTCTTCGAAAAATTCAGAGATCATGATTACTATTTCCTTCCTTTCATTCCCTGCCTGATTCTATTTCTGCTATGTGCAATAATCGTTGCTCGATCATTCCAAATTCGTTGGTTACGCCTGAGCATCGCTATAACGATTTCCCTCTTACTTATTTCCGGGATCATTTATAGCACTGGAAAACTTCAAAATCGTTATGCAATTCGAGGTAGTGACTATTTTGGGAAGGTGGGATTTCAAATTTCAGACAATAAGACTTGGATAGAACAAAACCTACAGAATGAAGATTCCCTATTGGTAATCATTGGGGATCCAACACTGAATGGCAGTTTGTATTCACTAAAGAGAAAAGGCTGGACCATACCAGATACACTCAACAATCAAAAAATGGTTCTAGAAAAGGTCGGCAAAGAAGTTACTGGCTTAATTCTGTTGAAGAAAGACTATGAGAAGTGGGACATTCTGCAAGAACTAGGTTTCGAAGTAGTGGCTACGAGGAATGATATTTCGATAATGCGGAAAGTTGAATGATTCACTACTCCATAATTTTTGTGCGTTCAATACTTCCATCACTAAACTCTATAACCATCAGTTTCAAACCATAGGCTGAATTCAACAAAACGTTTGGCTTTTCGGATATTCTAATCAATCTCCCAAGCGGATCATAGTAAAAGGTTCTAAGAGCCAGTTTTGATTCTAACACATGTATTTCAGGTTGATTGACTGCAAAACAATCTCCTGAATAATCAAAATCAAACAGATAGTCACCTGAGTGAACACTTGGAAACTTGATGACGAACAATTGGCCTAAGCCGTTATCGAAACTGCGGGCATAGCCTGAGCAAACTACAGATCCATCCATCGATTCATAACCAGAAAATAATCCTTCATCGAATGCACCGCCAACAGTAGGAGCACCTATAAATGTGTTTGTAGGCGACCACATATAAAGTGTTACATCAAATCCTCCGGCACCCACAACTTTTGTCTCACCTGGGAGTATTGTATGTTCAGCTGTCATTATAATATCATTGTAGCAATAAGTGTCCGTTAGATTAGACTGCTCATCGAATTCTTCTTCACCAGTTAGCGTGAATTTGCCGCGCCAAGAAAATTTATTGAGATCGTTCAATCGTTTACCGCAAACAGCAATGGTCTCTTCAAAGATGTCAATTGAACTAATAGAGAATGAATACTCAAATGATTCCTTCGTATTTGTCCAAATCACCACTCCATCTAACCAAATCAATCTAAGAATAGCATTGGAGATGCCATTAATTATCTCATTCCCCCCGCACACCACCCTCCCATCTTCCGTCACCTCCACATCCACAAACTCGTCCTCCCCTACTCCACCATAAACCCATTCATCAACCATGTTTCCAAAGGCATCAATATGAAAAAGCCAGCCATCGCTGCTGCCTGCTCCCTGGCTATAGGTTTTGCCGCA
>JAWXBG010000250.1:0-10879 GCA_034439875.1 Flavobacteriales bacterium
ATTACAGATACATAAACCCAAATCAAGCGATAGAAAAATTGCACCCTAATTTTGCCGATGAATGCTGTATTCTATCGCTTAGATTTGAGAATCCCGCACACATTCTACAAAAATTGCCCTAATGCGTAGCGGGATAATCGGTACTAGCAGTTCATAGAGAATCCCAATGCGGATTTTGGGTTTAACATTCAACGCAAATGGACTTCCTCCTATTTTTCGAATAAACTTATCGAGTTCTATAGGTATCCTCTGCGAAACCTCTAGTATTTTCGGCCCTACATGAGTACAATACAAGTTTTCACCTTTAACCCCTTCCAAGAAAACACCTATATTTTGTGTGATTCCTCTAAGGAATGCGTCATTATAGATCCTGGAATGTCTAATCTGGATGAACAGGAAGAATTTAGAGGGTTTATAGAGGAAAACAATCTAAAACCGGTTCGCCTTCTGCTTACCCACGCTCACATAGACCACATTATGGGAAATCACTATTGCTTTTTGAAGTGGGGGCTTAAACCGGAATTTCATCCTTTGGATATACCCACTTTGGAGAGGGGGGGTCAATCGGCTGCTATGTTCGGAATACCTTATGATCCTTGTCCGGAAATATTGCCAGATATGAGCGAAACGGCAGTGATCACGTTTGGAGGCACTGAACTTAAAGTGCTTTTTGTGCCCGGTCATGCGCCGGGCCATGTTGCCTTCTATTGTGCTGAAGAGCATTATCTAATCGTTGGAGATGTGCTATTCAATGGCAGTGTTGGACGTGTGGATCTACCCGGTTGCAATCCCGGTGATTTGGTAAGGTCTATTCAAGAAAAACTGTATGTGCTTCCCGATGAAACCCAGGTCTATCCGGGTCATGGTCCAAAAACAACGATTGGTACGGAAAAAACTGGAAATGCGTTTGTGCGTGTGAACAGCCAAAACCTAATTTGAAATTACTCTTATTGCGCCTTTTTGAGGGTGAATGAAAAAGTGGACCCTACGCCCACTGTGCTCCGAACACTGATACTCTGGCCATGACTCTCAATGATATGCTTACAAATGGCGAGTCCAAGTCCTGATCCACCTTCATTTCTACTTCGACTTTTATCTACCCGATAAAATCTTTCAAAAATTCTTGGCAAATGGTCTTGTGCTATTCCCAATCCATCGTCGGTGATTTCAATGAGAATGTCATCTTCCATATCAAAAAAGTCTGCGGTCACTCTGCCGTTCTCTCTCCCGTAATAAATTGCGTTTGTTATAAGATTGAAAAGCACTTGTTCGATTTTTAAAAAATCCGCTTCCACATTGACGTAATCTGGAGAATTTTTCTTTCCCAATAGCAATCGGATGTCTTTATTTGAAGCCTTTTCTTCTAGCAACTCCATTACCGTTCGAACTAATTGAACGATGTCAAACTTTTTAATTGACAGAGGCAACTGGTCGCTTTCAATGCGTGTGATTAGATCTAAATCTTTCACTAGAGAAGACAAACGATCAATATTGTTTGCTGCCTTTTGTAAAAAATTTTTCATGAGAGCCGGATCATGCACTTCGCCTTCAAGAAGGGTTTCTACATATCCTTGAATACTGAAAATAGGGGTCTTCAATTCATGTGCCAGATTACCAATAAACTCTTTCCTATAGGTGTCTGTCGCTTTCACTTTTCTCAGCTCTAGCACCCGATTTTCGGCCCATTCCGCTATTTCCTTGTCTGCCTGCTCGAGATCAAGAGCAGACTTTTCAGGAGTGCCTTTCAAGCTTTGAATGGTCTTATATAGTACTTTGAGTTTTTGAGAAATGTGCTTTTTGATCTGTGAAGTAATGACCGAATAGGAAAGAGATAGAGTGATAATGAAAATCAACAGAATTATCCAGTATTCCTTGATATCAGCCAGAATTAGAATGAGCGCGAGGAGCAAAGATACCCCGATAGAAATAACTAGTGATCCATTAACTGCTACACCTCGAGGTGATTTGTCCATCTTCAGGGCTCAAATTTATAACCAACGCCCTTCACTGTTTTAAAGTATTTATCGCCTAGTTTTTCGCGCAATTTTCGGATATGGACATCGATTGTCCTGTCGCCTACAACCACTTCAATTCCCCAAACTCCTGAAAGAATATTCTCTCTGGTAAAAACCCTACCAGGTTGTGATGCCAAAAGCGAGAGCAATTCGAACTCCTTTTTTGGAAGACTGATAGCCACTCCGTTGAGGTAAACGAGATATTTTTCCTTGTCGATCAATAAGCCCGTCAAAGGAATATCGCTCTCTGGGTGTATACCCGGTGCATTTCGCCTCAAAAGTGCTTTCACTCTTGAAACCAATACCCTGGGTTTTATTGGTTTGGGGATGTAGTCGTCGGCACCTGCATCGAAACCCGCAATCTGACTGTAGTCTTCATTGCGAGCTGTGAGAAATGCAATAACAACATTGTTTAGTTGCCCGATTTCCCTCAACTGCCGGCATGTTTCCATGCCATCCATTCCGGGCATCATCACATCCAAAAGTATGAGATCGGGGACAACGGCCTTTGCTTTTTCGATTGCCTGATTGCCATTTGAAGCAGTATGGATTTCGAATCCCTCCTTCTCTAAATTGTAACCAACCAACTCTAAAATGTCTTGTTCGTCGTCAACAAGAAGTATCTTCTGTCGCGTCATGAATAGGTCTGATTCTTCAATATTTGATTCCACGAAGCTAGAAGGGTATTATTAAGAACAAGTTATCTGCAGATTATGGAAGTGCACTAATTTTTGCTCTTACCGACCACGAATTTCGTGAATAAGAGCTTTGGTTTTCTCGCAAATTATCAACCATTCATTTTTGGCAGTATTCCTATCAATAAGCCTTCGAAAACAATTTCGCCCCTTTAATCGAGATGGTATTTCTGTTAAAAAAGGCCAGAAACATAAATATAACATTGAAATAATAATGGCCGCAGAGAACCATCCAAGCGAAAATCCAAAAAACCGAATCACCATAAATAATGCACTCATTCCGATGATCCAAATCAAGGGAGCCGCGAATAACTTAAAACTGCTGTTGAAGTGTGAATCTCGGACGTACTTGCGTGTGAGCCACAGGACGAGATGCCTGAGAGGCAAATGAAACAAATGCACTGGCAAAAAAACTAGCCATAAGATTGAGAAAAACACTTCTTGAAATGAAATCACTTCGGCTGCCATCATTCCGTGCTGATATTTCAAATGATAGTTGTGTTCCCATTCCAAAAGAAGTTCAGCCGCCGCCATCCAATCTTCTTCAATGTAATACTGCTCATCTAACATTCCCGATTGCTTCATTTGCAAGAACAAATTGGAAGCATTTGAATTCATCTGCTCATTCAAAATATCTCCAATCACATTTTCCAAAATATTGAAATAGGTGGCAATTTCCGCTGATTTGCAATCCACCACCTCCCTTGAAAGCGCCTCTTGTGCTTCTTGCGTTATTAGCTGCACTGCCTTGCTATCGGATGCTAGAAAGTCCGCATATTTTTCCAATGTCATTGGTTTGCCCACACTAATTGACAAATCGTAACCCCATGCCCCGACATTTTCGTAGTCGATACCGACCGGAATAATAGACAGCGATTCGCAACTCTTCGATTCAATGGCGGCAAGTGCAATGCGTGCTACACCCTTTTTAAATGTCTTTAAGTATTTTCCATGATGATGTGTTCCCTCCGGAAATAATGCCACTATTGAACCATTCTGCAAACGACGAACGCATTCACGAAAAACCGGATCGTTGTCTTTCCGTATATCGCTTTTATCGTGTGAACGATATACAGGCATCATATTGAGTTTGTGGAGAAGACGCGAAATAACCGGACTTCGGAACACATCAGCACGTGTAAGCCAATGTATTTGTCGTTTCAATAGAACACAACAAACAAGTGGATCCATGAGAGCGTTCTGATGATTTGCTATAAGAATTACAGCTCCTTTTGGTGGAATATTTTCTCCACCGAGCACACGCACTCGTCGAAAAAAAATGTGAATCAGGGTTTTTACCAGTGGCCTGAGACAAGCATACAATATTGAATTGTCATTCATCCTTCCCAGCCGATCCGATTTATTCAATTGCTTGAAAAACGTCGTGACCACCATCTAGTAAATATCGATTTCTACTAAAAAGAGCAATATCGGATTTCACCATTTCTTCGACGAGCTCTTCGAAACTTGATTTCGTCTTCCAACCCAACTCGCGCTCCGCCTTTGATGGATCGCCAATGAGTAAATCCACTTCTGTAGGACGAAAATATCGGGGATCAATCTCAATTAATACTTTTCCAGTTTTTAGATCATAACCCTTTTCTTCTGCTCCACTTCCCTTCCACTCTATCTGTATATCCGCATGACCAAAAGCCAAATCGCAAAATCTTCTGACGGTATTGGTCTTGCCTGTAGCCAACACATAGTCGTCGGGTTTGTCTTGTTGCATCATCAACCACATACCATATACATAATCCTTTGCATGACCCCAGTCTCGACAAGCATCGAGATTTCCAAGAAAGAGTTTTTCCTGAAACCCCAATGAAATTTTGGCCACTGCCCTTGTGATTTTTCGAGATACAAAAGTTTCTCCGCGCAATGGGCTTTCGTGATTAAAGAGAATACCATTGCTAGCATACATGTTGTAAGCTTCTCTATAGTTTTTTGTAATCCAATAAGCATAGAGCTTTGCCACACCGTACGGGCTTCTTGGATAAAATGGCGTTGTTTCAGACTGAGGCACCTCTTGCACCAAACCGTATAATTCAGAGGTAGAAGCTTGATAAAACTTCGTCTTTTCATTAAGCTTTAGAATGCGAATTGCTTCGAGCAAACGAAGGGCTCCCATAGCATCGGCATTGGCCGTGTATTCCGGTGTTTCAAATGAAACTTGAACGTGGCTTTGGGCAGCTAGATTGTAAATTTCATCGGGCTCCGTTTCTTGCACCAACCGAATGAGGTTGGTGCTATCAGTCATATCGCCATAATGCAAAAACATCTGCACTCCTTTTTCGTGCTGATCCTTGTACAGATGGTCGATACGGGAGGTATTAAACAGTGAACTCCTGCGTTTTACACCATGAACTTCATAGCCTTTTTCTAGCAATAGTTCAGCTAGATAAGCGCCATCTTGACCAGTAATTCCTGTGATGAGTGCCCTCTTCTTCTTCATGGCTCAAACCTAGTGGAAATTTTTTAAGAAAATAGCCCTAAGTATGGTAAATAGTGGGCAGAATTAGGTTGTAGTTGGATCTGCTTCGTATTGCAATTCGTTGAGTCTTTTGTAGAGACCATTGGACGCCAACAATTCCACATGGGTGCCTTGTTCTCTCACCATGCCGCCCTCTATCACCAATATCCTGTCCGCATTTCTAATGGTGGAAAGTCGGTGAGCTATCACAATTGAAGTCCTTCCTTTCATCAACATATCTAATGCCTCCTGCACCTGTCTTTCGCTTTCAGAATCGAGCGAACTGGTGGCTTCGTCGAGAATTAAGATCGTTGGATTGCGCAATACCGCCCTGGCGATTGCAATTCTCTGTCGCTGACCACCACTCAATTGAATACCCCTTTCACCTACGAGCGTGTCAAATCCTTGAGGAAACGACTCGATAAAATCGAGGGCATTTGCCTTGCGGGAAGCCTCTCGCATTTCAGACTCTGAAGCACCGGGCCTGCCATAAGCTATATTGTCGCGGATAGTGCCGCCAAACAGGATTACTTCTTGAGGCACAAAGGCCATTTGACTTCTAAGTTCGGTCAGTTTAAAAGATGATGCTGCCTTTCCATCAAACAAAATTTCGCCGCTCTGTGGGGTGTAAAAGCGCTGAATGAGCGATGCAATAGTTGATTTCCCGGAACCGGAAGTACCCACCAATGCAATTTGTTTTCCGGCCTCAGCTTTAAACGACACCTTTTTCAAGACCTGAATATCTGGGCGAGATGGATAGTGAAACTCCACCTCTTTAAATTCGACTTCTCCCTTGAGATTGCTAGCCCTTGGTGATATGGTGAGATCCACTTCTTCCGTTTTATAGGTAAGGATTTCCATCACATTTTCAATCACACCCACACTTCTCTGTAATGTACCCATTTGTGCCGCAAGACCGCCAATAGATCCTGCCACTAATCCTGTGAGCAAGATGAACATTTCTAACACGCTGTCACCCATTTCACCTTTTTCTCTCAGGTGAGCACCCACACCAATAACCAGCCCTAATGCACCGAATAAAAAGATAATAATGAAAGTGCCAAACATTCCGCGCCATACAGCACTTTTCATGGCAATGTTTCTGATTTGCTGAACGCTTTTATCAAAACGACTATTCTCAAACCCCTCGTTTGCAAAACTTTTTACGTTCACTATTCCCGTGAGTGTTTCTGAGACTATTATGTTCGACTCGGCTACTTTGTCCTGTGTCTGTTTGCCCAACTTGCGAATAAATTTTCCGAACCAAACCATGATCAATATGATTACCGGCAGACTCACAAACATAACTAGCGTTAGCGTTTTTGAAAAAGAGATGAGCCAACTTGTAGCAACTACTATGATGATGATCTGACGAATGAACTCCGCAAGGGTCATATTCAGCGTTTCCTGAATGGTGGTGATATCACTGGAAATACGGCTACTTAGATCTCCCACTCGACGCTCGTTGAAAAATTGCATGGGCATCCGAATGATTGTGCTAAATGTGTCGTTGCGCAGCGACTTCATTGCATTTTCTGTAACATAAGAAAAAATGTAGATTCTAAAAAAAGAGAAAATTCCTTGTATGATCAATAGAACTACTAAGGTTGTGAGCACCTTACCTGCCACATCTCCTTCGTGCAAAAAATCAAATCGATCAGCGATCATGGCGGTCATCTTACCACCAGGTAGTGCTGCGTTGGAAGATGGCGAAATCAACAAACCCAAAAGGGCTGTAATTACGATTACCAAGAGTCCCGAAATAACCAACAAAAGCATACCGATGCTATATAAAAACCAATGTGGTTTGAGATATGCAAAAACACCGAGTGCTTTACTGAGTGACTTTTTACTGATCTTTCGTTTTTCTGTGCTTTCTACTGTTTCCAAGTCTTCACTTTATTGTAATCAGACCAAGCGGCCATAACTGTATCCAAAACACACTGTACCGAAACTCGCTGTACCATTGAATTTCTCGCTTAAGCGCAAAATTCGAGTACCTCGATCTGGTATTTTCTAAATTTTTATTTGGAATTCGCCTTCCCGGTACGGATTGAATTGAAGGCGCAAAAATACAGTTTCAAAAGGGAGATTGGTCAGGAATTGGTCATATAGGAACCTCCAAAAAATTAGAATTCTTCAATCGGACAATGGATTGAACCTTTCAAATCCGAGCCTATTTCTTCGGTTTTGTTTTTTTGATCTTGCGGATAATCTTGTCTAGTTCGAATGCTTTATCATCCGTATAAGCCAAATCCGGGATAAGTCTATTGGTTTCCTTGTTATAAGCTACTATCACAAAAGGCTCGTTGAGTAAAGAAAAATCCGCACCTTCTATCGGCTTGAACAAGCCCATATCCATTTTCAGATCGCTCCCTGATTTGTGCGCGGGCAATTCTCTAGTGTCTATCTGTACAATTTTATTGATGAAAGTCGGTCCACCGTATCTTATTTCGTACATGTGCCCGATCGGCAAATTGAACTCATAAACGCCCGATTTATCCGTGTAAAAGGCTACATAAATCTCTTCGCCTTGATAAACAATCACCTGCACAGCTTTCGCTCCACCTTCAATTTCTTCAGAAAAAGGATTTACCTCGAAAACCCTTCCATGAAGCAAAAGGTGATAATCGTCTACAGCCTTCGCCGATGAAACAGTAGCAATGAGAATAAATGCAATGAGTGAAAGAGCTGTTTTCATGGGCGTAGAATAATTTACTTCAAGTTTTGCTTTATCGCTTCTCTAATCTTTTGGTTAATTGTCTCAGTGTGTTCAGCGTTCCAAATCACTGTATCTTCTACTTTATTGTAAGATGCAATGGCTACTGGTTCGCGACTTAAAAACTCAAATTCAGGAACTTCAAAATCTTCAAACAATGTGATATCAATTTCCAATCTGAAACCACGTGTCATGGTTGTCTGAGAAAAGTCTGTGGCGTCAATTTCTACGGATTTCTGCACAAATGGCTCGCGACCATACTTCAGCTCGTAGTTGTGGAAAAATGGAAGCGAGAATTTATATCGACCTTTTTCGTCGGTGTAAATGGTGGATGAAAGAGAATCGTCAACCCAAATTTCAATAGGCGTGTCGTTGAGCAAATGCTCCGTGGAATCGCTCAAATTAATTTTAGATACTCGTCCTTTCATGGTTATCTCGCTCCATTGTGTTTGGGCCTGAGAAGCAATGCATAAAAGTAGGAGGGCAATTAAGACAGAATAAGGTTTCATATAAGAGTTTTTGACAATAGGCTCTTTATACTCGAAAACCTAAATAAGGTTTCCCAAAAAGGGTGCTAACTAACTCATTTACGTCGTTTCTTTTCCGGTTCTTCATGAAAAAAATACCTAAAATCCAGCGTAAGGTAATTGCCGCTTAAGGGATGCTCAAGGTTGTAAAAATTAGCCTTTTCCCTTACCTCAATGGTTGTGAGACCTATTTTACTGAACGGACGGTGATAAGAAAGGCCGAAGTAAAAGTACCCACTCTTCTTAGAACGATACTCAAATCCGTAATTCGCTAATAAAGCAACCTGAAAACGCCCATTTCGCCAGGTTTTCTGGTAGAGATCAAAAATGATGGTGTCTTTCCTAGCCTCTCCGAAACTCTCGACATTGGTTGGATAAAGATCGAGTGACACGCCACCCGAAGCATTCATCCACATTTGTTTCCCAATTTGCACGAAAACCAAACCTTGAATGGGGATTTCGTATCCTACAAAACGGAAATTAAGATTCTGTGGACCGGGTAGGTCGGCTTGATTGATAGTTATCCGATAATTGCGCTGAACTATGTTGATTCCGGATTCAAAACTGATCATGTTCGAAATTCCATAGCGAATTACCATCCCGAAATTGTGGCCGAACCTTGGAGAGAAATTTACTTCCAATCCATCTCCTGCTACCAACTCATCCGAAATTCCAAAATATTTACTAGGAATCATCGGCTTCATCTGTATTCCAAAAATTGCTATACCCTGCTGTGAAAATAAACTGTAAGGAATAAGAAGCAGAAAAAGTAAAACAATCCTAAGATCGATTTGCAATTTCGAAAACACAGATTTCCAATACCATATAGTTCTTTCACTCAGTCGTGCCATTCTGTAACGTATTCCAATGGTTTGCGATGTGCTATTGGCCATTCGCCTTCCAAATAACCAACATAAATCAATCCTAAGCAAAGATCCGGCTCCGAAAGTCCGAGGAATTCTTTCATCTCTGAGCTGTAAATTATCTTTGGGGTGGCCCAAAAGGTTCCAAGCCCATATGCCGTGGCAGTAAGGCTGAGATTCTGCACCGAACATGCCACTGCCTCTATTTCCTCGAGTTCGCTTATTTTACCCGTTTCATCGCGATGCATGCACACAATTATTACAACTGAAGCCTTCTCCAATCTTGCCTTCATTTTTGCATATTTAGCAGGGCTAAACGCATTTTCAGGGGTGTTCTTTTGGTAAATTCCGGGAACAAAGTCTGCAAGTTTGGCCAGGGATTCCCCTGAAAATACCTTAAAACGCCACGGCTGGGTAAGCCCATGTGTGGGAGCCCAAGTAGCATTCGTAAGCATCAGTTCTATTTGTTCGCGGTGCACTTTGCGCGACGAGAACATTTCGGGCATTATGGATCTCCGTTGACGTATTACTTGTGTGATTTCGCTGAGATTGTACTTCATGAAGTCTGTTTGTGGGTCCAAAGCTAGTCCTTGATTTGCTTTCAACAGAAGAGTGAACGAAATGTGCTGGTGTTACATTTGAACCTTTAATGAAAATGTTATGGATTTCGTAATTACAGGTGCCGGAAGCGGCATGGGAAAAGCTACAGCTATTGTTTTAAGTAAAATTGCGGAAGCGCGCTTATTTCTGGTGGCCAGAAATCGAAAAAATTTGGAGCAAACCAAAGCTGAATGCACTAATTCAGATAGGCATTTGGTGTTTGATATGGATGTGCGCAATGCCGGAGAATGGAAGACTCATCTAAATTCTATTTTAAATCCAAACATTTGTGGACTCTTTGCCAATGCTGGAGTGGGCGGTGGAAATGCCTATGGCAAAGACGATCGGTGGGATGACATCATAAGTACAAACTTGACCGGAACTTATGTTTCCATATTTGAATGTCTCCCCTATCTTCAACAAAGTAATGTAGAATGGAGAAATATTATCATTACATCTTCTTGCCTTGCCCGATTTGGTGTTCCCGGTTATACCGCCTATTGCACCGCGAAAACCGGATTGCTTGGACTCACAAAGTCGCTTGCATTGAGTTTGGCTGATGATCGTATCCTTGTGAATGCTCTTTGCCCAGGGTGGGTGGAAACTGAAATGGCTGTAGCCGGAATTCAGCGCCTGGCTGATCTTAACGGAAATTCTTACGATGTAGAATTTAAAACCCAAATGGATTTGGTTCCCCTCAAGAAAATTTCTCAACCAGAAGAAATCGCTCGTTGGGTTGAATTTCTTTTTACAGGAAAACAAAATTCGATGACAGGTCAAGCGATTGATGTAAATAACGGTTCCTATATGATATAAAATCTTGTGAGCTTATTTAGATGTCGCTCCTATGGAGCTGTGGGGGAAATGAATTAATTTGATGGAATTGGGAGGAAGGATTGTAGTAGTAAGATGTCGCTCCTACGGAGCTGTGGGGGGATGAATTAGTATGAGGTTTGGGGTGGTTGTAGTAAGATGTCGCTCCTATGGAGC
>JAWXBG010000251.1:0-3113 GCA_034439875.1 Flavobacteriales bacterium
AAATTGCACCCTAATTTTGCCGATGAATGCAGTATTCTATCGCTTAGATTTGAGAATCCCGCACGCATTCTACAAAAATTGCCCTAATGCGTAATGCGGAATAAACGGTATAAAAATCTGGCGAGAGCACTCGCTATCTTTGGAGTTTAGCGATTCATCGCGACTTCCAATGCGGATTCTGGGTTTAAAATTCATAACCCAATTGGAACTCCAAAAAATCGGCCGTACCTCCGCTCGACTTAACTGCAACACCCAAAAGCAATCCTTTGATGGGTGGGGAATACCTATAACCAATCTTATTCGATGTATGTGTATACAGAAATCCCTTTTTCGGGAGATCCCATACTTCATTCATTTCCCTGAGGAATGGTGCATACAAATTGTAACCCAACTGATAAAACAAGGAGAAGCGACCGAAGTAATAAGAGCGTCCTATAAAGGCAACCAAATGATGCGAATTTTTGATTGCCTCTTTGGCGGGAAACAGCTCTTGTGAAATAATGTAATTGTGATATGCCGGATAAAAATGATAATTGATTCCACTCGACCATGGTTTATTCATTCCATCCTTTTGAACCATATAAATACTTAGCCCAAAAACAGAATACAAGGGGCCACCAATGGGTCGAACCGTTCCAGGAAAACTGTGCAGACCGGCAATGAGATGGAGTCCCGGTCTCCATTTTATTCTGCTTTTCTCTATTACCGTATCACTTCCAACCCATTTTTCTTGCACAGAGATAACTGCGGGAATCGAAGAAATTGCCTTCTTTTTCCCAAATCGATAAGCCGCATTCAGCGCAATGATGTTGCCACCAATATTTGGTACCCGAATGTGCGCATTGCTCATGTGCATAAATGAAATGCCAAGTCTCGCTTCGGAATTGTTTCCCAATACAAATCGCCAACCCAATGCAGCCATTGTGAGATTGGCGTAACGAGAGCCAATCACCAGATTATCGGGACGATCTATGGCATCAAACGGCCGCGTAAATCGGGCTACTCCCATTCCCGCTCTAAAATAAAGTCTCGTTTGTACAGAAATGTATTCCAACATAGGCACAAATCCAAGAGCAGTGCCCAGCACTTCCCTATTACCAAAATCAATACGAATGAATGATGCCCCTAACGCCGGATATCCTCGGTTTTCGACCCATTTTATCCTAGGGTTCAGCGAAAAACTTATGTGAAGTTCAAATCCGGTAGAGAGCTTATTCTCCGGATATTCACCATGAATTTTGATCAACTTGCCACCATGAACATTGAGTGATAAAGAGGGTTGATCAAAGACCTTTTCTTTGAGTTGAATCTTCTCATCATTGGACTGCGCCCGCAATTCTATGCCCAACCACAGAAGTACGCATAAGTTGAAATATGGCAGAAATTGCGCGATCAACACACTGAATTTAAAGCTTATCTATAGGTCCACCATCGATTTAATTCTTACCACCCAAATATCTAAAACCGAGATAAAATAATATTCCGATAGGGATAACGAGTAATCCTGCGTACACCTCTTTTTGATCGGAAAAAATATTCTTCGAAATAAACCAGCCCACGATAAGAATGAACAGCAAAGGAATAAATGGATAGAGAGGCGTTTTGAAAATTTTATTCTCTTCGATCTGCGCATTGCTCGACTCAGCAGTTTTAATAGCTATTGAAGAAGGATTTTTCAATTTATATCTCACCACAAAAATTCCTGCGCAGGCCAACAATAGGAAGAGCCATTCTACAAATGTTACATAAGTGATAATGCTCTCAAATTTTCCCCAGAAAGATACTAGAAGAATTGCCCATGCAGATTGCAAGAGAATTGCATTAAGTGGAACTCCAAATTTTCGATGACTTTTAGAAAAGGTCTTGAAAAAGATGCCTTCCTGTGCCATTTGATGAAAAATTCGTGGCGTAGAAAGTATATATAACCCGGCACAACCGAAAACAGAAATGGCTATGAGCGCCGAGATGCCAGCTCCTAGTCCTGGGCTTACTGCTTCCAGCGCATCAGCCGCTACCACGTCCGAATTTTGAATAGTTGCGAGATCAAGTGCCCTCAAATAACCGGCATTACACAATACATAAGTAAGGGTGACTGCCGCAGTGCCTAAAATCATTGCACGAGGGATATCTCTTTTTGGGTTTCTCGCTTCACCAGCCACAAAACTGGTGTAATGCCATCCGGTGTATGACCATAAAACACCCACAAATGCGATCGCATAATTGCTACCCGAGCCAAGTTCGGCGGTGGAGCTTACAATAATCTCTTTATTAAAAATTGCTTGATCGCCCAGAAAAACTGTCAATATGAGTAGGGCATAAATTCCAATTATTTTTAGTACCGTAGAAATATTGGCAAACCACTCGCTGCTTTTTATTCCAAAAGTGTTGAACAAAGTGAGCAGCACAATAGCGCCCATAGCTATGTATGGTTCAGCAGCAGATGGCAATGCAGTGAAATAATTGAGGTACTGCGCAAATACTACACACAATGCCGCTATAGTTCCGCTAGAAATTACGGTAAGCAAACACCAACCATAGAGGAAGGCCGGCAGAGGACCATAGGCCTCTCTCAGATATGTGTATACGCCTCCAGCTTTTGGGAAACGAGAGCCGAATTCTGCAAAAACCAAGGCACCCAAAAGGGAAACAAGGCCTCCTATTATCCACAAGAGCATGATCCACTTTGAATCAAAAACTTCCTTTGCTATGTCTGATGGAGTTTTAAATATTCCGGAACCAATAGTAGCCCCTATGGCGATCATGGTAAGCGCGAAGAACGAAAGACCTTTTATTTTTGATGACATATCTGATACTTTGGTGTCAAATGTAACAGGAAGTCGATTATGTGGATACTACTTACAGCGTTTGGATTTATGTAATAGTCCAATTTCGTTTCACTACAATGAACTAAACATAAATCACAACGGCATTTTCCACTTCATGCACGCACGATCCTGCAGCGCGTCACCCAAAACAGACTTACCATGCGCAATGCAGGATTAAATAACATTGGTATTATTTTTGAAAAGAAAAGCTACAAAAACCTTAGTGTTGGGATGCCAGAAATAACGGGCTCTCTAGAATCTATGCCAATAGGGCAATTGAGTGCCGCA
>JAWXBG010000252.1:0-3663 GCA_034439875.1 Flavobacteriales bacterium
CCATTGCTTCTCTTAAAAAGCACGCTCAGAAATTCTTTCGCATTGAGTTCTCTGCTCTTACTCTTGACTGGGCTTCTTAGACTTTTGTCAGTCAATCAGCTTAGCAACAGCTATATAAATTAACTGGGATCGATTGTAAAATTTTCAATCACGCTGGTATTTCCCAAAACCACTTTAGCCGCAAATCGGGCACCAAGACTGCCAGTGAACTGGAGTCTAAGCTGACTATCTATACTTCTAGATGGGAGTGACTCCCTAAAAACATTGCCTGTTTCATCCAGTACTAACAATTGCAGCCCAGCAGGGAGATGATCTTGAATCCCAATAGGATAAATTTGTAATATGACACCTATTTTGGCTTCAATTTCGGGTAAAATCGTTACAATTAATGCAATAGGATTACCAGCTAACAACATCCCAAAATCAATCTGCTTGCCACGTTGAATTGCGGTGTCAGTCGCAATGCTACGAAAACGGAATTCAAGTTCAGTGGTAAATAATGATTCGATCGATTGCCAACCCTGATCGAAACTACTTTGTAGCCATTGACTCAGGTTTGTTATGACTTGTGTAGATGCTTGACCGATCCTCTGACTGTATAGCCTATGCCGCCAAGATTGGTTTTCTAGCAATGCGCCCCATTGGACAAAAGGTAGATCGAGTCTGGGTGAGTAGGGAGTTGGCTGCCCGATCCGATCCAGTATATTTGTTGCAACAGTTTCAGATAAGACAGATAAAGGAGCAATCGCTACCCTCTCGTCGGTACTAAGTTCCAGTGATACTTGCAGAATGCTCAGATCGGTAATAACATCTTCTCGATCTAAGGAATATGTTCGAGACAAACTGTTGTAACTTCCTTTATGCTTCAACTGTTCGTGAGTAGCATAACCCCATACTCGCAGCCAGCCATCATCTGGATTGACCTGCACTGCTATGTAATAACTAGCTGCCCAAGTTGAAATATCTACCCACTCCTGCGGTACGATTAACTCTTCTGTGTCAGCATTATCGGCAGGAATAATTACAGCCCGTTTTTCTCCTAGGGATATGGCTGTACCATTGACGAATTCCCAAATACTGAGGAGATTAGCTCGATCGGTAGATGGAGCGACTACTAACCCAAACTCCTCTTGAAATTCTGACAGCAGAGTGCTAAGGCATAAATGGTTCAGGTAAGCATTCCAACGAGCGGCATCATTTGAGTGATTTATGGCTGATGTCCAAGCTGAATCTAATATTCGATCGGATAGTTCTAGGCAGATTTGGTTGGGAAATGCGATCGATAGTTCGGTTGCAGTAAACATATGATTCCTCAATTTATTGTTGTCTATCTAAAGTTTTTGTATAGCGAATTTGTCAGCCAATCTTTCACAAAATTAGCTATGGCTTTATTGGTTGAGCTGAGTCCATTGAGCGTAATTTGCCAAGAACTCTCCAAATACTGGATTAGACTTGCCTGTAGCTGCCAAGTTACTTGATCCAGGCTAGATGTTACCTCAACCTTGGAAATTCTTGATCGATCAGCTACTTGATCCAAATCTAATTCTTGAATGTAAGTGAGTCTGACAAGATCTACTTCCACACTAGTTAATCGGTTGAGATGCTCCTGCAAAAAAATATGGATATCTTCCTTGCAATGCGGACTTAACCAAATATCCATCTGTTTTGCTTTCTGAGAGATTTCTTCAGATTGCAACTCTGTACCCAGATTGGCAGTACTCCACTGCGCTAAGTTTTTTAACAAGTAGATATGTAGCCGCTTAATCTGGCGTGAAAGTTGATACTGCTGCTCTATTTTGAGGATATTAGCGATATCAGCTTGATTTAGCTCTAAGCCATGCCAGAGTTTGAGGATTATTTGCTCTTCTGGAGTCAGAGCCATAAATGCAGCAGACAAATACTCTTTGATTTGCTGCCACTCCTGATTTTGAGCTTCTGCTTCTAGAGCCTCAAATGCTGGAGGGGTAGAAGGTTCTGCGGCAGCATTAGGGTCATCAAATGAGGGCATGGTTAAATTGCCACTTGTTCTGCGAGTCGCTTCTATACATATTTTTAGCAAGGATTGAATCCCAGAAGCACTCATAGTTGGCTCTGAGCTTAAGTCTGAAAATAGTCTTGTTTGCAGTTGGCTATAACGTTGGGCGATCGATTCTAGCTGTGATGTGTTTGGGGCTTCTAGATGCCTGCCGCCTTTGGCTTTTGTCGGCGTATAGATTTCTTTAAAGCATTGCCATGCCAATACACATCGGGACAACTTTGGATCGAGAAGACCGTAAGTTAGTAAATCATCCTTGAGCTTTTTTTCCGTAAGCGATCGAAGTAGTCCAGTTTCAGACCTCGCCCCACTACTAATCTGAGTATCCAGAACAATACTGCTAAGTTGAAACTGACCATAGGTGCTAACACTCGCACCTTTTACCGTATCATAATTTTTAAACAGTTTTGCGGGGTTAGCAGCAGCAATACGGGCTACCTGAAAGCAATCTCGCCATTCTAGTTGAGTAAATTTGCGGGCTGTGGTGGTGGCGATATAGTAACAAGCTTCTTCAAGATAAGCAGAGATGTGTCCTTTTGCCAAAGGCTTAAGAGGTTCTGCTAAGGCTTGCTGTAGCCAGTGCTGTGCCCATAACCCTGTGTCTTTAGCTGGATGAACCTCAACACCATTTTTTATGTTTCGCCCCAGTTTAGGTTCAGTTTCCCACCTGCTCGTACTGTAGCCAGTACCATCTTGAATTGCTAAAAAGGTAGAGAACTTCTCAACGATTCCTTGTCTTCTTCTCATAGTTTATAGAAGTTTAGTTTGAGGTTGTTAGGGGTATTACTACCTTGCCTGTATTCATTCAGGCGATACATAGAATTTATGCAGTAATAGGTATCTTGGCACAGCTAAATTATTTTTCCAAGAAATTTTTCAGATGTCTGCATAAAAGACCAAAGCGATCAGAACAAGTAGATAACAGATTCGGAAGTTCAAATTCTTAATTATGTTTTGCATAAAAGTTTTGACCTTGCTGAATAGAAATACAGACTCGAAGAAAACCAATTCTAAACAAGAGAAATAACCATTATGACTATCACGACCCCACATGCCAAAGCTAAAGTATCTTTGAAGCCTCAAAAATTAGTCTCAAAAATTGCAGGGTTAGTTCTTGCTACGATCAGTGCTACATCTGCTGCTCTTCCTACTTTCCTAATGTTATCGGACACAGCTAGTGCTGCTAACTCCTGCCAGTGCACAGACTATGTCTCTCGTAAATTTGGGAACTTTCGCTATCCTGCCCATGCAGGAGACTGGGATACCAACGTTCTACCACAGGCAGGCTTCTCACGTTTGCCAGGAGTTCAGGTCGGCGCAGTTGTTGTGATGGAGCGTTCTTTCCCTGGATCCAATTCTCAGTTTGGACATGTTGGGATTGTAGAAAGTATTCTGCCTGACGGTCGAATTAATGTACGTGGAGCCAATCAATTTGTTGGCGGTGGATTATTCACAGAAGTAAACTGTCTAAACGTTCGTGTTACCACTTTTAGAACAAGTGTAACTGGACGTAATGATGTCTCTTTCTGGAGACGTGGTGGTGGCGGTGTTATCGATGGTGTGAGACAAGTAAACTTCTCAGCCAGAACTGCTCCTGGGGGAGTGAATGTGCGGTCTGGTCCTAGTAC
>JAWXBG010000253.1:0-10594 GCA_034439875.1 Flavobacteriales bacterium
AGTCTTCAAGTAGGTAAATATGCCGATTTTGTAATACTCGATAAAGATATTTTGAAACTCGGTCCCACTGCGTTCTCCGATCTGAAGGTAATAGCTACATATATCTCAGGGGAGGAGGTTTTTCGATATAAAAAGTAGGGATTATACTGGTGATGCTAGTCCAATGGATTTTGATAGTGCGAAACTTCAAATAGAAACTTGCCCGTGCAAGCATCAAAATACATTATTTCGTTGAAATTGGGTTTTGAAGATTCCGGATTTTTATACGCATAATAGCACCACTTTTTTAACTCTTCTTTTTGTGTTTTGAAATAAGAGTCGTCCCAATCACTTGAAGTAGATTGTGGAACGAATTGCAGAAACTGAAGCCCAATGTCGGGACTTTCGGAGGCAAATCGGTTGAGTTTTTCCAAAAGATTTTGCTTTGATATTCGCCTCGTCATTTCTGTTTCTCCCAGAATTTCGAGATCTTTTTTATCAAAAACAACATTTTCAAGATTCGTTTCAATGTAATAGAGCGGAGCAAGCATGGACACCATCACTTTTATCGGAAATGAGACGGTTTCGTTATAAGAGGAATGTGTAAAACGGTATGTTATTTCAGCCGCATAACTGCTGCTATCATCGGCAAACTCACACCCTTTTCGAAAAACTGGTTCTATTGAACAAATGCTAGTAGTGCACTCTAAGGTGAGGTGTTTGGAAAAAAGTTCTCCCGGAAAACACGCATTGAGCGCACTATCAGCCAAAAATCGCAATCGTTCATTTGTCTTGTTTGTTTTAATGAAAGCTTTTCTACGGTCTTCTTCTAATTTCCAAGTGCTAGGTTCAAAAACTGGTTCACAAGTTTTTCGAAGTAAACAGGTGAGATTTCTACCTTCGAAGTGTCTCAATTGTTCCCAAGGAAAAATCAGATTATATTCTTTTTCATCGCGACCATAAGTAAGATCCAATTTTTGATTTCCGAATGTAAACATCAACTCGCACCAATCGTTATTTCGAGTTGACTGGATATCGAGGTTCATGGCCCGCTCACCGATGGCATCTGCACGGATGATGTGAAGTGAAAGATCCGGTTGAAGGGTGTCTGAGATATAGGTAATACTAATTATACCGTCGTTAAGTTTTATCTCGTGCCACTTCTGGTTATATCCCTGATTAAGACTTATGATGTAATCCGGTCCATTTTTTTGTTCTATTTTAAGTACATTTTTTTCAATCTGAGTGTCATAGGCATATTGGGCCATAACCGAGTGAAAGGGTAATTGATAGTCGACAAGTGCAAAATGAAAATCATAGTACCTTTCTCCAGGTAATTGTGAATTTACCGATAGGGAGCCGAAAGCAAAAAGGAGAATTACAATAAATTGTTTCATATATCAATGCCTGTACAGCAAACCTGCTCTTCGGTTCAATGGGTTACCATAAGTTGTTTTCTCTCTTGTTTATTGCCATCAAAATTCACCTCTAAAATATAGACTCCTGAGGCTAACTCACTGGTTTGAAGAAGGACTTTGCCTTCGGAGATGTTCATTCTTGTTGTAATTGGTTCGCCCAGGGCGTTATAGATTATTATTGAGTTGACGGGAACGGGAGAATCCACAATAGTAAAATCACTTGCCGGATTTGGATATAGATTAAAGAACTCTTGAATAGATTCTTCGGTGGAAGTGTATTGGATGGTTTGTGTATTTAAACATCCAAATTCATTTGTTACTGTAAGACCATATTCACCATTGCCCATAATTGGAATTGAATCGGTGAGACCAACAATGGTTCCATTGAACGTCCATTCATAAGTTTCAAAGTCCTCTTCAACCCACATGTAATCATCAATTGTGATCAATGGTGTCGAGGGCGCTACAATTTCAAGCGTCAAATATTGGTAGATAAAACTTAGAGCAGAACAATTATTGCTAATTGAAACATCGCATGTGAATAATCCTTCTACGGGTTGATCAACTATGATCATTTGTCCACTTGCAAGATAGCCTTCTTCACTATACCAATCATAGGTGGCCCCATCTATTTCGGGTTCGAAAGACAATTCTATGGGTCCTTCACAAATGCTTAATTCTGTTGGGCCCGGATCTTCCGGAAGCTCTAGGTTGCTGTCAATAGTAAGAGTGTACATCAAAACGTTTGCGGTTTCATTAGTGCCACAATCATTCGCAGCATAAGCATAAACATAATATTCACCAGATGATTCCTCTGTTGCTTCGAAATTATAATTGGTTCCGCTAAATATTAATTCGTTATTGAGAAACCATTCGACCAAGTAAGGTTCATCTTCCGTTAAATATTCCATTTCGATCATATCTCCTGAACAACCGGACAAAATGAGGTCCGAGAAAAATGGATCTACTGTCGGGTTGAACGAGACAATTAGTTCAAACAAGTTGTATTCTGCTTGGTGTATTCCACAAGAGGCAATTGCGGTAACTAAACAGGAATAGACTCCGTCGCTTTCCGAGTTTACATTTACCAAAAGACTTGTCCCATCGCTCAATTCAATTCCATCGTGAAACCAAGTGTATGTCATTTCAGCACCGGGAATCGCAATGTCGCATTCAAGTGTAATATTATCTTCATCACAAACATCAATGCTCTGAAGATTCAATTCTACGGGAAATTCGGGACCTTCTTCAACAAGTATGTTCACATATTCGAAAGTTTGGCTGATTCCGCAATTCCACATTACAGACATAATAAGTTCAATTTCATGAAATCCGAGTTCTAAGACAGCACTTGATATGGATGGGCCTGTACCGAGAATCTCTCCATTGTCTATCCAACTATATTCAACTACTCCAGGAAATACCGTTGATGCATCAACAGATATCTCTGAAGGAAAACCTTCGCAAGTAACGTATTCGCTAGTCAATGAATAGGTGAGGGGATAAGGCTCTGATTCCACAACATTATACATTAAAAAAGTTTCTTCGGCACTCCCGCAATTATTCGATGAAGTGACATGGCAATAGAACTGGCCGTAGTAATGTTCTCCTAGGCTTACTACCAAGGTTTGGTTGATTCCGATGACCTCATTGTTGTGAATCCACTCGTATGAATCGATACTGACGTTTGCAGTAAAACCGAAGTACAAATCTTCGCCGCAAGGTGCTAATATTGTTTCTGATTCGGTCGGTGTAATTTCAATGTTGTCGCCGGGTAATATCGTGTATAGTAAAAACCATTCAGAAATATAAGTGCATTCATTACCATAATAGGGTGCGCCATAGTAATCACCAAAGTAGTATTCACTCACTATGCCAATGGGTAATGTCTGGCCAGTCCCTATGTAGCTTCCATTGAAGTACCACTCGTAAGCTGCTGCCGGATGGTCGGTTTCAAAGATTAAGTCAATGGTTTCTCCAATACATGCATATACAGTTTGATATTCGGAGGTAGGTGGGAATACTTCCGGAAGCGCCAGTATTGATAGGTCCCATGAGTAGGTATCTACTTCGCTGGCGCAACCTCCAGAACCGGTAATGCTAACAGACAAGGTACCACTATCTGATGCCGACAATGATTCTATGTAAAGTGTGGGATCCGTGGAAACGACCACATCATTGATAGTCCATACATAGCTAATTACAGGATACCCGAATGCTGATACAGGTAATTCTAAAGAAAAACCTTCGCAATATGGGTCTATAAATTGAGGTGCGGATGTATATATACTGTAGTTGTCGAGTATCGTAATTTCAATTGATTCGGATTCAATGTTGAACGATCCACAAACCGAACTGACAATGACGTAGCTGGTGTATATACCGGATTGGAATCCTTCGACGTTCGAAACAATAAATGGATTGCCCTGTCCTATGTAGTTTTCACCCTGATACCACAGAGCAGAACTAATAGTTCCATAGCTGGTTTCTGCAGTCAATTCAAAGGATCCTCCTTCACACAAATCATATTCTGTAGACGAAATACTCAACGTTGGTGCAATATTTTCAATGGCTGTGAAATTGGCATACAAAATCAAGTCATAAGTTCCACATTCATTCGAATCAGTGATGTGGCATTCGTAGGTGCCGGTGTCTTGAGCATCCACATTCAAAATGATGAGAGTTGTATTTGTCGAAAGAAGAATTCCATCTTTGTACCATTCTACACCTTCAAAGCTTGCTTCGGTGTCAAATGAAATAAAACCTGTTCCTCCAATGCATGCCTGTGGATTTTCGACCTGCAGAGTGGCTACAAATACAGGTAGCGGGCATAGTGAATTATCCTTTCTTAAAATTCCTAGATCTGGAGATCCAATAAATCCTATATCATCAGTCGATCGCCAAATAGTACCCAAACTTTGAGTTGTAATATATGGAGGTGTTACATCTGTCCAATTGCTGCCTCCGTTGGTTGTTTCCATCAATCTGAATTCACCCCCAAATGAATCTACTCCCATTCCATGACTCGCATCATAAAAGTGAAGCGAGGAAAGATAACCCATTAATGAAGGAATGTTGATAGTGCTCCAATTGGCTCCTCCATTCGTTGTTTTGTACAAAATATCTTGTGTGCTGTGCCATCCTATGCTGCTATTTAGGTAGAAACACTCCGGGAGGTCGATACTTGTTGCAAGGGTTGTATTCTTAATCCAATTAATTCCTCCATCGCTGGTGTAATAAATGTATCCGCTATCGCCTGATAATCGACCATTCATCGTATTTGTAAACTCCATGTCATATAGGGGAAAGACTACTAATGGTAACGCTACATTATAGTTTCCCGTTCCCCAAGTTTCTCCACCGTCAAACGAATTGTGAACGATCATATTGTTGCTTAGGACGTGGATATTCATTGCATCCAATGCGACAATTTTTCCACTTGTGATGGTTGCATTTTTTATTGTCCAACTTTGTCCCCCGTCTGTGGTTTTAGATAGTCCAGCGCTACCAATGGCAAAACCTGTTAGCGGGTCTACAAAGTCGATCGCGGAAACTACAGAAGGCGCAGTCATAAGATGCCAATTCTCTCCTCCATTCGAGGTGTGCATCAAACCAGGACTAAATCCAAATGCTCCAATGGCGTAAGCTTCTGCGCTATTCAAAACATCTATTCCTGTCACATAGTTGAAGCCGCTGTTTATTTCAGTCCAGGCGGTTCCATTGTTCTGAGTTCTGTATATCTGACCGCCAAAACCTGCCAAAATTATCTCTGAGGTACTTGTATTGTAAAAGTGATAAGTGCTCCGATTTTGAGGCCAGCTATATAAATTATTCCAAGAACCCCCACCATTAATAGTCCTATAGATTCCACTGAGCGAACTAACTAGAATTGTATTGTCAGTTTGAACTAACATCGCCTGATTAATAATTCCTGTTGGAATATCAGTCCAGCTTGAACCATTGTTCTCCGATTTTCTTATTCCACTGTAGCCTCCTCCGATGAGCGCATATATGTTTCCTGTATCGGAAAATTGAATGTCAGTGACTCCGTATGTGGTCACATTAATATTGATGAGGCTCCAATTTAATCCGGCATTGATGCTTCTATGTACTTTTCCGTTGCCTCCAGAAGTCCAAACTGTGTTGGCATTTTGGAAGTAAATCCCAGTAATTCCATCACCCAAAAACAATACTTCCGACCACGTTTCTCCAGCATCGGTACTCCTGAAAACACGCGAGTTCGTAGCAGCTAGAATATTGTTGTCATCTAGTGCTTCAACGATATAGAAATTCCCAAATCCATCGGGCAAGTCTCCATGCTGAATCCACGATTGACCACCGTCATTGGTCTCCCGCACCGACCAAGTAGACTGGTCTTCCATAATGGCCCATCCGTTTTGGGTATCTTGAAAGTCAATACACACGAATTTCTTGATGTCCTCATAGTATGCACTTGTCCAGCTATTGCCATGATCATTTAATCTGAAAAAGAAATTCTCAAATGCAACATAACCAAAGCTTTCTCCATCGAAGAAGTTCGTGCTAAATTGGAAATCTCCCGACTGCCAATGTGGGGTCCATAGCTGTGCACTCAGATTGTTCTCAGTACAAATCAATAAAAGGGCGGACAGTATTAAATACTTCATAGATGTATATTTTGAGTTCTAGCAAGTGCTAAATTTCGTGCCATTCGTATCAATGGGAACCTCAAAAGAATTATTTAATTTTTCTTTTTGGGTCCCTCTAAAAACCTCTTTTATCCCGCATTGGAAGCATCTTGAGGTTAATGCGCTGCAGGATTCTCGAATCTGCACGATGGAACAAAGTAATAGTTCGACCTATGAATCCCGATATCTCTATCGCGTGATTCGTGTTTATGTTTCGCGAAGCCAAATTAGACTAATTCTGCTTATTAAACTCAGATACCACATTGGGATTCGGTATGAAGTGCCAAGTGTTAGCAATCAATGTAAACTAGGTGATTTACTCGGTGTTTTCCACCACTTAGATTCGAACATTCCGCGATCTGCTTCCCATGTATTTCTGAAGGTTGTCTCGCGGGATTGGGCCCGCACGAATTTATCAGAATGTGCTATAATTTTGAATTTGGTCGAAACGTGAAAGAGGTTTGTAGAGGTTCCTATAGTTAAATCCTACATGAGACTGAGCAGTGCACATAAAAATAAAGGTTCGATGTATTAGATCCGAGAGATATTTTGGTTTTGCTCTCCCATCGTATGGTTTGGCGAATACTTAAATTGATTTCTCGAAGTTCTTTGGGCTTCATGGGCGAAAGGGAATAACGAAATTGAATACTCAGGAATTTGTCGAGGGTATCTGTATAATGGAAGTATTGAACTATAAAAGTCAATGGAATCGGATATTTGTGAAGGTATATTGAATTTTGTAGTTTCCATTCAATAAATAGATCACACCGTTTGCTCGTTTATGATAAAAGTACCAGATCAATGCATTACTTTCGACTTGTATAAAAAAAAGGACATTCATGAAGAATTTATTGGTGTTAGGAATAACTCTTTTGGTTTGGGCAAATGCTATAAACGCACAGAGCATTGAAAGGTCGGTTATCTCATCTTATGGCATGTCTTATAGTGGCAATGGCATAAAGGTGGATATGACCGTGGGAGAAGTGGTGACCTTCACCGGATCTTCTGCCAGCGTTAAAATAACTCAAGGTTTCCACCAACCCTTGGTAATCGGAAATACTTGTCTTGGCGATTTCGATTTTAATGGTTCGGTTGGCCTTGCCGATTTGCTCCTGTTTATTTCAGATTATGGATGTCTGTCTGCTTGTGGTATTACCGATTTGGACAATAACGGGGCTGTTGGTGTTTCTGACCTATTGCTATTCTCCGCTGTATATGGAACAGTGTGTCCTTGAGTCCGATTCGTCAAACTAGGAAAACTCGCTCCGAATAGCTATCGGAGGTAAGTCGATGGATGATATTTAGATACCCTTTTATATCGTTTATGTTTACCGTTGATAGGCCCTTTTATGTCGTTTATGTTTAGCGTTTAGGATCTATAACAGTCCAATTCAGTTTTCACTACATTGAACCCAGAATCCGCATTGGAAATCTAATGCAACTCTAACCCTCTTTGACATCAAGCACTTTCTCGATTTTTATTCTTGATGCATGAAGTGTTAAATGCCGTTATAGTATCTGTTGTCTCGGCTGAGCCGAGATTAGAGATACATAAACCCGAATCGCGCGATGGAGATACTGGAATTCATCGGTCGAACTATTACTTTGTTCCATCGTGTAGATTCGAGAATCCCGTAGCGCATTAACCTCTAGATGCTTCCAATGCGCAATGCGGGATAGACGGTATAAAAATCTGGCGATAGCACTTGCTATCTTCGGGGTTTATACCAATTCTGCTTATAAAATAGCCCAAACTATTTTATGAGCATAAATGGTATTAGCACTTCGTAGCCAATCCCAATGCGGTTTCTGGGTTGAACTAAACAGAAATCGCAACGGCATTTACCACTTCATGCATGGAAGATACGGTAGCGCCTTAGCGAAAGCAGACTTCCAATGCGCATTGCTGGATGGACCATTTCTGGAAGTCACATGATTATAACGTTGGTGGTATTTGCGTTTTCCCTCAAGTTTTGCGCCGCCTTTTTCGAGCAACATAGTATTGATCTTTCCCGATCCATCTTTTCCGAAGGTGAACTTTGCACCTACTTCCTTCGCCTCAAAAGTGGTTTCGCTAGTGGCTTTTAATTCGAGTTCACCTTGACCTGTGCCTTGTCCATATAGTTTACCATCTCTCACACTTACTGTGAACATAAATCCCGGCATCAATTCATAATCGCCGACTAATTCTTCCAGTTTCTTGAGGTCAACGGTAATATATTTAGACGGAGCAGGAAGAGCTTCGGAGGTCTTTATCCATGTAGAGGGACGTTGACCACTTCCATCGAAATAGAGTGATTCAATTTTGCCTTTTTTGTTTCTTTTGAAAGAGATGTTCGCAAGTGCATCATGAAAGAAAAACTCATCCTTTGCACTAGGAGTTAATTCATAAACTACACTGCCTTCGCGCTGCGAATAGAGTTTTCCATTTTCAAAAGTGATGAATCGTTTAATATCATCAAACTTGTAAACTCCTGGATATTCACGAAGGTTTTTTTCATCCAACACAGTTGCATTTTGAAGATAGGGTTTACCCAACACGAGCCCTGCTATTTCAGCGGTAATGGCTGTTGGCCCATCTGCTTCTCTATTGGTGAGCACAACAATATAAAGATCTTGGTCGGGCAGATAACAAGCATTTGAAACAAAGCCGTTGATGCCTCCGCTGTGTTCTATCGTCCTCTCTCCTCGAGTAAGCCCAAGCATAAATCCAAAACCATAATAAGTGTCTTTACCATCTGCGAGCAGTCCTCCTTTGAATGCCCTTTCAAGGGAGGCTTTTGAAACGAATTTACCATCATGGATTGCCCTGTTCCATGTGTACATATCTTCAGTATTGCTAATCAAAGAGCCCGCAGCATGGGGCCAGGTCATGCTTATATAAGGCCCATTCATCCATCCGTCGCCATCGGGAGTATACCCCTTTACTTTGTTTGGAACGATCTCATGGTTTATTTCAAAGCGACTGTTTTTCATGCCGAGTGGTTCAAATATATTCCTCTGCACATAGTCGGCATAACTCATACCGCTTACCTTTTCTATTACAGCACCCAACAGTATGTAGCCCGAATTACTATAATTCCATTTCGTTCCCGGTTCGAAATCGAGGGGTCTGTTGTTGAAGTAGGCAATGACAGAATCTAGAGGTGCATCTTTCATCGAACGCTGAGCAAAGAAGTCCTCAAAATCGGTATAGCTAGGTACTCCGGAGGTGTGATGCACGATTTGATCTATTGTGATAGCCTCTTTCCAAGTCAATTGGGGTATATATTTCTTGATATCATCTTGCACATTGAGTTTACCTTCTTCGTGCAGTTTAAGAATAGACATGGCCGTGAACTGCTTGGAAATACTGCCTATACGGAAGATCATGTCAGGTTCTATGGAGACATTTAGATCCATATCAGCAATGCCTTTTGCAGACTTGTATATTGTCTTGCCTTTGTGTACAACAAGCACAGAGCCGCCTGGCGCTTTGTCATCGAAGTATTTTTCTATTACAGCATCGAAGTCTTTTGAAGTAGGTACTTGCTGAGATAGTGCAGTGAATACGGCGCAAAGGAAAGAAAGCTACAGAAATAATTGTCTCATAAAAGAATGAATTTATTTGGTGTTTTGCAGAGGCTGAATTTAGATCAAAGTTACATATAGAGCCCACTGAAATCGGGAGAAATATGAAACTAAGAAGAAAGCGAGAACAGGTAAAAGGGACGATTTTCCGAAAATGCGAAGGGTTGATTATTGATTTTTTTTTCATTTTGGGAATGGGAAGGGGAGATTTTCGATGTTCTTTGGGAGCCTCTGCGGTTGATTTTTGACCTTTAGAGGTAGCATTAGAGGGATGAGTTGAAATTATTTTCAAATTTTTCTTACTGACTTTCAGCGTGATATAAAATAATCATAAAATAATTTTGGAGAAATGTTGCACCGGTAGAAAACACATGTACTTTTGCGGCCGCTTTTGAAGGAAGGGAGTTTGATAACAGCAAGCAGTTAAAAAAACTTCAGAAAGATTTGTTTCGGAGTTCAAAAGCACCGTATGTTTGCCCTCCCTTTTTCGAAAGGGAAGTTGGAAAAAGTTCTTTGAAATAATACAGCAGCGAATAGGTAAGAAAAACGCGAGTCAAAAAAAGGATTTCAAAATCTTACAATGGAGAGTTTGATCCTGGCTCAGGATGAACGCTAGCGGCAGGCCTAACACATGCAAGTCGAGGGGCAGCATGAACAATAGCAATATTGTTCGATGGCGACCGGCGCACGGGTGCGTAACACGTATGCAACCTACCTCATACAGGGGCATAGCCCAGAGAAATCTGGATTAATTCCCCATAATATATAGATAAGGCATCTTATTTATATTAAAGTCACAACGGTATGAGATGGGCATGCGTCCAATTAGCTAGTTGGTGAGGTAATGGCTCACCAAGGCTTCGATTGGTAGGGGGTCTGAGAGGATGATCCCCCACACTGGTACTGAGACACGGACCAGACTCCTACGGGAGGCAGCAGTGAGGAATATTGCGCAATGGA
>JAWXBG010000254.1:0-6058 GCA_034439875.1 Flavobacteriales bacterium
ATGCGTAATGCGGGATAAACGGTATGAGCACATCATAGCGAATCCCAATGCGGATTCTGGGTTTAATTCGAAACAGAACATATACCACTTTCTGCATCAAGGACACATTTCACGTGGAGTCAAAATACAGTCAATTTTGACACAAAAAATGCTATTTCATGTGCAACTGCGTGCAGTATCATTACAAAAAAGCTGTTGCCAAGGCTACCCATTGATTTACTGATAACTGTTCAGGACGCTTGTCCATAAAAGGGAGATCGGCATGATACCCAGCCAAACCACGAATAGAATTGCGCAAGGTTTTTCTGCGCTGATTAAAACCTGTCTTGACAAGTACCCTAAAGAATTTCTCGTCGCATGGCAACTCGGCAATGTTATTTCTCACTAAGCGAATTACACCTGATTTTACTTTTGGAGGAGGAAGAAATTCATTTTCATCGACAGTAAACAGATATTCAACTGCATAGTAAGCTTGAATAAACACAGAAAGTATTCCTCTGTCACGAGTTCCCGAATCGGAGGTAATGCGCTCAGCTACTTCCTTTTGAAACATTCCCACTACTTCCGGAACCAAGTCTTTATAATCGAGAACTTTGAAAAGAATCTGAGAAGAAATATTGTAGGGAAAGTTACCGATCACCGCAACGGGCGTACTAAACAGCTCGTCTAATGGCATCTGCAAAAAATCGCTTTCATGTACACGACCGTTCAACTCTGGATAATGTTTATTCAAAAAAGCTACAGATTCTCTATCGAGCTCCACCACCTCCAAGTCAACATCCTTTCTTTTGAGCAAATGTTTGGTCAAAGCTCCCGTTCCAGGGCCTATTTCAAGGGTTTTACGCGGTTCCTTACTTACGCTGAGCGCGTCGCTTATCCGTTCACAAATTTCATCGTTGCGTAAAAAATGTTGACCGAGGTGTTTTTTGGGTTTGACCATATTCATTGATTTGGCGAAGGTAAGTGCCTACCTTTGTGTTCAAGTCGATTTAGAATGAATTACTTTCTGAAGGCAACCTATAAAACAATCTTTCTCTTGGCCACACAGCTCTTGTGCGGCACATCTTGGTCTCAGGAATTTGCGCCAAGCAAGTGGAATGCCATCAAAGTTCAACCATTGAGCCTATTTGATCCGTTAAATCCCAGTATCCAGTTTGCATTTGAGCATTCCATTCTACCTTCATGGACAATACAATTGCAAGGAGGCCCCATTGTGCCGATAAATATGTGGTATGTGTGTTCCGACAATAGTTGTGTAGCTCCAAATCATCAGGGTTATAGACTTGGGTTTGAAGTTCGCAAATACCTTCAGGAAAAGTACTATTCTCCATGGCACGGACTATACGTAGCCGCCGAAGTATTCTATCTTGAAAATGAATATCAATATGAATCGTTATGGGCCAATGTGGTAAGTAGATTGGAAGAAGAAGGAGAATTGTTCTTAAACGAGAACCATCGCCGATTTGGTGTAGATAAAACAGCTCTTGGACTGAATGTAAAGCTAGGACATCAACTCGACACGAAGTTTCCTGTTGGATTAGAAATATACGCAGGATTGGGAATTAGAAAACAATCTGTCACACTCACAGAATACTCGCCATTACTTTTCGAAAATCAAGAAGAAGTGTCCGACGAAATATTTCAATTAGACAAATCAGGTCATTACTACCGCCTGAATATACCGATTGGAATTAGCCTTACAATCCAATTATAGACTCTTCTATACGTTCGAATTTCAAGCCTTTTCTGCTACAAGCATCGATGAATATAGGCAACATTTCCAGCATGACTTGAAACGATTTTATGTTGTCATGAAGCACCACTATATCTCCTGATCTCACTTTTGAAACAGCAATTCGAGCGCACCTTTCCGAATCCATTTTTGGGTCGAAATCACCCGGCATTAAAGACCACATGATCACCTTGTATTGTCTAGACAAAACTGCCATTTGAGATCGTCTTATTTTGCCATAGGGCGGACGAAACCACTGACTTCTTATGCGTTCTGAAGCTTTCTCCACATCGGCAAAATACAACTCATCTCTTGTCTTCCATCCATTGATATGTGAGTAGGAATGGTGGCCCAAAGTGTGTCCTTCCTGTGCAATTCTTTGTATCAACTCGGGATGTGCTTCAGCATTTTTTCCGAGACAAAAGAAGGTGGCTTTAATATTTCTTTTTAAAAGAAGGTCTAAAAGCTTATCCGTAACCCCTGGCGTAGGCCCATCATCAAAAGTCAAATAAACTGAATTTTGGTGAAATGGTATGTTCCAGACACCCTTAGGGAACATCCATCGCAGAAAAATGGGCGGTCTGTGGAAGTACATTCGACAAAAATACGCTCCGTCCTATCTTCGCGGACTCATACAAAATGGACAATGGAATACCAATTCAGGGAAATAGAGGAAAAGTGGCAAGATGAGTGGCGCAAACGCAACACCTATGCCGTATCAGAGGACAAGTCGAAGAAAAAATTCTATGTTCTCGATATGTTTCCTTATCCGAGCGGCGCAGGATTGCACGTTGGACATCCGCTTGGTTACATAGCAAGCGACATTTTTGCGCGCTATAAAAAGCATAGAGGCTTCAACGTGCTTCACCCAATGGGCTACGACAGTTTTGGTTTACCTGCAGAGCAATATGCGATTCAAACTGGCCAGCACCCTGCCATCACCACTAAAAATAACATTGAACGATATAGAGAACAATTAGATAAGATTGGGTTTTGCTACGATTGGAGTCGTGAGGTTCGTACGAGCGATCCCGCATATTACAAATGGACTCAGTGGATATTCAGTGTGATCTTCAACTCATGGTATAACAAAGAGACCGACAAGGCAGAACACCTTGATAGGTTAATCGAGAAATTTGAAAATAACGGAACCTACAATGTAGAAGCTGCTCTAGAAGAGGGTTGGTATAAAGACTTATTAAACTCAAGCGACTTCCCTCTCTTCGGTAAAGATTTTTGTGGGGAATTCACCGCAACCGATTGGCAAAGTCTCAATAACGAACAACGCGAAAAGGTACTCATGCACTTCCGCATGGCTTACTTGGCGGATTCTATAGTAAATTGGTGTCCGGCACTGGGAACCGTTTTGGCTAATGATGAAGTAAAAGATGGAGTGAGCGAACGAGGCGGTCATCAGGTAGAACAGAAACTGATGCGACAATGGAGTATGCGCATTAGTGCTTATGCCGAGAGATTATTGCAGGGTTTAAATAAAATAGATTGGAGCGAAAGCATCAAGGAAGTTCAACGCAATTGGATAGGTAAAAGTGAAGGAGCCTCCGTGCGATTTCAATTGAACGGACACGCCGAATACGTAGAAGTATTCACCACTCGTCCGGATACTATATTTGGTGTTTCATTTATGACACTCGCTCCGGAGCACGAACTTGTTTTGAAAATTACAAGTGCGGATAATAAAGAAGCCATCGAAAAATATATTGGCGCGGCAAAACTCAAAACTGAAAGAGATCGACAAAGTGATGTAAAAAATGTAAGCGGACAATTCACTGGAGCCTATGCTCTGCATCCATTCACCGGAGAAAAAATTCCTGTATGGATTGGCGAATATGTTTTGGCAGGATATGGTACCGGCGCTGTAATGGCTGTTCCGGCGGGCGATCAGCGCGACTGGGACTTTGCTAAAAAATATGATCTGTCGATACCAAATATTTTCGACAATACCGACATCAGCGAAAAAGCAGAAACGTCGAAAGAAGTAAAACTCTGCAATTCGCAGTTTTTAGATGGAATGATACACAGTGATGCAATGCCTCGGATCATTGCAGCGATAGAGGAAGGAGACTTTGGAAAAGGCAAAGTGAATTATAGAATGCGCGACGCAGTATTCAGCCGTCAGCGATACTGGGGAGAACCATTTCCAATTTATTATGAAGATGGTATTCCACATTTAATTGATACATCAAGTTTACCTGTGGTGCTTCCTGAAGTAGATAAGTATCTGCCAACAGAAGATGGCGAGCCGCCTTTGGCCCGAGCGAAAGGGTGGGTGTATGTGCCAAATTCAGCAAAAGATTCGAATAAATTGTCCAATGCCCAATCCCTCCCAAAAAAAAATGAAGATCCAAGAGTTGAGAGTAGAATAAATTCAAACCAAAAAGCGCCTCACCCCCTACCCCTCACCAAAGGAGATGCGGGTGACTCAAATAATGTCAGAACTACTGCCTCACAATTCGGGGCAGATGACTATGCGTCACAATCAAACCTTATCTTCAAGACTACGGGCGACGAAACAAGGGCGGAGGATGATCTGGAGGATTCTCTTGAACACAATAGTGAGCACTTTGCAACTTCCCTTGAAGAAGCCGGACATATTTGGAAAACCTCAAATCCAAAAAAACGGGAGTTCCTCAAGGCCCATGCGAGGAACATGCGCAAAGAACAAACTCAAGCAGAGAAATTGCTATGGGAGAAATTAAGGAACAAACAAATAGGATATCACTTCAGAAGGCAGTACCCAATTGGACCCCTCATTGTAGACTTTGTAAACTTTTCCCACAAAATAATAATTGAAGTGGATGTAAAAATCCATGAAACCGATCAGAACAGGGAATATGATATTTCTAGAGCTGACTATTTGTGGAATTTAGGCTTTAATGTTTTTCAATTTACAAATGAAGAAGTAATGGCGAACATCGAAGACGTAATTTCCAGACTTAGCAGGAAGTTTCCCCTCTCCTTAGAAGAGCGTTCAGGGGTGAGGCCACCAAAAATTGATGGATCGGCAAAAGACCTGGGGAATACAAACTTTCGCCACCTAGAATACAACACCATGCCCGGTTGGGCTGGTTCCTCTTGGTACTTTTTAAGGTACATGGATGCCAACAACGCAAGTGAATTTGCATCCCGCGATAAGATAGACTATTGGGGACAAGTTGATCTCTACATGGGCGGAGCAGAGCACGGCACCGGCCACTTACTCTATTCGCGTTTCTGGACCAAAATACTTTTCGATCACGGTCATATTGGGTTTGATGAGCCCTTTCAAAAGATGATTAATCAGGGGATGATACTCGGAAGAAGCAATCACGTATACCGAATAATTGGAACCAATAAGTTTGTTACTTCCGAGAAAAAAGATGAATACAAAACTCAGCAGCTTTATGTTGACATAAACATTGTTGACAATGATATTCTTGACACAAACGCATTTAAAAAGTGGTTGCCTGAATATGAAAATGCGGAATTTATTTTGAATGACACAGGCGAATATACTTGCACATTTGCTATTGACAAAATGTCGAAACGTTGGTTCAATGTAGCGAACCCTGACGATTTGTGTGAAAAATTCGGAGCAGACACTTTGCGTTGTTACGAAATGTTTTTAGGTCCAGTCGAGCAAAGCAAACCATGGGATACTAAGGGAATAAATGGAGTGCATAATTTCTTGCGCAAATTTTGGCGGTTGTATCACAATTCGAACAATGAAATTGAAATATCGAATGAGGTTGCGAGTAAAGCGGAACTAAAAACCCTTCACAAGACAATCAAAAAAATAACGGAAGATCTCGACCGCTTTTCTTGGAATACGTGTGTCAGCGGATTTATGATCTGTGTAAATGAACTTCAAGAACACAAGTGCAACAAACGCGCAGTTCTTGAACCCCTAGTCGTTTTGCTTTCGCCCTTTGCACCTCACATAGCAGAAGAAATTTGGGAAAAATTAGGTCACAGCAAAAGTATTACTCAAGCCCAATGGCCTGCATTCGACAATGCGCATCTCACCGAAGATGAATTCTCTTATCCTGTTTCGTTCAACGGAAAAACGCGCTTTTTCATTTCACTTCCCGCCGATTTGAGTGCGAGTGAGGTAGAAAAAATAGTGTTACAAGACGAACAAACAAGTAAATACCTTGAAGGAAAAGCACCCAAAAAAGTAATTGTAGTTCCGAAGAGAATTGTGAATGTGGTGGTGTAAACATAGAATGCAAAATGGGAATTAGCGAATGTGGGAATGTGGGAATTAGTGAATGTGGGAATGCGTTAATGTGGGAATGCGTTAATGTGAGAATGTGGGAATGTGAGAAT
>JAWXBG010000255.1:0-3283 GCA_034439875.1 Flavobacteriales bacterium
AATAAAAATCGAGAAAGTGCTTGATATCAAAGAGGGTTAGCGCTGCAATAGATTTCCAATGCGGATTCTGGGTTAGAGCCGTTACTATCTGATCATCTGAAATATTCTCCGGTCCATTGGTGCGAATCACGTGCACTGCCTCAGGTATAATATATTCCTCGGTGGTGCCTGAACCATATTGAGATTTCCACGTCTGAAAGTTTGTCCCTGTGTTGATCCGTTGGTTTATGCAGTTGGGGTCAGATGTTTGTTGAGGATAATTCAAATGGTTTCCGCATACGACCTGAGAGTGCAACCAAGTATTGGGTAACTGCAAGGCAATTGTTACTACTGAAAAAACTAAGTATTTTATTTTCTGTAAATTATATTCAAACTGATAGAAGTGTCGGGTGTTTTTCATTTTTTTATTGGATACTTTTAAAAGCGCTTGCATTGTGTGAAGTGCTTTTATATCAGTATGAGCATACAAGAAAACTAGGCTTGGCCATTGAAACGTGAATTCGATGGCCAGTTCAATTGGCAAGAGAGCAAACGACGGATCAGAAATCTCCCCGTTGTAGAAATCTTTTTATAATACCTTTTTTAGCAGTCACTCTTCACCACTTAAATTTGTACCATGCGAGAAGTAAAATCAGCCGTCCTTCTTCTTCAGGATGGCACTGTCTATAAAGGTACTTCATGCGGAGCTATTGGTACCACCACTGGAGAAATCGCTTTCAATACGGCCATGACCGGCTATCAAGAGGTATTCACAGATCCGAGCTACTATGGGCAGGTTCTTGTAATGGCCTCCGCCCACGTTGGAAACTACGGTGTTCATGCCGAAGAAATTGAATCCGAAAATTGCAAAGTCGCAGGAATTATCATCAAGAAATTTTCTGATGTAGCCAGTAGAATCGGTGGAAATGGGAGTTTGCAGAACTACCTCGAACGCGATGGTAAAGTGGGAATTAGCGATATTGATACCCGGAGCCTCGTTCGACATATCCGCCAAGCCGGTGCCATGAACTGCATCATTTCATCAGAAATATCTGATATAGCTGAACTGAAAAAGCGCCTAGATGCAGTGCCTTCTATGGATGGTCTTGAACTTGCTTCGAAAGTGGCCACAAAAGAGCCATACTTTTTTGGAAACCCCAATGCTTCGTACCAAATAGCAGTGCTCGACTTGGGTGTGAAGAAGAATATTCTGCGCTGTCTGGCAGAAAGAGACGCTTACATAAAAGTATTCCCAATGAACTCAAGTTTGGAGGAAATGCTGGAGTGGAAACCACAGGGTTTTATGCTTAGCAACGGCCCAGGCGATCCCTCTGCAATGCATTCGACGACCAACCTAGTGAAATCAATAATCCAATCGGGTATCCCCGTTTTTGGAATTTGTCTGGGGCATCAAATCATCGCTCTAAGTCAAGGTCTTGATACGGTGAAAATGTTCAATGGTCACCGAGGAATCAATCACCCCATCAAGAATATCATTACCGGCAAAAGTGAAATTACTTCTCAAAATCACGGCTTCGTTGTTTCCGCCGAAAGCATCAGCAAGAATCCAGATATTGAAGTAACTCATATCCACCTCAACGATAACACCATCGCCGGAATTAGACTGAAATCGAAATCTGTTTTCAGCGTTCAATATCACCCCGAAGCTAGCGCCGGCCCTCACGACTCGCGATATCTCTTCGATCTGTTTATCGAAAACGTAAAATCAAATATTACTTCTTCAGTTTTAGCCTGAAGAAAAACGACTATTACTCCATGAGCCAAATTGCCAAAGTACAAGCACGTCAAATTCTTGATTCACGCGGAAACCCTACTGTAGAAGTGGATGTAATTACTACTGATGGTGTATTGGGAAGAGCTGCCGTTCCTAGTGGAGCGAGTACTGGTGCACACGAGGCGGTTGAATTGCGCGACAATGACAAATCTCTTTACATGGGAAAAAGTGTCAATCGCGCAGTGCAAAATGTCAATGAAACTTTAAATGAGCAATTGATAGGTGCCTCTATTTTTGAGCAAAACCTCATAGATCGCGCTATGTGTGGTATTGATGGAACAGATAACAAAGCCTCCCTTGGAGCAAATGCAATTTTAGGTGTGAGTTTGGCGGTGGCCAAAGCTGCTGCCGAAACGAGCGGACTTCCTTTGTATCGCTATGTAGGTGGAGTAAGTGCCAATACGCTTCCTGTGCCTATGATGAACATTATCAATGGTGGTGCTCATGCCGACAACAAAGTAGATGTGCAGGAATTTATGATAATGCCAGTTGGCGCATCTAGTTTCAGCGAAGGTTTACGCATGGGAGTTGAAATTTTTCATCACCTGAAGGCGGTATTAAAAAAGGCCGGCTACTCAACTAATGTAGGAGATGAAGGTGGTTTTGCACCGGAGCTCAAAAGCAATGAAGAGGCACTTCAGGTGGTGATGCAGGCGATAGAAGCTGCAGGATATAAACCCGGCGATGATGTAATGTTGGCATTGGATTGCGCGAGCACAGAGTTCTATAAGGCTGAAGAAAAAATGTATCACCTGGAAAGCACTGGAGATAAATTAACTCCCGCTCAAATGGTTGATTATTGGAAAGGTTGGTGCGATAAATATCCCATTTTTTCAATTGAAGATGGGTGCGCAGAAGATGATTGGGACGGTTGGAAATTACTCACCGATGCTCTCGGACAGAAGGCGCAGCTCGTAGGTGATGATTTGTTTGTAACGAACATAACCAGACTTTCCAAAGGAATCATTGAAGGAATTGCGAATAGCATTCTTGTCAAAGTAAATCAGATCGGAACCCTCACAGAAACAATTGATGCCGTTACAATGGCACATAGGGCCAATTATACATCTGTAATGAGTCATCGCAGTGGAGAAACAGAAGACACCACCATCGCAGATCTTGCGGTTGCCTTGAATTGCGGACAAATTAAAACGGGTTCCCTTTCTCGTACTGATAGAATTGCCAAGTACAACCAACTCCTACGCATCGAAGAAGAGTTGGGTAAAATGGCATACTACCCTGGGAAGGGATTGTTTGGCAGGTAGAGCAGAGATTGCTATTTGAGAGCTTGTCTGTTGCCAATAATCAAAGATTTTTGAGCAATGAAGAAACTGGAAGATTAACATCGATTAAACCTAGAATCCGCATTGGAATTCGCTATGAATTGCTAATACCGTTTATCCCGCATTGCGCATGAGGGCAATTTTTGTAGAATGCGTGCGGGATTCTCAAATCTAAGCGATAGAATACTGCATTCATCGGCAAAATGAGGGTGCAATTTTTCTATCG
>JAWXBG010000256.1:0-4180 GCA_034439875.1 Flavobacteriales bacterium
AAGGTGATCAAGAACTACAGCTACATGACGGCATTCACCGGAGGCACAACTGCTCTTGCTGGAGTTATCCCCGGAATCGGAACGGTTGTGGCTGTTGCAGGCGGTGCCACGGCTGATATTGCCCTCTGCATGAAGTTCCAAGTCGAGATGGTCATGTCCCTTGCTCACATCTACGACCACGACATCCTATCAGAAGAGGAGAGGAAGCTTTGCTTCATTATCGCAGGGCTTGGAGCCATCAATCAAGCCACGCAGAAGGGCGCCCAGGAGGTTGGGTCAAAAGCCTTTACCAAGATGGTTCAGAAATATCTACAGGGCTCTACCTTGGTTGCAGTTAAAGAGATTTTCAAGAGAGTCGGAATTACATTTACTCGAAAAGGTTTGGAAAAAGCTATTCCATTTGGTGTGGGCGTTGTTATCGGATTCACAGTCAACAAGACTTTGACATGGTACATCGGCATTAGAGCCAGAGACTATTTTCAAGTGAATTAACAGGAACGCGAACAATGCGATCCACCGAACACCAGACCGCTGGCACGCTGAGTGCTTGGTCGCTACGCTCCCGGCACTCGTCGCGCCAGCGGTCCGGTGCCGGTGGTCGCGGATGTTAGCCAAAAATGTATACAGAACACGTCATATCATTTATTGATATTCTTGGTTACTCGGACCTAGTGACCGAAAAGGACTACGATTACATCAAGCAATGCTGCGGTATATTTCTTAAAGTATTTGGTGCGAATTCCTATGATGAAAAGATTAGGCGAAGAACCACATATTTTTCTGATACAATCGTCACATCCATACCAGTTCACCTGAATCCACAGACAACCCGGTCACATGGAATTTTGTATCACGAATTAAGCGCGTTAGCGCTTGCTCAAGCAGATCTTTTTAGTAGTAGAGGAATTCTGGTGCGAGGCAGTATAACGATAGGTCAGCTTTATCACGAAAATAATGAAATTTTTGGGCCAGCATTGATACGCGCTCACAAAATTGAGCAGACGGCCTGCTACCCACGAATAGTTATTGATCGAGAATTATTCAGAAGGTATTTCACCTCGCGAGATTTAGTGAATTACCAACACCTGACTCATAGCATAGACTACAAATATATTCGTCCGATTATTAGACGTGAAGCCAATGGTGATCGTATTGTTGATTATCTACTGTACGTCATCAATAATTTTGATTACCCAGAAGAGATTCCTGATTTCCTTTTGAAGCATAAGGATTTCATAAAAGTAGGCTTAGCAAATAAATCAGAATCGATAAGGAAAAAATTCTTATGGCTTTCTAACTATCATAATCAATCCATAGAAAGAATTTCAGATCTCACGGAAAGAAATAGCTTCAGAATATAATGCCAACCAAACAGTCGAGCCAACGCGCTAACGCGCGTGGCACACAGTCGACGTTCGACAAGCAAATGATCAATCTGTCAACCTGCGAAATAAGCTTTCTGGATGGGTTATTATTTACCCGTCACTGCAGACCCCCTGAAGCACGATACGCTATGAAAAGTGATTTGCCTGCCATTGGCTGGACTAGGTATAATTACGGGAGTAGAATTTCGGAATATGGAATAATGGATGTTGGAGCTGTCTGTAACGATGACTCTTCGATTCATATGGTGATCATGTCTCACGAAGACCCACGATACCATCAATCTACACCAGGAGATCATGAGAGGAAGGAACACCATGAGTATATTGTCTCTAAGGACCTTCTTGGACAGAGGGAATTTTCATGGGACATAATCCATGTTTCGACTGATTCACAAAATAATAAGAATTGGCTTGTCGTTGTTTACACTCCAAGCACAAACATTCCTAAAAAGGACGCTACTGCATTACTTAAACTCTTTGAACGTGCTAAATTAGATTGAAAAGTCGAACCAGCCGGTTGAGCCAACCCCGATAGCTATCGGGGTTGCACACCGGAGACGTTCGATGGAAGAAAGATTGCCAAAGTCACCGCTTGTCCTAAACTATTTGTATGAGTCTTGTCGAACTGGAAAAAGCTGTGGCAACTCTTCCCCCTGAGGAACTTTCGGAGTTTTCGACCTGGTTTGAAAAGTTTGTTGCCGACCAATGGGACAAGAAATTTGAGGCGGACGTCGTCTCCGGAAAGCTTGATCACCTCGCCGCCAAAGCCGACGAGGATTTCGAGACCGGTCGTTGCACCGCACTATGAAGCATTTCGCTTCTCCAGATTTTTGGCATTATTATCGACAACTCCCAGAAGCCATTCAGAAACTAGCGGACAAGAACTTTGCCATCCTCAAAACCCACCCCGAGAATCCAAACCTCAGACTGAAGAAGGTTAGAATCTTTTGGAGTGTTCGGGTGGGTGCCCACTACCGTGCAGTTGGGATAAACCGGGTAGATGGGTTAGTGCGGGTTTGGATTGGCCACCACTCGGAGTATGATCTGATACTGAAGAATAGCTGAACATGCCATTGGGCCGATCCCGCAATTAATTCGGAATGGCATATGGCGGACGTTCGGAAGATAAAAAGAAGACTTTGTATTCCACACCCCTTTGCGAGCTTAGCGACTTTGCGCGGGAAACAATCTTCAGAAACAGATGAACTCATGTGTCCAGAAAACTTCGATTTCGCCACGATTTAGACTCAGGTCCGTGTCATCCCTACCATTCTACGGCGAGGGCCGTTCTTTTGAGGTGCCAGAAGCAAGACAACCTGATAGACAGATTTCCAAACCATGTGGTTCACCCAACCCCGATAGCTATCGGGGTTGCACACCGGGGACACTTTACAAACAAAACAGGAAAATGGATATGAATAGAATGAGACTTACCGCACTTACCGCCTTTGCCACCACAATGTTGGTGCTGGGCACAAATGCCTTGGGGGATGATATCTCTCCAAATGATCTTATGAAGAAGGTTGCGTCGGCGTACGAGGCCGCAAAGACCTACAAAGCCGAAGGAACGGTTTCCTCTGATATCGAAACTGGCGGGACGAAAACGAAGATAGAGATTTCATTTTCTATTCTCTTGAAGAAGCCAAATCAGTACCTTATCTCCTGGAGCCAGAAAAATATGTCCACGCCGGACGTCGTTGTGTCCGGATCTGTGTGGAATGATGGGACACAACCCTATTTGTACATGGGAATCATGAATGCCTATTCAAAAATGACCACTGATGAAACTGCATTGGGGGCGGCTACGGGCATCTCTGGAGGTGCTGCCTCCACTATACCATTCCTATTCCTCCCAGTGAGCAAGGAGCAACAAGCCCCCTTTTCCAGGCTCAAAGATCCAAAAATTGAAAGGGTTGAAAAAGTTGGAGAAGAAGAATGTTATGTCCTGACTTCTCCATCAACTATTTCAAAAGAAGAAACCCTTTGGATCTCAAAGACCAGCTACTTGATCAAAAAATACAGCCGTTCTTTTGAAGCTCCTGAAGGAGGCGTCGCAATACCAGAAATAACGGATAAACAACTAGAGGAAGCGATCAAAGGTATGGGGCAAGAAGTGACAGCGGAGAGCAAAAAGAACGTGATGGAAATGATAGAGAGATCGAAAACGATCATCAAGACAGCCAAATTGAAAGGCACTTCTGTTGAAATTCACGCAAATGTCTCGTCCCCAGAATTAGACAAGAGCGACTTTAAGTTTGCTTTACCAAAAGGCACAGTTCTGAAGGACTCCCTTTTTGATGGGATTATCGGCGAGAACAAAGGAATCTCTAACAAAGCCATCGACAGCGACAAGAAATAGCCGCGTTTGTTTTGGCACATGAAATTTAATCCGTGGGGGAATTACGACGACCGCTCGCCACACTGATCGAAAGAAACCAATGGGACAGTCTTTAAGGCAGAACCTAAGCCTTTGGTAACTGCAAATGCACAAAGGCAACGGCTGGAAGAACTCTTTCCAAAATTCAACCAAAAAATACAATCCGGCCTACCTCTCCGGCAGCTACATGCTGGCGTTTGATAAGAAAGCTGAATTGCATCATACCAGAAGATTGATACGTTCCACCAACGGGACTATCCCTTTTGAATGCTTAAACTGAAAAACCCACAGAAACCTGAAAATGAACCCATTGAGGTACAGGCTTCTGCGGATACTGGAGCTGTGTTTTTGATTATCCCTAAGCATATCCGACTGCAATTGGATTTACTAATAGATCCGTGGGATAGACTACAGTCGC
>JAWXBG010000257.1:0-3259 GCA_034439875.1 Flavobacteriales bacterium
AGTCTTACATTTAATTCGTCATCAATTAATCATCTAGCCCGTCCTTGGATACAGTATGCCGCAATTGCCATTGGCCAATTCCGTTTTTACCCCAAAGGTGTGGAGGCCTAAATTTATCAATCAATTCAAAGAATTCGCTTTCAGTAGTATCAATGTATTCCAAGAATTCATGGAAGAAGCGCATTGGAAATTCAGTATCAAACCTATTTACCAAGATCACTGCTTCTTCCCTTGTGATTTTATTGTTTCTAACTTCTTGTGCAGCATCATAAGTTGATCTTCCTATGCCAAATTTTATTAATGTAGTGAAATAGTGAAAAGGATCAATCTTGTCATCAATACTGCTATATTTCGAATAGCTACCTTCGGTCCTTTCCGTATTTGCTGAGAAGCCCGTGTTCTCTATGGCATAGTAATAGCATTCTTGTGGATCCCATTTTAAGTAGTACCCAAGATAATGCACTTCTATGTCTTTGGACATCAACTCCACTTTGGATAATGGAATATATGGCTTGAAATCACCTAATTTATACCCATACTCATCAATAATCTCATTCATTTTCTTGCCTCCAAGGCTTATGTCATTAGGACTATTTACGGTAAAGAAATTTGTGTTCATCGTCGGAATGTTGTTTTCATCTACTTTGTTGCCGTACTCCGCTTGATTTTCACCGTACATCACCAATTTTATTCCATACTTGGCGGCTATGGTTGGGCCAATAATTCTTTGGCCAATGATGAATGGTTGGAAAGGGTGCAGTAGATTGTGAAACGCTAGTTTCGTCAATAACCGATGTAGCCTTCCATTCGGCGTATAGAGTAAGTTATCCAAACCACCTACGTGCATCCAGTTGGTGAAGTTTTTCCATCCTATATCGGTATATAAGTGAGGAGCCCATGTTACCGTCAGTGGATTCATGCTGTATTTGTACTTTAGCACGTGTGCAGTATACGCGCTATCCTTGCCTCCGCTACCTGGCACTACCACATCATATGATCCATCCTTGCTCCTAAACTTATCGAGTAGTTTTAACAGCGTTTCTTCTCGTTGCATCCAGTCGATTTCTATTTCTTTTGTTTCATGGTATCTACAGGCAGAGCAAACTCCTTCCTTATCAAAATTAATTACTTCCTTTATTTCCTTTATATTACTTTTAAATTCTATTGTTGAACTTGGCCTTTGGTTTGATATCACACATTTTTTGCAAAATTTTACCTCAGAGGGAAGCCCATAAAATGCAGTTAATTTTTTCATTATAGCTTAATTATTAATTTTTTAGATTGGCAAAATTATTGAGAATTCGCAATCCGATTTCTCCGCTTTTCTCAGGATGAAACTGGACACCATAAATGTTATCGCTTTTAACAGCAGAGCAAAAATCAACGCCACCATAGTTTGTTGTGGCCAATATGTTTTCCTTATTCTTAGGGTTCGCAATGAATGAATGGACAAAATAGACATCAACTCCTTCGTTAATTTGGTCAAAAATTGTGTTTGCCCAATTTAATAATTGAATGTTATTGATGTTATTCCAACTTACATGAGGGAGCTTGAGTCCCAATGTAGGATAGGTATCTTCGAGAGGAAACTTAATAATACTTCCCTTTATCAGTCCTAAGCCCTCGCTTGGCCCAAACTCCTCGCTTTCCTCAAATAACATTTGCATACCAAGACAAATGCCCAATAAGGGCTTTCCTAGCCGGATGAATTCATATATCGTTTCATCCAAATTCTTCGATCTCAAGTTGTCCATACCAGATTTAAAGGCCCCAACGCCTGGTAGTATGACTTTGTCGGCATTTGTAATAGCTTTTTTGTCCGAGGTCAATATTGGTGTAGCGTCAATTTTTAAAAGCGCATTGTATATGCTTTTGACATTGCCAATTCCATAGTCAATGATGACAACTTTGCTTTTTTTCATAACCTGATGATTATTTCACTGTTCTGCAAAGAAGTTTTTATTTCTGGTATCGAAAAGAGATTGTAGTGGAGAACCGAGGCAATTGCCAGCGCTTCGACATTTGTGTTGTTGAAAGCCTCTACCATGTGAGTCGGATTGCCAGCACCACCACAGGCAATCACGGGCAACGAGACCGCTGAAGAAATTGCTTCGCACAGCTCGAAATGGAAACCCTTTTTGGTGCCCTCCTTGTCAATTGAAGTGATCAAGATTTCTCCAACACCGAGGTCTTCGAGTTCTTTTGCCCATTCAATGACATCAAGCGAAGTTGGTTGCCTCCCATTGTCCACGTATGCTTCCCATTTGTTGGTACTTTTGTTTTTTGCTTCTATAGAACCAATTATACATTGGGAACCATATACTCTCGAAGCTATTTTAATCAATTCTGGTGTTTTTATAGCTTGCGTGTTAATCGCTATCTTGTCAGCACCTGCCTTTAGGGCAAGTTCGATGTCATTAATGGAACGGATTCCACCTCCAATGGTAATTGGGATGAATACTTCCTTGCAAGCAGCTTCGATAATGTGGAGCAGATTGTTTCGGTTGTAGAGGCTCGCTACAGCATCCATGAAGATGATTTCATCGATTCCTTCTTCATAGTATTTTTTGGCCAGTACAATAGGATCCCCAACCTTTCTCAATCCCTCTAAATGAATTCCTTTTATGACGAATTCATTTTTAACATCAAGTTTGGCGATTATTCTTTTCTTAAACATCGTAGGATACTTAGTGGCACATTGGTGCAATACTGCCAATTTCCATGAATACTTTTTGTTTGTCCACTTCCCAAAATAATGGCTTAGTGATGGTTTCTAAAAAAAGCTTGTCACTTTCACCTCTCCCAAATAGGATTTTGGGTGCATACCTATCGATGTTTAGCGCTCTTTCTATGCTTTTCTCAATTGCTTCTTTCTCGTAGATACAATTAATAATTTCAGGATTTAATGCCCTATTGTTCTGGCGAGTACCAATGTTGATACTAGGAACGCCATAATAAGGGGCTTCACGGATACCTGCGCTTGAATTTCCAATAATGAATTGACAGTACTTGAGCATCACCAGAAAATACTCGAACCTTAATGAAGGGAATACCCTGAACCGCTTTTGACTACTGAACCTTTCGTACTCATTGATGATGAAGCTCGACCCCAAGTCATTGTTCGGGTATATGACAATATAGTTGTTTGTATCTTCCAGCAGTACATCAATCAATGTGTGGGCATCATGCTGTATACGGTGTGGCTCCGTAGTGACGGGGTGAAACATTAGCATTGCGTAGCGCTCGTATGGTATCTCAT
>JAWXBG010000258.1:0-6940 GCA_034439875.1 Flavobacteriales bacterium
AGAAAGTGCTTGATATCAAAGGGGGTTAGTGCTGCAATAGATTTCCAATGCGGATTCTGGGATAATGCAATGGTAATCAAAAAAGCCTGCTCCAATGGAACAGGCTATACACGATACAATTTGATACCGTTTATGAATCTGTAATAGTCCCAATTCCGTTTCACTCCATTGGCCTATAACAGCTACTATGACGGCATTTAACACTTCATCCTTATAAATTAGTTTGGTCTATTTAATAAGCAGAATTTTTAGGATTTTTTTAGTTCATTTGATACGAATCTTGCTGCATGCGTTTAATGGCAAGTTCTTTTGCGAATTCTACAAAGACCTTGTGAGCCTGAGTAAAACAGAAGCGATCCTCGAAAGTCTTGTGAACGATATTTCTCCTGGCCATTGCATTTACCAGTGTTTTGCGACTGTCAGAATCCTTTAGCTGCTTATTGCTCTCAACTAAATCAATGAATGAGGTACTTTCAAAATACCTGTCAATTTCTTCAAGAGAGAATTCGTGAAATTCGAACATCTCCATAAAATTGCGACTATCGCGATCTAACTCGTAGCTCAGTACGGCCATGAAAATGCTGATGTCTCTAGATAAATTTTCATTTGTCTCTGGTGAAAGCAGGTATGCAAATTCCTGCTTCAACACCAGATCATAGTGAAAAGAAAGTTTGAAGAATTCTGCATAAAACGTTTCATTCTCTTTTAGGGAATTAAACATCTCATCGTTGGACAAGATAAACTTGCCCCCCATCAAAGCTTCTACAATGTGGCGGTGGTCTTTAGGATATACCATTTGGAATAATTTTAAGTTTTGGAACTGAAATGGTCGATGTTCTGGTTTCGATCTCGGTGCGCTCGGCCTTTTTATGATATTCAATCATGAGGTCTTCATCGAAAAGCAAATTTGCAACAGCAAAAAACTTCTCCGTATCGACTTCAGTAAAATCTTTCTTCAGAGAATCCATGCACCATGCAAAGAAATCCTCACAAGGCAGTTCACTCTCAAGTTTACTTTTGAATACTTCACGATCAAAAATCCATCTATCGAAATCTACTGTAGTATCTTCTAGCACAACTGCGTCCTGTACCTGAAACTGTTCGAAGAATTCGCGGGTTTTATAGAGCATGTCCTTAGCATAAGGCATACCCCGATTTGCTTTCAGCATCTGTGGTGGATCCACCTTATAAGGGTTCCTCAAAAACTCGATCCATCCTGTGAGCAGCAAAGACTCCGTGCGAATACGCTCAATAAGAGGGAGTAGTTCGGTAGTCAAAATCCTCGATTGACGGAGCAAGTCGTTGTGCGTTTGGATTAGCTGATTGTACAACTTTTCAAACTCAATTCGGGCCAACTCGTTGTGCGTGTCCAACCTTCGTCTGTTGGCATACTCCGAGATCTCGAGCAACTTGCTCGCTATAGAGTCAGGTTGATTGACATCCAAAATTTTATTTAATGGTAGTATGTAATGCTCGATCCAAAAGGAGGCGCGATGCACTTTATCTCTATAGTCAACTCGTTCGATATTGCTCTTCAAATCGCGTGTTTCGCTCAATAGGCGCAGAGCATTTTTTTCTACGAGGTCAAGAAATTCTCTGACCTGATAACTCACGTTTTTCACCCTTTCAAGAAGAATGTCCTTGTCATGGTGAATACCCTTGCGAATCTTATTGAAAAGCTCTGATACAGCAGATTTGTATTTATCAATTGTCTCTGGCAACAGAGGTCTGAACTCATAAAGTAGGAATTCAAAGAGTTTGTAATACGAGTCTCGCATTTCAAAGTCGGTACCAACCGGGCGCATCACCTTGTACTCTTTGAGTTTGGCTTGAAGGCCGACTCCGTGCTTGTTGCACATGATATCCAACTCTTCTTTGTGAATGATTCCTTCTTTCTTTTGGATAAAGAAGAGATCCTGCATCAAATCAAAATAGTTGTGCAGAAAATTCAGTATGGTTTGTGGTTCATGCCTCAACATAGCTCAATTGATTTGGTTGAGTTTGCTCTTCTTGATTTTCCAGATGGAATTTCAATTTGTCGACAGTTATTTCTTGTGTGTTATTCAGGAAATTATCTGATAAGGATCTGCTAAAACTTTTCATCTCATTCATTTAGTAGTGTGTTTAGGCGAGGGCCGTGCGTTTAACAGCGTGTTGATCTTCATTGAGGTTGATCTTACCCTTGGCTCTGAAAATGAAGTAGTATTTGGAGAAACCGTCATATGCCTGTGGTGCAGCAAAAATCGGTAGGAAGTGATGTTCGCGACAGAAGTTCACAAGCTCCGGACGATTTTGCTCGTCAATAGTACCGATTTCATCTATGAACAAAACGGTTCTGTTTGCTTCGCTGGAAATAGCCATGCGATTAATGATCGCCATGATGATAACAAGACGAATCATTCTGTCGGTTCCGTCAGACTCTACCTGCTCTTTCAAATCCACCTTTTTGATATGACCTCTCAAGTTGAGATGCAATTCGATATCGAACAGATCTTCAAAAACAACCTTTTTACTCTGATCTAGATACTTATTTAGAATTTCGAGGTCTTCTGCTTTGTCAAATTCAAATGCAAGTTGAGACGTCATGTTTTGGATAGATGCAATCCTTTCGAGATCGTGCATGACCCTTTTGTTCTCGACCAATTCAATCTTTAAAGACTCGATATTCGATATCTTAGTTTTTGCTAAACTTTCGTTGAAACTTGAGTAGACATACTCTTTGAATTCGTCGTAGCGTCTTCTAAGATTGTGAGCCGGATTAGCAAATTGCGTAGAAATACTTTGAAGAAGTCCGTCAATGCTTCTCTCCTTGTCCGTAATACAGGCAATTTCTTCCTCGATATATTTCACGAACTCTACCTCGTCGGCGATGGAAGCATTCGTTTTATATCTCAACTGGTCAAATGTGCGATCCTTCCCTACTTTGAGGTTTTCGCGATCGTGATTGGCCACTCTGATTTTTTCGTAGATCGCTTCCAGATCATCATTGGTTTGGAATTCTGTAGGAGTGATGCCGAGCATTTCGATTTCAGCCTTCTTGATTTTCAATTCATCAATCCTCTCCTCCAATTTTCTGGCGTCTTCGCGCACAGTATCCAAATAGATGCTCTTGGAGGTAATCTCCTCTTTCAATTTTTCGAGTTCTTCTTCGAGTTTTTCCTTTTGGTTTTTCAGTGATCTAACCTCTTTTGATAATTCTGCTACTGTTGATTCTAAAGCCGGTTTTTCCTTGAGTTTGTTGATCTTCATTTTGATAATGTCAAGATCAGCGTTGATTCCATCAAGGTCTCTTCTCGCCTTTTCAAAATCCAATGAAACGGCCAAAAGCTTTTCCTGCTCTGTTTTCTCAGCAATCAATTCGTTGAGACCTTGCTTCAAAGCCTCCACAGAAGGGATTTCCCGAACAGGAAGATCAGCAGGAATTTCAATTTCTCCATCAAATATTTTCAGAGTATCACCCGTTTTAGTGACCTTTTTCTTCACTAGTTCGCTATTGAGACTGCTGAACTCAGAAGAGAAAATGAAATTGAGCAATTCTTTCGTTCCTTGTTTGGACGAAATAGAATGGATCAATTGATGGTCATAGTTGTCAACCTGGGCTTTCAACCTTTTGATCTCGCCATCCAGTCGCGAAATTTTATTCTCTAGTTGTGTGCTATTGAGCTTATGATTTTCTACAAGCGTAATGCGAGATTCAGCTTGTTTTCTATTTTCATTAAGGTTGTTCAGGGACTCAAGTAGGAAGGCCTGATTTTCAATTCCATTCAGCTCTTCCAAATTCCTTTGAAGGTGGATCAAATGCCCTTCCTTCATTTCAATTTCGGTTTCTTTTTTACCAATCTCTCTATTCAGCTCTTCCTGTCTGGGTTTCAGCTTCTCGTTTAAAGAGAGAATCATATTGTGATAACCCTTTTCCTTCTCCAGGCGCTGCGTATCCATATCGCTGATGGTCTTCAGGTATTTGCCATTAAAAGCATATACAAGATCGGACACCACGAGGGTTTTGGCTCTAAACAGATTTACAACTTCACGGAAAGATTCGAATTCGTTTTGAATTCCTTTAATTACTTTAATCTCATCTTTCAGACGAACAAGGTCATTGATGTCTTTTTTGTTTTTCTGAGAGAAACTAATTCCATCATTTTCGCGGTTGTCTGCAATAATCAAAGCCTCTTTCAGGCTCTTATTGTTGATCAGTTTTGAATTGATGAGATAACGGTAAACTTTTGAAAAATTGTTGCTCAGTCCATCCGTTTTCACTGTCTCTTCGAGCCATACAGCAGATTCGTTTTTTTTGCCGCGCTGATATACAGCATTGAATACTTCTGTTTTGCTCTTGTAGTGATATAACTCAACACCCTTAGCAGACAATTCTTCCTGCAATTCGTCCCATTTTCTAATCTTAGATTGATTGCCATCTTTGATAAAGTAGTGCTCTTTATTGTACGCACAATCGAGGCGGTAATATTCCAACTCTCCTTCAGCGTCGCGACGCACCATGATGCAATATGGTTCGCCCTTACTGATTTCAAATACGATGTAACTCTGATTGTGAGTAGGGAAGTAATGGTGAATTGTTTCCTTATCACCTCGGCGTTGTCCACTAAAAGTCATTTTATGTCCATCAATGATGAAGAGGAAGTTCAGTGCGTAGATCAGCGTGCTTTTACCTACGTTGTTTGGGCCCACCAGTTGAATACTGTCACAGTCATCCATTCTCATTTCTGCATGAGAGAATATACTGGTGTTGATGGCGATGATTCTTGTTACCATTGTCTTTTATTTATACTTTTCTAATAAAGTCGTTTAGGCGTGTATTTTCTTGTTGACTACTTTTTTCGCGGCATTTATCACATCCGGCGCATCCAATCCATATTTAGTCATGAGTTGCTCAGGCGTTCCGCTTTCACCGAATGAGTCGTTTACACCTACGAATTCCATTGGTACAGGATAATTTTGAGCGAGGCATTGCGCTACAACGCTGCCTAAACCACCATTGATTTGATGTTCTTCGCAAGTGACAACAGCACCTGTTTTTGATGCGCTTCTCACGATAGCTTCAACATCTAAAGGTTTGATAGTATGAATGTTTATTAAATCCACGGTAATGCCATCCGCTTCGAGAGCTCTTGCCGCTTCAACCGCTTTCCATACCATGTGGCCGGTGGCAATAATGGTTACGTCTCTTCCTTCGTGAATGTGCCAAGCCTTTCCGATTTGAAATACTTGATCGGTTGGTGTAAAAATGGGCACCTTTGGTCTTCCAAATCGGAGATAAACCGGTCCCTGGTGCTTAGCGATAGCGATAGTGGCCGCCTTCGTTTGATTATAATCGCAAGGATTGATTACGGTCATGTGAGGAAGCATATTCATCATCCCTATATCTTCCAATATCTGATGTGTAGCGCCATCTTCTCCAAGGGTAAGTCCAGCGTGGGATGCGCAAATTTTTACGTTTTTTCCGCTGTACGCAATGCTCTGGCGGATTTGATCATATACCCTACCTGTCGAGAAATTGGCAAAGGTTCCGGTAAATGGAATATATCCGCCAATGGTAAGGCCGGCAGCGATGCCCATCATGTTTGCTTCTGCTATTCCGACTTGAAAAAATCTCTCAGGAAATGCCTTTTTGAATGCATCCATTTTAAGGGAGCCAATCAAATCAGCGCAAAGACCGACTACTTTGTCGTTTTCTCTGCCCAGTTGAAGCAATCCGTCTCCAAATCCACTTCTGGTATCCTGGGAGCCTTGTACATTGAAATCTAGCATATCCTTGTTTTTCTATCAATAATCGCCTAAAGTTTCTTCAAGTTGTGCCAACGCACTTTGAAGTTCAGCATCATTCGGCGCCACGCCATGCCACTTGTGTGTACCTTCCATAAAGTCTACACCTTGGCCCATAACTGTGGTCATAATGATCATGATCGGTTTTCCTTTTCCCGTTTGGGTTTTGGCCTTTTCAAGGGTCTCAAGCACTTCAGAAAGTACGTTTCCGTTCATTTCCATTACTTCCCATCCAAAAGCCTTCCACTTGACACCGAGATCGCCAAGATTCATTACCTCTTTCGTTGGGCCATCTATTTGCTGTCCATTCAAATCGATGGTACTAATGATATTATCCACTTTGTGGTGAGCTGCATATAACGCTGCTTCCCATATCTGACCTTCCTGCATCTCACCATCACCATGCAGTGTATATACCAAGCCATTGTCCTTGTTGAGTTTCTTGGCTTGAGCAGCACCTAATGCCACGCTTAGACCTTGTCCCAAAGAACCGCTTGCAATTCTAATTCCCGGAAGACCTTCGTGCGTAGTAGGGTGTCCCTGCAAACGTGAATTCAGTTTGCGGAAAGTGGCAAGTTCTTTCACTTCGAAATAGCCGGACCTCGCCAAAACACTATACCAGACAGGAGAAATATGTCCATTGCTCAGAAAAAAAAGATCTTCCCCCTTGCCATCCATTGTCCATTTTTCGGGATTTATGTTGAGCACAGAATTGTAGAGTGCAACAAAATACTCGGTACATCCAAGGCTTCCGCCAGGGTGACCGCTATTGACGGCATGAACCATTCGAACGATATCTCGGCGAACCTGACTACAAATTCTAAGTAATTCCTCGTTGGATTTTTTGGGCATGTGGTATTTAATCTTGAGACCTCAAAAATATCGGATCGAGAACCCTTATTTCGCTGTGTTCATATTTTGTGAACATTCGGAAAGCCTTGTTAACAAAGGGCTTTCACTTTGTTCAAAAAAGGATTTGGAATTGAACCCAGAATACGCGCGGGGATTCGCTCTGAAGTGATATAAACCCCAACAGATATGAAGTGCTCTCACTAGGTTTTTATACCGTTTATCCCGCATTACGCATTAGGGCAATTTTTGTAGAATGCGTGCGGGATTCTCAAATCTAAGCGATAGAATACTGCATTCATCGGCA
>JAWXBG010000259.1:0-12083 GCA_034439875.1 Flavobacteriales bacterium
ACTTCCTATTCACCGAAACCAATGAACAATCTGTCGATCACACATCAACACATCAACATATAAACTTATAAACACGTGCTTCGGCACCCTTCAACACAAGTCAACCAATAAACACGTGCTTCGGCTCCCTTCAGCACAAGTCAACCAATAAACAACAAAAAAATCCCCCCTAGGGCTTATAACAAAAGTTATATACCCCAACCAATGCATATCAGGGAATTTTGGATTCAAGATTTTCAATCCTAATAACACCCTTTTATGAAAAATCTCATCGCTAACCATTGCGGGGTTATAGCACCTGCACTCACTTTCAGAAGTTATTTGTTACTTCTGCTTTTTCTATCCCTGGGTTGGTTGTCACCCGATTCAAGCCATGCACAGAGCAGCATCTTCAGATTGATGGACACCACCGGTCTGACCATCCATGAAATAGAAAATCTGGCAGACCAGATTTTCAAACAAAAAGGAAAAGGGCGCGGATCAGGGTATAAGCAGTTTCAGCGCTGGCTATATGAGGAAAAATTTCATGTTGATCAAAACGGTTATTTCATTTCCAGAGACACAGAAGATGCTGCATTCAAATCTTTCATGGCCAGGCAACCGGAGCATGAACGCAGGATGGTTCCCTGGACAGAATTGGGCCCCGATTATTGGTCTCCAACAGAAGGTTGGAATCCAGGTAATGGCAGAATCACCTCCGTAGCCGTGCAGGCATCGAATAACTCCATTATGTATGTGAGTTCTCCCGGAGGTGGAATCTGGAAGACTACCAATGGCGGTACAAGCTGGAATCCCCTCATCGATTTTGAAAATGCTGCATGGATGGATGTTTTTAATCTCGCGATAGATCCGGCCAATCCTACCAAAGTATATGCAGGACTCTCTGAAGGAGGCGTATTAAAATCTACAAGCTCCGGATCAGATTGGGAAGAGACAGGTTCTGGGCCGCAAGGCGTCAGGAAAATTGTTGTGCATCCCACCAATACTAATATTATCCTTGTAGCCTCTTCAACAGGGGTGCATCGCTCAACCAATGGAGGCAACACCTGGGCCATGGTATCTTCCAATCCGATGGAGGATATCGAATTTAAGCCCGGCGATCCTACCATCGTTTATGCCTCCGGCTCTGGCAACGGCGTAGCGTTTATGCGCTCTACGAACAATGGTACCACCTGGACAAATATCGGATCATCTAATGGGATCACCCACGTCGGCAGATCAATGATAGCCGTGTCAGCGCAAAACCCAGCAGTAGTTTACGTCGTACAGGCATCCGCTGAGGAATTTGGCCGGCTTTACCGTTCTACCAATTCAGGCCAGAATTTTATCACGACCATCTCCGGTAATTCCTTCAACGGCACTAATTTTTTTGGCTATGAGAGCGATGGTACCGGAGAGGGTGGACAAGCTGATTATGATATGGCCATTTGTGCTAATCCGGCCAATGCCGATCAAGTCTATATTGCCGGAATCATCTGCTGGAAATCTGTAAATGGGGGATCTTCTTTTACCCCACTGACCGAATGGTTTTATGACAACACGCTGGGATATAATCACGCCGATGTGCATGCACTTGAATATATCGGAAGCACCATTTATTCAGGAAGCGATGGAGGTGTCTATAAGAGTACCAATGCAGGTGGTGACTGGATTGATCTGTCTGAAGGTCTTGGTATCCGACAGATATACCGGCTATCGTGCTCTGAACAAAATCCGCAGGTGATATGCTTCGGTTCACAAGACAATGGTACTTCGATTCGAAAACCAAATGGCGCATGGATCGACTGGCTGGGAGCAGACGGAATGGATAATGTCATCAGTCCCATAAATACCAATGTCATATTTGGAATGACCCAATTGGGCAGTCTCTATAAAACTACGGATGGTGGCATGTCCTTGATTGATCTCCCGGAACCCGACGAAGGCAATTGGGTCACACCACTATGTATAGATCCAAATAATCAGGACATCCTTTATGGAGGGTGGAATGGTGTGTATAAAACTACTAATGGCGGAAATACCTGGACTAAAATTTCAGTCGGCGCCATCAATGATGATCTCGATGTCCTTGCAATTGCACCCTCCAATACAAACTTTATCTATGCCTCGGTCGGCAACACCTTGTATAGAACCTCCAATGGTGGAAGTTCATGGACATCTGTCAATGCAGGTGGATACGTCAGCGATATTTATGTAAGCGAAAGCAATGCCCAAAAAATCTGGATCGCCCTCAGTACCACTTCCGGACAAGTCAAAGTGTCTGAGAATATGGGGACCAACTTTACAGATCTTTCTTCCGGCCTCCCCTCATTGCAAGCCCGCTGTATCGTCGTAGATGAAGAAGTCGGAGGTAACGATGGACTCTATCTCGGCATGAATATAGGGGTGTACAACCGGAGCGGAGGTGCATGGAGTATCTATGAAGAAGGATTGCCCCTGGTTCCAATTCGCGATATGGAAATGGTCAAATCAGCAGACCTGATCAGAGTAGCGACGTATGGTCGGGGGATATGGGAAGCTCAAATTAATTCAACACCACCCGTCACTTGCCCTGAATCTTGTTGTAATTCGTTTATATATGATTATTCACAATGCAGTGATTTTGAAAACTATTCAAATGGAAATATTACGCCGCAAGGCACACCTCCGTTTTATTTATTTTCTAATCAACCCAACGAACAAGCTACAGTTACTACGCTGCAATCTTTTTCAGGAACCAAATCACTCCGTTTTGGAAGCACCTCCGATATTGTATTTGATGTTGACAGGACCATCTTCAGTGTGACGCGGCTTGAATGGATGATGTATATACCTTCAGGTAAAGCAGGGTCATTTGGATTTTATACTTCTGAGAGTAATATTTATCCCTTGTTTGTAAAGTACAATAGCGGTACGGCAACGATGTATAGGCAGACATCACCCAACACAAGTGAAACGATTGGGACTTTTTCATATACATCCAATGCATGGTTTAAATCTGTCCTGATTTTCTTTCCATCAGATCGAATTGAATTCTGGCAAAATAGTACACTTAGACAGACCATTTCCAATTATCAAACGAATGCGATTGGACATTTAAACTTTTATTACAATAACACAGGTAGCACAGACTTTTATATTGATGATATATGCTATAAGGAGCACTTCTCCGGCTTTGTAACCTGTTCTCAGGATTATGTGCCGGTATGTGTCAATGGTACAGAGTTTCCGAATGAATGTTATGCTTCTGATGCAGGTTACTCCGCTTGCGAATGGACAGAAGGAGTATGTGAGTTGGTGGATTGTAATCCTTGCGATGACTGCTTTTGGTTTCAGCCCAGATACCAGGCTTCCAATACAGTTGATTTCCTCAATAGGTTTTGCGGCGGTGGAGATGTCAATCTTGATGATCCATCTGATCAACACAGATCAGGCAGTCTAACCTTTCAATGGAACGTTCCCGAAGCCAATGAACAATATACCAGCGGAACCTCATCCACCTCAGAAAATCCATCGATTATTTTTCCTGGCCCAGGAACCTATACGGTTTGCGAGGTAGTATTTAGCAGCGGCATCCAGGTCTTTAGTTGTTGTCACGAAGTAGTGATAGGAGGATGCATCACAGCTCCGGTGGCTTTTTATACATCTCAGTTTGCCCTCTTTAACAAATTTATTTTAAATGCAGACCATGATGGAAACCAGGTAGAATGGACCTTCTCCAGTCCGGATGTTTTCATCTTCGAGGGGACGCCGCAGTCGCCACAGATTGTGATTGAGTTTCCGGAAGGTTCTTGCGTTATGGTATGTCTGTATGTGACAAACGCATGCGGTACTTCTTCGTATTGTACCGAATTGTGTTTTGATCACCCAACATGTTCCGGCAACACACCTCCCGTCTATATTACCGAAGCCATTGAACTCTATATTGAAAATACAACAGTAGAGATTGAATTACCTTCCCCCCCTTCAGGTCAGCAAGCAGTTTATGCCTGGGATTTTGGAGATGGCAACACCTCCTCCAACCAGAATGTATCTCATACTTATGATGATCCGGGTAACTATACCATCTGCCTGGTGATCACCATTGGTTGCAGAACGTGGTGCTATTGCTGGTGCACACATATCAATCCGTGTGAACCTACATTCACCACCAATGAAGGACAATTGACGGTCGAATTTATTGGAACAGAAAATAACCTTCAATATCTCATTAACGCCAGCGAACCCATCGCGCAGGGGCAAAGCTGGCTTGTCAACAATGTGCCGGTAAGTGGCGGAAGTACTTCACTCAGCTATACGTTTCCGGGTGCGGGCAATTACACAGTTTGCTTTCCTTATTTTGGCAATGACGGATGCGTACATTACTACTGCATAGATATCGGCGTAGGAAATCCATTTATCTGTAACACCATATCCTGGAAGTTTGTATCCGCTACAGGCTATCAGTTTAGTCTTCCTTCGGGGTCCTCAGATATTCAGTGGACGATTGATGAAACCAATCAGCAAATAGGCCAGGGCATAAACAGTAATTGGGTATTGCCCGTTTCACCGTGCAACTGGCGGACGATAAGTGTCCGGTATTTTGATGGGATCCGCTACAGAATTTGTTGCCTTAGAATCTATTTGTGTCCTCCAGATGAATGTTTCGGTTCGATAGACTATGGCTATCTGTCATCATCGGATCAGGCTACGTTCAAACTGAATTCAGCTGGGTCAACTGATATTACTTGGTACTTTGATGATACACCTACACAAACGCTCGGCACCACAAGCGCCATCGTCATTCCCTATCCCGGCAATTGTGTTTCCAGATGGATATCGGTTAAGTACAGAGATAATACCGGCAGATGGCGCATCTGTTGCAGATTGATCTATTTCTGCAACCCGGTCAATTGTAACATCATCCGGATAAATTATACAGAGAATAGTGGGTACAGGTTTTCGGTAGATCAGGCGTATGAAAGTATGTCCTGGATTCTGGAAGAAACCGGAACATCACTGGGCACTGGACTACAAAGTGCATTTGTTCCTGTCGGAGCCAATTGTGATTATAGGACTGTTTCGCTTCGATATTGGATTCCCGGCCTTGGTTGGCAGTTATGTTGTCTGCGTTTTTACTGGTGTGACCCGACAGCCTGTGGAGATTTGATATCCTTTACGGTCGCAAATAATACAGTGACGCTGGTGGCACCTGACAATTTGCAGCAAGTGACATGGTTTAGGGACAATACGATATTAGGTACCACGAATACACTCAGTACCAATCTGTCATCTGTATCAAATCATAAAATCTACATCCGATATTTTGATCCTTGCGACAATAGCTGGAAATGGTGTTATAGAGAATATACGTCCGGAGGAATCACAGGTAATCTCACGTTTGATTTTGACAATAGTATCTGTGGTGAGCAAAACCAGATCGTCGAAATCCCACTGCGCGTAAGGGGATTTGAGGATATGATAAACTTCCAGTTCAGTATCCAGTTGGAAGACACCACCAAAGGAAAATTGCTCGAGGTCTTTTCGCAGAATTTGCCCGGGGACTTTGAGGATTTTGTCAATAATGCCGCTACCGGTAGCCTCTATTGGGAGAATCCATCGGCTACCGACATTCCTGACAATACGATCATCGCTATCGCCAGAATCAGAATTGTTTCCAGCGTTGCCGGTGAAACCGATCTCAATATCACAGGCACGCCTGTAGCTATCTATGCCGAAGATGTAAACGGGAATATAATTACCCCGGTGGTCCGATCAGGCTCGTTTTGTTTTGAACAGCTTGTCGATGTATGTGGCACTATCATGCGGGAAGACTTCGCTCCCATTGCAAATGTGAATGTAAGTCTCCATGGATGCAAGCGGTATACGGCCATGACGGATGCTAACGGGGATTATTGTTTTACCGATGTGCCTGCAGGAGCTACCTATGAAGTGAGCGCATCAAAGGATACCAACTATAAGAATGGTGTCAACTCAGGGGATCTCAGTGCGATCAAGCGGCATATCCTGGGAATCCAGAAGCTGAACACTCCGTATAAAATATTAGCGGCAGATGCCAGACAAAGCAATGCAGTCAATGCGGGTGATGTGTCTGAATTGCGCAGACTGATCCTTGGACATATTGTCGATCTCCCTACTTGCGAGTCCTGGGTATTTACAGACAGAGATTATTTGTTCCCGACCCCGGCTGATCCATTTTCCTCCACATGGCCGACAGGTGTGGTGTTGCAGAATATCCAAAGTAATGTGAGTGATGCGGATCTGATTGGATGGAAAATGGGGGATGTAAATAACAGTAACAATCCGCAAGGGCTATTAGATAATCCTATACTCGATCAACGTGGCGTAGCTGATATACATCTGATCGCATCTTCTATAGATGTGCATGGAGTGGATACTTTTTCCGTCAGCATTTCTACGCGGTTATTTGATCGTATAAGGGCAGGACAATTTTCAGTTCGCTTTGATCCTGATAAGTTCACGCTGTTAAGTGTGGGAGAATATCATCCTTTGTTGGGATTGAATCAGGATAATTTTATTCTGGATCCGTTAGCTGGTTTTATTGGGTTCATCTGGGATGATGCTACGGGAGTCACTTTGCCGGATGATGCGGTGATGTATACTATACAGTTTATGCCCAAGCTCCCGCAGATAGACCTGTCAGAGGTTTCCTTCAGTCAGGATCCGGTCTCCTATTATTTTGAAAATGAAGATGGGGAGGAGCTCAACGTCATCACCACCATAGGGGAAGTCACCGTACCAGTACTCACGCTTTCAGCGGAAGATCTTCTGATCAGCCCTAATCCAGTGAAAAACGAATTGAATATCAGTGCCAGTTTTCAATTTGCAACCAAGGTGAAAGTTGAACTGATCAATGAGTTGGGAGTGCCTGTTCGACAGGTTCCGGAGAGCGGTTCGGGGACAACAAAATTTTCGCACCAAATGGATCTTGGAGATTTGCCTGCCGGTTTATATTTCGTGAGAGTATTGACGGAGGCAGGGGTGATCACCAGGAGGATTATTCACTTGTAATAATTGAATGAAAGGAGACGCCCTGGTCAACACATGAATACCTTGATGAGGTCGTCTCCTAAAATTGGAAAAAGGAACAAATAAATCTATTCATATGAAAACGGAATATCCTTTGTGGGTAAAATTGGGGATTTGGGGTTGTGGCAGTCGACAGACCATTCAAATATTTATTTGGTTGTCCATAGGCTTGGCGTTAGCTATTCTCCTAAATATTGGTTGGAGGCTAGTTTTTCTAAAGGAAGGAATTGATGGAGGTAGTTTCGTGACCTTCTGCATCTTTACGCTAGCTTTTTTGCATTATTATGGTTCCAGGAGATGGGTTGACAAAAATGGCAATTGGGAAGAGGTGAAATCCAATTGGGCTTCAGGGTTCCAGATGATGTTAGGGGTATTGTTGATAGTCGGAATGTACGGTACCTTAATGTGGGTACTTTCTTCCTTTTATTAAGAGGGATGATTTGGGTCAAAGCCCAGCAAACTAATTTGAATTTTCTTGCAAAATAGGGATACATCTCTCCTTTCGTTTAATTTCTCCTGCTTAGCGTTTTGAAATCATTTTATGATGCCTGTTAAGTCCACCTTCACCACCACGCGAAAAACCGACCCGATATCGCTTAAAGAAGACCTGATCCGGTTGTTTCCATCGCACATCGTCACCTATTCCGTGATGACAGATGTTTTTCGGATTCGAAACAGGGATTTCAGCCATTCCTTACAGTACAATACAGATAAGCCAAGTAAACTGGATACTGTGAGTCTGCAACTGAGACGGAAGAGATTAAAATACAACATAGGGTTATTTGCTTTGGTGGGGATATTTTGGTTTTTGGATGATCAACTTCAATGGAATGTATTTAAGCTCGGGACCAGATCGGATAATTTTTTCTTTTTATCTATATTTGTTTTGGGGTTATTTCAATATATTGTCAACCTGATTCATCCAGAGCTGAAGCGGATACTCAAAGTAGAGCATGATGAAGTGCGAAGCCATCTGGAGCAGCAGTTGAAAGCTAAATGAGCAGTCACGATAATTCACAATTCCGTTCAGGTTGAATCAAGCTCGTATGAGCATTAATTGGTGCAAAAACGGATATAGACCCGGGTATATATTTATAATTAACATAAACTAACTATTTCAACATGACGACGAGATTATCACAATGGTTTACAGACCTCGGACCAGTGGACCCCGCCCAGCCAAACAGCCCTTTTCGATATGCAAGGTATAATGGACGATTTAATGGCGTAAAAGATAGAATCGGCGAAGGTACACCAGGCAATACCTACCCGGTAACTATTCTTACTGCAGCAAAGCTTGATGCCCCAAACCCACCATTTGGAACAGGCGAAACTTCATCAGGCGGCAGAAGATCACAACCTAAACTGCTCCCAAGTGGTACATTGCGGCTCAGAAAATGGTTTACAATACTTGGAGCTACAGATCCCACATTCCCTCATAGTATATACAGGTTTGCAAGATACAATGGGGTTTATGCTGGCGTAAAAGATCGAATAAGAGAAGGGGAGGTAGGTAAGGTATATGCTGTCACACTTATGACGACGAAGAAGGGTTCCCTGCTTGAAGCACCAAATCCGCCCTTTACTGATACTGAAAAAGCAAGTGCACTGAAGAGAAAAGCTAAGCAGACTGCAATAAAACCTAAAAGGCCAAATACAGTTACAAAAGCAAAGAAGCGAACAGGAAATAAGTGACAAATCTGGAATAGAGTTGAATATTATAGTCAGCAGAAACGCTCTTTTTTCAAGACTTCTTTCACTTACTAGTGTGTCCAATTTTCTATAAAGATGATTTCTCCAACTACTTGACTTACTTTGTTCAAGCCAGCAGAGAAGACGACCTGCTGGCTCATTTTCATTCTATAAAAAATAGCGAGTTATCATAATATGAATCGTGACCTAAAGAATCTCTACGATATTATAAATAGGGATTTACTACCTCCTGAATTGAGACTGTATTATCAGATAGATCCAAATGACCAATTTGACCTGGCATTGGATATCAGGAACTTGAAATCGCTGTTACTTGCTTACAAGACCAAGAATACGGAGGTAAATAAAACAACTTATATTTTTTTAGCAGTTCTCGGTTTATTTTCAGGAGAATACAGGCTTTCATTATATTTTATTCGTAAAATTGAAAGTTTAAAGATGACTAGAAGGGAAACATCTCTGATCATGGAGATAAAGTATAGTATCCGTAAGCTTGATAAAATATTGGTGCTTGTGTCTAAACCGCAGAATGAAGACGAAGAGGATAAAATATATTTGACATCTATCAAGGATTTGGCCAGGCGGATTAATAGGGGAACTCGATATACAGCCTATCGTGGGAAACTTGTAGTAAAGTATATCAACACCATTACAGCAAAGGATTTCAGATCTTGTTTCACAAAATTTGAGCAAGTTTTTATTGTGGGACATGGTGATGATATCAGCATGGATCTTGGAGAAAAAAAGCTTCAGCCTAGTGATATAATTTCAAAGTTAAAGGGCAAGTTGGATAAGCCAAATCTTCTGGGATTATTCTCCTGTGGGGAAGCATTTAATATAAAAGATATTTGGGATAATGTAGATTATTTTATTACAGACACATCTCAATCAGTACCTGTATTCTTTGAAATGTTCTTATACGGCTATATTTCAAGTTATTATAGGAATAGCGATGTTCTCAAGGCATTCGACTCAGGATGGATTCTGCCTACTATTCGAGCAACAGGAGATCCTTATTTTCAACTTAAAGAAAAGGGATATCTGGTAAGACCATGATGCTAAAAGGGAATTTTCTGGTTTTAATTTTAGTTCAATATTGGCTATCCTTATATCCACAATCTATTCCCGTTAAGTTTAATAGCATTCAGCTCTCCCAAAATTCTAATGCCTATTACTATGTTACGTCAGAAGGACTCATGATGATTTCTTCAACCGACGGCCTTAATATTTTCGATGGCCTTCACACGCATGTGTATCGACCTCTCACCCACAACATGATCGGCAATAACGTGCAAAGCACATTTTTTGAAGATACCTCCGGCTATATCTGGTTTACAACGTATGAAGCTTTGCACCGGTACCATCCTGGGACTGATCAATTTCAACATTGGTTTCTGACCAGTACTGATGGTGATACCCTCAAGGAAAACTATAAAGCCTTTCTGCTGGACAACAATCAACTCTATCTCAAAGCCGGTGAAGAGGTGTTTGTTTTTGATATAAGCAACCAAACAATCCAGTCCGTCTATCCAATCAATTTTAGTGAGGTATATTTTATGGCAGTTACCCGCAACAAATCTACTATGTATCTCCTTGGGGGAAGTGATGAAGGATATTCACTATATGAATTGGGTCGGGGGAACAAATCAAATCTGCTTCACACCGATTCTGAATATGTAAGTTATGTTTGTCAGGCAGCCGACAACCTATTCTGGATAGGATTTGCAAATGGTGACCTGGCCTTGTATGATCCATCTACTCATAATAGTGTCTTTCGTCAATCCATTGCCAAAACACCTGTAGGCGGAATAGCTTTATATGGTGATGACAAACTATTCGTAACTGTATCCAGGGGGGACATACTTGAGTTTGACATTCAATCCCGTAAAGTCATCAACCACATTGTACCATTAGATAAGTCAACGCTTGCCCCGGCCAAACGGACTTATTCTCCATTTATCACTACGGATTCTACGCTTATTGTCGGGTGTGATGGACAAGGGGTTTTCTTTTATAATCTTAAAAAACAAAAATTTAATCACTTCCTAGATGCGCATGCAGATTTACAGCAAGTTTCAGTAGCCAGGATATTGCAGCGTTCAGACCATACCTATATAGTGCTGACACGTAAAAGTGGTATTATCCTGATGGATCAAGATGGCCAAATTATAACACAGTGGCCCGAGCTTCCCTCCGGAGTTGAAGATTTTTCAACCCTCTCTGGCATCCTGCTTGATGATGACACCATCCTTTTTAGTGCTTATTATCATTTATACCTGCTATCCATATCAACTAAGAAAATAGTGCCGGTCAAACAATCATCTGGTGAGAAGGTACTTCAATTTGATCAGATCAATCTGCTCCCGAATGGCACCATCATCGTCGGAGCCGGAGAAGAAGGACTCTTTGCATTAACCATGGATGGCCATACCTGCAACCTTACCCCTTTTACAGATGTGGTGACCAGATCCAAATTAGTCACCAATTTTAAGACGGATCTACAAGGCAACTTATATGTCAGCAATGATCAAATCAACATTTTAGTATACACCCCTATCGCCGGCCGATATGCGTATACTTATACACTGCCCATCAGAGATGGTGTATTGAGTATCGTGGATGACCCTCAACGTAAGAGCATTTATATCACTAATTATAATGGGATCTACCATCTTGATCTTATCACACGAAAGCACACCAGAGTATTGGATCCCAAAAATCATTTACTGCAAACACTCTACGCAGGTATGATGGATGAAGATGGTGATATCTGGCTCAGCTCAAATACGGGCCTACTGAAATACACCCCCAATACCGGCGAAGTGATTGTTTTTTCAGAGATGGACGGTGTGCAGGCCAGTGAGTATAATTCGCATGCTTACTTAAAAAGAGAGGACGGAACAATGATGTTCGGCGGTATTAATGGCTTGAATGTTTTTCACCCGAAAGAGGTTCATCTATCACAGCGGGAAGCACCGGTATATATCAGTGAAGTCCTGATTAACGACGAGCCTGATTTTTACTATAGTGTTTCCCACCATGTTGATATTTACAAATTGCCTTATCATAGGAATACAATTTCATTTGAGTTTCATGCCATAGATTATTCAGATCCGGCAGCCACACACGTGCGGTACAAGCTCCTCGGAGTGGATGATGAATATGTAGAATCCAGGTCTTCGCAGGGCTTTGCCCGATATGCACATCTCCAGCCCGGAGATTATACGCTACTACTCTTGGGTCGCAATGCAGATGGAGTATGGAATCAAACACCCCGGGAGATTTTCATCAACATTAAACCTCCCTTCTGGCTGACCTGGTGGTTTATAGCCCTCTCCTCT